>JAJZGX010000051.1 GCA_021804825.1 Pseudomonadota bacterium | reverse complement strand
GCCATTGGCCAAAGTGAAATGGCTGACCGGCGGGCCCGCGGCAAGGCCGGGGCGCGCTGACGTGGGGGTAAGTGCGTGATCGTTCATGGCGTTTCCTGCATCAGGTCGGCAGGAAATACCTTCTTGGGTTGAGGCATGGCCTGCTGACGGCTAACATGCTTCAGCATATAGGCCGCAAAGCCTTGCTGCGTCACCCCTTGATGTTAAAAAAACGTCATGTCTGCCAGAGGAGGCTGTCTGCCGCCATTTCCTGCCAGCGCCGCGTGCCCGATTTAATGCTTGGCCTGATCGCGCGTGAACGCAAACTGGCTGTCGTCATTCTCTTTGGGCGCTACGCGGGTTTCCTTGATCGCATGCGTCGGGATCCGGTAACCTGGCGGTGGATCGGTCAATGAGCGACGCGCAGGCTCGACACCTGGCGTCAGAACCTGGGCGGCTGCCGGCGGCTTGAATGCTGCAAGTTGCTGCGGCGTCAGCAATTCGCATTCGCGGCTTCGATAACTCCCATTGCATTGGTCGGGAGCCACGGCCGGGGCCGTGCCGGGGGCGAGGCGATGGGCCAGCATTTGTTGCTGTGTCAGCAACCGGCCCTGGTCATGAAACACAGGAATGAAACTGAACTTGTTCGCGTGGCGCGCCTTGCGGCGAGCTAGGGCGTCAGGGTCTTTCGGCCAAGCCGGATCGGTGCGGGTGACGGGAGCCTGCGGGCGCGGCAAAGTGTAGCGCGGCGGCACCACCAGCGGTGGCCTTTCCCGATAAAAGATATCGGGATCGGGCTTTTTGTCCATGCCGGCAATGCCCATCAAGCCTGAAAGGATGGAGCCCGAACCGTCATCGGCGGCCATGACAGGCCGCAAGCCAACACCCATTGCGAGCAATGTGGCGGCAACCAGGGCGGGCCGGAACAAGTAATGTCGCGCAAGCATGACGAGCCTCTCGTAATAACCAATCCATCCATGCCCAGAGTTTAGGGCGATTTTGCGACCTAGGCGACTTTGCCGGGCGCGGCGGGACTGATCAGGCTTTCATAAAGCAAAAGCGCCGCACCGGCAACAATGGCGCAATCGGCGAGATTGAAAACATACCAGGAAAACGTTCCTGCATGCACATAGAAGAAATCCGCCACGGCGCCATAGCGGGCGCGGTCCAGTGCATTGCCAAAGGCGCCGCCAATCACCAGACCCAGTGCCATGGTGGTAAGGTGGCTTGATGCGCGCCAGAGCCAGATAGTCAGCGCCATGATCGCCCCCAGAGCCAGCGCCAGGAGCCCGTACCGCCCTAGCGGGGTCGAGGCGCTCAGCAGCGAATAGGATATGCCCGGATTCCATTGGCGCTCCAGCGTCAGATAAGGCCCGACGGCTACCGGCGGCGGATGACGCACAAAATAATCATGCAGCATGTAGAATTTATCGGCCTGATCGGCAATAAAACTGAGTGCCGCCGCGCCCAGACCAAGGGCGCGAGCCGCCGGACTGCCGGTCATGGCGCCCGTCCCGCTGGCGCCGCCAGTTCCTGCAGGGCCATGGCATCGCGCGGCGTCACGTCGGGATAGCCAGGCATTGCCGTGGCAGGATCAAAATATTTCCAGGAGCGGGCGCATTTGATGCCCTTGGCGCGGCGATTGACCACAGCCACGCCCGGCACTTCGAGAAGGCGGAAGGCGTCATCGGGGCCTGTGCCTTGCAAGAGTTCGATCCCCGAAGTGATGCAGACTTCGGCAAAATCCACGCTTTGAAGCAAAGCCAGCAGCGCTGGGTCGGCTATAAACACCGCAGGTGACGCTTCAAGAGATGACCCCATCTCCTTGTTAGCGCGCGCAATTTCCAATGCTCCAGTTACGACGGCGCGAGCCTTGCGGATCAACGCCCAATCTGCGGCCAATTTTTCATCGCGCCATGCCGCCGGAAGCATGGGAAAGGTTTCGAGATGCACCGAATGCGCCTGGGGATAGGCCTGTAACCAAGCCTCCTCGCAAGTGAACACCAGAATGGGTGCGAGCCAGACAGTGACGCTGCGGAAAATCTCGGCAATGACCGCCAGCGCGGCACGGCGCTTGGCACTGGAAGGCGCGTCGCAATAAAGCGCATCCTTGCGCACATCGAAATAAAACGCCGACAAATCCGTGACCATGAAGGCGCTCACCGAGGTCAGCACCTTGTTGTAATCGAAAGCCAGATAGGCGGCGCGCACAAGGGAGTCGAGTTCGCTCAGGCGGTGCAGCATCAGGCGCTCGCAGCCTTCCATGCCCTGAAGGTCGATCACCTCCCTGGCATCATGATGCGCCAGCGTGCCGAGCATCCAGCGCAGGGTGTTGCGCAGCTTGCGATAGGTGTCGGACACACTTTTGAGGATTTCCGGGCCAATGCGCTGGTCATCGGTGAAATCCACCGAAGCGACCCAGAGGCGCAAAATGTCTGCGCCCGATTGCTCGATGATCTTTTGCGGCACCACGGTATTGCCGAGCGACTTCGACATTTTGCGGCCCTTTTCATCGAGCGTGAAGCCGTGCGTCAGCACCACGTCATAGGGTGCCTGCCCGCGCGTGCCACAGCTCTCCAGCAAGGATGAATGGAACCAGCCGCGATGCTGATCGGTGCCTTCGAGATACATGACCTCGTCCTTGCCGCCCGCAATTTTGCGGTGGATGCTGGCGAGCGCCGGAAAATGCTGGCGATCATCGAGCACGAAAGCATGGGTCGAGCCGGAATCGAACCAGACGTCGAGCACGTCAGTGACCATGATGTAATCCGCCGGGTCGTGGTCGGGGGCGAGAAAGCGCGCCGCCGCGTCTGGCGCGAACCAGGCATCGGCGCCTTCGTGCTCGAAGGCGTCGGCGATGCGCTTGTTGACATTGGCGTCCAGCAGAATCGTGTGCTGATCAGCCTTGCTGACGAACACTGCAATCGGCACACCCCAGGCGCGCTGGCGCGACACCACCCAATCCGGCCTGTTGGCGATCATGCCATTGATGCGGTTCTGGCCGGATGCAGGCACCCAGCGCGTGGCCTCGATGGCTTTGAGCGCGACGGCGCGCAGGCTTTGCCCCTTCCTGCCATCGGCAAAGGCAAAGCCCTTGTCCATGGCAATGAACCATTGCGGCGTGTTGCGGAAAATGATCGGCTTTTTCGAGCGCCAGGAATGGGGATATTGATGCTTGAGCTTGCCACGTCCAACGAGATTGCCAGCCTCGATCAAAGCCGCGATGATGCGCGCATTGGCATCGCCCTGCTTGCCATTGTGATCGAGCACACGGGCCGGGTTGCCGTTGGTTGCAGACGGGCCGAACCCCGGGACATCATCAGTGTAAAAGCCGTTTTCATCGACAGTATAAGGGATACGGGTCGCAATACTGCGCTGTGCGAGGTCCTGTCCGTGGGCCATCCACAGATCGAAATCCTCGCGGCCGTGCCCCGGCGCAGTATGGACGAAGCCGGTGCCCGTATCATCGGTGACGTGATCGCCTTCGAGCAGCGGCACATCGAAATTATAGCCGAGCTTGGCCAGCGGATGAGCACAGGTCATGCCTGCCAGCGTTTCGGCAGAAGCGTCACCGAGGCGTTCAGCCTTGACGACCCCGCCTTCAAAAATGCCTTTGGCCAGAGAATCCGCCAAAATAAACCGGTCATGCAGATTCAAGGTGAAGGAATCGACCGAATTTCGCATCGTTGATGGAAGCGATGACTGAACTTCATAAAGCCCGTAGGAAACCCGGCGCGAAAACGCGATGGCGCGGTTGCCGGGGATGGTCCAGGGCGTCGTCGTCCAGATGACCACTTTGACGGGCGGGACAAGCGTCAAAGATGTGTCTTTGGTCGATGTTACCGGAAACGCCACATAAACCGTGTCGCTCACATGGTCTTCATACTCGACCTCCGCCTCGGCCAGCGCGGTCTTTTCGACGACGCTCCACATCACCGGCTTCGAGCCGCGATAAAGCAGGCCGTTGCTGGCAAATTTCATGATTTCGCGGGCGATCTGCGCTTCGGCAGCATAGGTCATGGTGAGATAGGGATGCGCCCAATCGCCCGTGATGCCGAGGCGTTTGAATTCCTCGCGCTGCACGTCCACCCATTTTTGCGCGAAGGCGCGGCATTGCCGACGAAACTCCGCAACCGGAACGGCGTCCTTGTTCAGGCCCTTGGCACGGTATTCCTCCTCGATCTTCCATTCGATCGGCAGGCCGTGACAATCCCAGCCGGGCACATAATTGCTGTCCTTGCCGAGCATCTGCTGCGAGCGGGTGACCACGTCCTTCAGGATCTTGTTCAGCGAATGGCCGATATGAATGTTGCCATTGGCATAGGGCGGGCCATCATGGAGCACGAATTTATCACGCCCCTGCCCGGCTTCGCGCAGCTTTTCATAGAGGTTGATCTCCGCCCAGCGCGCCAGAATTTCCGGCTCCTTCTGCGGCAGCCCGCCGCGCATCGGAAACTCGGTTTTGGGCAGAAAGAGCGTTGATGAATAATCGGTCGCTTCAGTTTTCACATCGGTCATGATAGGTGCAAGGCTCGGTTCGGGCGAATGTCGTGCTTTTGCGCTTAGATGATTTTGCGCCGCGCGCCAAGCGAAGCGACCTTGACGCAGGCCCTGCGCTTCGCTAGGACACGCGTCAAAGCTGGAGTCTGGGCAGATGTTGCCCTTCCGGCTCTTTACCCCCTCAGACTTATCTCGCGCGAGGTTTCGTCTGAAGCGTAGTGACCTTTTGAAAGGATACGGCATGTCTCGCCGCTGTGAATTGACTGGTATTGCCGTGCAAGTTGGCCACAAGGTCAGCCATTCCAATATCAAGACCAAGACCCGCTTCATGCCGAATCTGTGCGCCGTGACGCTGGAATCGGAAGCGCTGGGCCGGTCGATCCGCCTGCGTATCGCGGCGGCAGCGTTGCGCTCGGTGGAGCATCGCGGTGGCCTCGACAACTTCCTTGTCAAGGCGCGGCTCGACGAACTGTCACCCGGCGCGCGCATCCTGAAGCGCGACATCATGAAAAAGCATGCCGAGGCCGCCAAGGCTGCTTGAGGCCCGGCACGCGCACCCTATATTGTGAAGGGTGCGCCGGGCGGCGCAAACCATAACAAGAAGGCGTCGCGGGATGGATAATTATATCGTTGGTGCTGCGGTGCTGGTGGTGTTCGGCGTGTTGGTGGCTGGGCTCGTCAACATGATGCGCGGCAATAATCCGAACATGTCGCAAAAGCTGATGCGCTGGCGCGTCGGCATGCAGTTTCTGGCAATCATTGTAGTGATGACCGTTTATTTCTTCCGGCATTGATACGCCGATGGTCACGCTCAACCGCATCTACACGCGCACGGGGGATAACGGCACCACGGCGCTTGGTGATGGCCAGCGTCGCCCGAAATTCGATCTGCGGATTGAAGCCTATGGCACTGTTGACGAAACCAATGCGGTGATCGGCCTTGTGAGGCTGCATCTGCAAGATGATCCAGCAGTCGATGCGCTGATGGCGCGGGTGCAGAACGACCTGTTCGATCTTGGGGCCGATCTCTGCACACCGCCCTCCCCCACAACTCAAGGACGGTTGCGCGTGGTTGAGGCGCAGACCACAGCACTGGAGGCGGCAATCGACCAGTTCAACGCCGCCCTTGCCCCCTTGAAATCCTTCGTGTTGCCGGGCGGCACGCCAGCTTCGGCCTATTTGCATCAGGCCCGCACCGTGTGTCGGCGCGCCGAGCGGCTGATAACGGCGCTGAGCCAGACGCCGGGCGAAAGCGTTGGCATGCCCGCGCTGAAATATATCAATCGTTTGTCGGATTTATTGTTTGTGCTGGCACGCCATGCCAATGGCGCGGACGGCGATGTGCTGTGGGTTCCAGGGCAAAACCGTCAGCCGGGTTGACGCGAACAGATTGACTTGCGCAAGCCGCTTAAATAGGTATCGCGAGCAGGGTTCAGGAGCTTAGCGATGAAAATTCTCGTGCCGGTCAAGCGGGTGGTTGATTATAATGTGAAAATCCGCGTGCGCGCCGATGGCACCGGCGTCGATCTGGCCAATGTCAAAATGTCGATGAACCCGTTTGATGAAATCGCCGTCGAGGAGGCGCTGCGGCTCCGCGAAGCGGGCAAGGCCACCGAAGTGGTCGTGGTGTCAATCGGCCCTGCGCCGGTGGCGGAGACCATTCGCGCTGGTCTCGCCATGGGCGCTGACCGCGGTGTGCATGTCAAAACCGATGATGCAATCGAACCTCTGGCAGTTGCCAAAATGCTCGCGGTGGTGGCGCGTAATGAAGCGCCCGGTCTGATCATCATGGGCAAACAAGCCATTGATGATGATTGCAACCAGACGGGACAGATGCTCGCGGCGCTGCTCGGCTGGGGCCAGGGTACGTTTGCATCCAAGGTCGAGCTTGGTGCCGACGATGTGGTGGTGACACGCGAAGTTGACGGTGGCGCGCAAACCGTTGCGCTGAAACTGCCAGCCATTGTCACGACGGATCTGCGCCTGAACGAGCCGCGCTATGCCAGCCTGCCCAACATCATGAAGGCCAAGAAAAAGCTGATTGATGAAACCAGCCCCGAAGCGCTTGGGGTCGATACCAAGCCGCGCCTCACCATTTTGAAAACGGTTGAGCCGGGAGGTCGCAAGGCGGGCATCAAGGTGAAAACGGTCGCCGAGCTGGTTTCGAAATTGCACGATGAAGCAGGAGTGATCTGATGGCCGTTTTGCTCGTTACCGAGGTTCATGCGGGGAAACTCAGCGACCTCACTGCCAAAGCGCTGACAGCCGCCCGCGCGATCAATGCCAGCGTCGATGTGCTGGTGATCGGGGAAGCCTGCGATGCAGCGGCGCAGGCTGCGGCGGCGCTGGAAGGTGTGGCGCAGGTCAAGGTGGCCGATGGTGCACTTTATGCGCATGATCTCGCCGAGCCGCTGGCGCAACTCATCGTCGCGGTCGCCCCCGGTTATGAGGCGATTGTCGCGGCTGCGACCAGCCTCAGCAAGAATGTCATGCCCCGTGTGGCCGCCCTGCTGGATGTGATGCAGGTGTCGGAAATCACCAAGGTGATCAGCGCCGATACTTTCGAGCGCCCGATCTATGCCGGCAATGCCCTTCAGACCGTGCAATCAGCCGACAAGATCAAAATCATTACAGTGCGCTGCGCAGCCTTTGCGGCGACGCCTGCGGGCGGTAGCAAGGCACCGATTTCACCCGTGAGTGCGGCGGGCGATCCGGCGCTGTCGCAGTTTCGTGGTGAGGAACTGGCGAAATCCGACCGTCCCGAACTCACTTCGGCGAAGATCATCATTTCCGGTGGCCGGGCGATGCAGAATTCGGAGAATTTCAAGACCTACATCGAACCGGTTGCTGATCGTCTCGGCGCTGCCATGGGCGCTTCGCGCGCTGCGGTTGATGCCGGCTATGCCCCCAATGACTGGCAGGTCGGCCAGACCGGCAAGATCGTCGCGCCGGATCTCTATATTGCGGTTGGAATTTCCGGGGCGATCCAGCACCTTGCGGGCATGAAGGATTCGAAAATCATTGTCGCCATCAACAAGGACGAAGACGCGCCGATCTTTCAGGTGGCGGATTACGGCCTCGTGGCTGATCTTTTCACGGCCCTGCCGGAACTGTCGGCAGAATTGGCAAAGTCGGGGACATAGCAAAATCACCGCTTGTCCTTGCCACGCAAGCCTTTATGATTGCATGGCAGGCGATGCGGTTGGCTAGGGAGTGCGCGGGTTTGGACGTCCACAAGATCGGGGTGATAGGTGCAGGCCAGATGGGCCTCGGCATTGCGCAGGTTTGTGCGCTGGCAGGCATGCCAGTTGCACTCAACGATATTTCCGAGGAGCGCCTCAAAGCCGGGCTTGCCACGATCAATGGTAATATGGCCAAGGAAGTCGCGCGCGGCAAACTCACAGAGAGTGAGCGCGCCGCGGCTCTGGCGCAGATCAATGTCAGCGTTTCCCACGAAATTTTCGGCGATAGCGATCTGGTCATCGAAGCTGCCACCGAAAACGAAGAGCTCAAACGCAAAATCCTGATCAAACTCTGCGCGTCGCTGAAACCGGAAGCCATGCTGGCGTCCAACACCTCGTCGATTTCGATCACGCGGCTAGCTTCGGTCACCGACCGGCCCGAGCGTTTCATCGGCATTCATTTCATGAATCCGGTGCCGCGCATGCAACTGGTGGAACTGATTCGCGGCATTGCCACTGACGATCCCACCTTTGATGCGGCGAAAAGCTTCATCGCGCGGTTGGGCAAGACCTCGACCATGTCGGAAGATTTTCCGGCCTTTATCGTCAACCGCATTCTGCTGCCCATGATCAACGAAGCGATTTATACGCTTTATGAGGGCGTTGGATCGGTTGATTCGATTGATACGGCCATGAAGCTTGGCGCCAATCATCCGATGGGGCCACTGCAACTGGCGGATTTCATCGGCCTCGATACCTGCCTTTCGGTGATGCAGGTCTTGCATGAGGGCCTGGCTGATTCAAAATACCGCCCCTGCCCGCTGCTGGTGAAATATGTCGAAGCCGGTTGGCTCGGCCGCAAGACCCAGCGCGGCTTTTATGATTATCGCAGCGGCACGCCGGTGCCGACCCGCTGACGGCAGCCAAGCTCTCGATTATCAGCCGACGCGCGTCATCTCACACAGGCTCGGCCAGGCTTGCGCCCGCAGCCTCATCCAGGCCTTCGACGGCGACAATGTCGATGCCAAAACCAGCAAGGCCGACATATTTGCGCGGCGTTGACGAGCGCAGCCTGATCGATGTGACACCAAGATCACGCAATATCTGCGCACCTAGCCCGATTTCGCGCCATTGCCGGGCGCGCGACAATTCCGAACCGGCGGGTTCACCTGCCCGCGTCACCGGCACTCCGGCGGCTCCATCACGCAGATAAACCAGAATGCCGCGCCCTCGCGCCGCAAAACTCTGCAACGCCGCGGTGATGTTGGCGCCGCCACCAATGACATCAGCCAGAATGTCGGCCCGATGCAGGCGCACGGGCATGTCGAGGCCATCACCAGTGCTGCCATAAACGAAGGCAAAATGCTGCACGTCATCAAATGGCGTGACATAGACATGCGCTGTCATCGGCCCGACGCTGGATGCAACCGGCAAGGTCGCAATGCGCTCGACCAGCTTTTCGCGCGATTGCCGGTAAGCAATCAGATCCGACACGGAAATCTGCTTGATATGATGCTTTTTGGCGAAGGCCTCGATCTGGCGTCCGGCCATCACTGTGCCGTCATCATTGGCAAGCTCGCAAATCACCCCAACGGGCGGCAGGCCAGCGAGGCGGCAAAGATCGACCGCGGCCTCGGTGTGGCCGGAGCGCATCAGCACGCCGCCGTCGCGGGCGATCAGCGGAAACACGTGGCCGGGGCGCACGAAATCCCCCGCCCCCATATTGCCATTGGCCAGCGCCCGCACTGTATTGGTGCGCTGCTCAGCGGAAATCCCGGTGGTCAGGCCATGACGTGCATCGACTGTCACGGTGAATGCCGTGCCCAGTGGCGCATCATTGGCCGAAACCATCGGCGCGAGGCCGAGCCGGCGGGCGTCATCAGCGGTGATGGGCGCACAAACGATGCCGCAGCAATTGCGGATGATGAAAGCCATGGCCTCGGTGGTGCAGTGGCTGGCGGCGATGATGAGATCGCCCTCGTTTTCGCGGTCGTCATCATCGGTCACAATGACCATCTCGCCTTTGGCGATGGCTTCAATGGCTTGCGTCACGGAATTCGACACGTGCATGCTCCCGGGGTTGATGGCGAGAAAATCATTCGGCGTCACCGCGCCGCCGGTGGCCGCGACAATCTGCAAAGCGGTATCGCGCGAGACCCATGAATGCGGATCGTTGCAAAACTGGGTGATCGCCCCGGCCGAGACGCCGATCCGCCGCGCAAATTCCTTGCGACTTAATTTTTGTGCAGAGAGCCAGTCAGAAAGCGTCATGACCCTGATTTATCATGAGACATTATTTAGCACAACTAAATTTGCGCAAGGAAGCGATGGCAAATCATGGACGCAACCATGCGATGCCGATGGACGACCCTGTGCCTGGCATCGCAAAGCGGCGACGAGGCAGCGTTCAGGGGGTAGCGCGGGGCAGTGCCCTGCCCGCTAGCCGAATTTCAGGCCGTCAATGGCTATGGCCCGGCGCTCGCGGATTGACAGTTCGGCGGCCAGACCAATGACCACGGCCTTGAGGCCATCATCGAGGCTGACCTCGACCGGCGCGCCTTCCAGCACGGTTTTGCGGAAGCCGAGATGCTGAAAATAGGTCGCGCCATGGTGATGGCCGGCCTTGAGCACGGCGGCATCAACCTCGATCTCGCGGCGGCGCGGGCCTTGCGGTGCGCGGGGTGAAACAATGATCTCCGCTTTGCGGCCTTGACCGGCAGTGGAGAAATTCTCATCGGGCGGCACAAGGCACTCGACCTTGCCAGCACTGCCGGTGACCGCGAACTCCTCCTGCCAGCCCGAGCCTTGCGCGAACATGCAGAGATCGAGCGCGGCACGGCGACCATTGGCAAAATCAATGATGACAAAGGCGTTGTCGATGATGTCCGGCACGTTGCCATCGTAAAGCTCGTCGCGATGGTTCACGTCAGGCGCGCCGGAGGCATAGACGCGCACGGCATCGGCTTCGGCGATCAGGCGCATCAGATCAAAAAAATGGCAGCATTTCTCGACCAATGTGCCACCAGTGCGGCGGGCGAAGCGGTTCCAATCGTCAACTTTGACGAGAAATGGAAAACGATGCTCGCGCATGGCGATCATCTGGACTTTACCTGCTTCGCCAGCCGCCAAAGCGGCGCGCACGGCTTGCACGGGCGGCATGTAGCGATATTCCATCCCAACCCAGATCGGCGCGGCGTAATGGGCGGCAAGTTCGGCCAGAGCCAGGCAATCCGCGCCATTGGTGCAGACCGGCTTTTCCACCAGCAGCGGCAAGGCCGGCCCGCGTTGAAACAGCATTTTCATGGTGGCAAAATGCTGGTCATTGGGGCTGGCGATGATCAGGGCGTCGCAAAGGTCGCTGGCGAGCAAAGCTTCGGCGCTGGCAAAGCACTGTGGCTGATCGGGCGTGTGGGTGAGCGCGGTTTGCAAGGAAGCCTCGTGCGGATCGGCCAGTGCGGTGACTTGCGAGCCGGGGATCAGCGCCAGATTGCGCAAGTGCTCCTGCCCCATGGTGCCGACGCCAATCAGGCCATAGCGAATGGTTTTGACCACGTTGTTCCCCTAATTTTGCGTGAGACCGGCATCGACAATGAAATTGGCCCCGGTCGATCCGGCGCTTTCAGTCGAGGCCAGATAAAGCGCCAGCCGTGCGACATGGCTGGCATCGAGACGGAATTTCAGGGCCTGCAACGCGATGAATTCCTGATTCAATTCCGGCGTGAGCCATTTTTCCTGCTGGCGCGGTGTCACAATCGCGCCCGGCACGATGCAATTGACCCGGATGCGCTGGGGACCGAGTTCACGCGCCAAGGTGCGGGTCAGGCCATTGATCGCCGCCTTGGCGCTGGTATAGGCGGCCATGCCCGGGCGCCCACGCATCCACGACACCGAGCCAAGCATGATGACGCTGGGATGGTCGGCTTTGGCCAGAAACGGCACCGCGGCCTGGGTCGCGAAGAACTGATGATCGAGATTGAGCGCCAGCAGCCGATGCCAGCTGGCAGGGGTGACATCGTCAAAGCCTTCGCGCTGGTCATTGCCGGCATTATTGACCAGAACATCGAGGCCCCCCGGCCCTTGGCCGAGCGAGGTGATGGTCTTTTGCAGCAAGGGCAGATCGGTGATGTCGCACTGCAAGAAGCGCGCGCCGGTGGCGCTTGCGAGTGCCCGGCCTTCGGTATCGGCAATATCGAGGAAGCTGACCCGCGCGCCCTGGGCGCAAAAGGCCTCGACCATGGCCGCGCCAATGCCGGAAGCGCCGCCGGTAATGGCGACATGACGCCCCTTCAGAGACTGATAAAGCACGCTGCTATAAGGTGATGAGGTCATTTTCGCTCAGAAGATCGGCGGTTCGGGAACGACGCCCGGCGCGCTCAGGAAATCGAAATCGCAACCCTTGTCGGCCTGGCTGACATGGCGCTGGTAAAGCGCCGCATAAGAGCGCGCATAGGTCGGCGCCGGCGTCCACGCCGCCCGTCGCGCCGCCAGTTCAGCCGCATCGACCAGCATGTCGAGTGTGCCGGCCTCTGCATCCAGCGCCACCAAATCGCCGGTTTTCAGCAGGGCGAGCGGCCCACCCACCGCAGCTTCGGGGGCGATGTGCAAGACGCAGGTGCCATAATGCGTGCCGCTCATGCGTCCATCGCACAGCCGCACCATATCCCGAACGCCCTGCGCCAGCAGCTTCTTGGGAATAGGCAGGGCCCCCCATTCCGGCATGCCCGGCGCGCCGACCGGGCCGGCATTGCGCAGCACCAGCACGGTGTCGGCGGTGACATCGAGGTCCATGTCCTCGATCCTCAGCGCCATGTCGGCGGGCGAATCGAAAACCAGCGCCGGGCCGGTATGTTTCAGGAGATGAGGGCTCGCGGCCGAGGTTTTCATCACCGCGCCGTCGGGCGCGAGATTGCCCTTGAGCACCACCAAAGTGCGGCCCTTGGTCAGCGGCACCACCGGATTATCGAAGTCGCGGATCATGTCATCATCGGAACAAGGCGCATGGGCGCAATTTTCGGCAATGGTCTTGCCATTGACTGTCATTTGCGTGCCATCCAGCGCCGCGCCCATTTTGCGCATCAGCGCCTGCATGCCACCGGCAAAGAAGAAATCCTCCATCAGATGGCTGCCGATCGGGTAGACATTGGTCAGAACCGGCACCTTGGCCGCTACTTCGGCCATGTCGCGCAGCGAAATGTCGATGCCTCGCCGCCCCGCCATGGCGATCATGTGAATGGCGGCATTGGTGGAGCCGCCGAGCGCCATCCATACTGCCATTGCATTGAGGAAGGACTGACGGTTGATGAAGCTTGAGGGTTTCATATCCTCGAGAACCATGTCGACGATGCGCTCGCCGCAGCGCGCTGCCATGCGCGGATGGGCGCTGTCTGCGGCCGGAATCGATGAAGCCCCCGGCAGGGTCATGCCCAGGGCTTCGGCAATGCCGGTCATGGTGGAAGCAGTGCCGATGGTGTTGCAAGTGCCGAACGAGCGCGTCATGCGGGTTTCAAGGTCGATCCACTCATCGTCGCTCACGCGGCCTGCGCGGCGCTCTTCCCAGAATTTCTTGGTGTGGGTGCCAGCACCGGCCTTTTGCCCGCGCCATTGCCCATTCGACATCGGCCCGGCCGGACAATAGATCACCGGCAGATCCATCGAATAAGCGCCCATCAGCAAGCCGGGGGTGGATTTATCGCATCCGCCCAGCAAAACCGCGCCATCAATGGGATGGCAGCGCAGGGCTTCTTCGGCTTCCATGGCAAGAAAATTGCGATAGAGCATGGTTGAAGGCTTGACGACGATTTCGCCCACAGAAATGACTGGAATTTCTACCGGAAAGCCGCCCTTGCGATAGACGCCGCGCTTGATCGCTTCCGCCCGTTCGCGCAAATGCGCATGACAGGGGCTCATGTCGCTCCATGTGTTCAAAATGGCGATCACCGGGCGCCCCATGAATTCGTCGCGGTTGAAGCCGACCTGCTGGAAGCGCTGGCGATGCGAAAAGGCGCGCATGTCATCGACCGCAAACCAGCGCTGGCTGCGCAGGCTTTCGATGGTGCGGTGGCGGGGGTTAGTGGTCATGTTGGGCGAGCCTCGCTGGAAATACCGTCAACCCCCTCACAGGGCCTCCAATTGCGTTGCCAGTTCTGGGGCAATGACAATGCCTTCGCGCTGGGCAGTGGCGCGGGCCATCAGTCGGCGGCGTCCGGGCAGGCGCGCACCGGGTTCATCGCTCACCGCCAGCGCCAGCCTGGCACAATGCGCCCTGGTGCCGGGGCCGCCAAGCCTGTCAGGATCAAGCACGAGAATCATTTGGCCGGTGCCGGGCGGCCCGCCCTTGTCATCGAGAAACGACGAAGCCTCGCTGGCAAATTTTGCGCCGGTCAATCCGGCGGCGAGCAATTCGACCATCAGCGCCAGAGCCGTGCCCTTGGCATCGCCCATCGGCACCATGGTGCCAGCCAGCGCCGCATCGGGGTCGGTCGTGGGACGGCCCTCGGCATCAAGCGCCCAGCCTTCGGGGATGGGCATGCCTTTCTGCTTCGCGGCCATGATATTGCCGCGCGCCACTTTCGACAAGGAAAGATCGATCACCAGCGGTGGCATGCCTTCCAGCGGGCAAGCAAAAGCTATCGGGTTGGTGCCAAACAAGGGCTTGCGCCCACCCCATGGCGCCATAGCAGCGGGGGTATTGGCGAAAAACATGGCGACCAGTCCCTGTTCGGCGAGCCGCTCGACCGGATGACCGGCCGCGCCGCTATGATGCGAGCGGCGAATGGTCGCCACCGCCAGACCGCAACTGGCCGCCGGTTCACCCAATTGCGCCAGCGCAAGATCCAGCGCCGGGAAGGCAAAACCATGCGCAGCATCGATGTTGATGACGCCGGGGGCATTGCGGGTGGCCAGCGGCACGGCGCCGCCATCGACCTTGCCGGCTTTCAGCTGTCCCACATAGGAAGGCAGCCGCGACAGGCCATGGCCCTTGAGGCCATCGGCTTCAGCGAGGGTGAGTGCCTGAGCAACAGATCTGGCATTTTCGCTGGAACAGCCGTGCTTTAACAGCTTTTCATGAACCAGTTTCTGGGCTGTTTCCAATGACAGCTGTGGCATGGCTCAGCGTTCTCCCAGATGCGCCAGCACGTTTTTGACGGTGACCCAGGACACCCGCACATTGGATTCGTCGGTGACGCCGGCAATGTGAGGGGTCAAAATCAGATTTGGCACATCGCGAAACACCATGCCGTCATCGCCACGCAGCGGCTCTTTGGCGAAGACGTCGAGCGCGGCACCGCCAAGATGGCCGGTCAGCAGCGCCGCCGCAAGCGCCTCTGCATTGACAATGCCACCACGGGCGGCATTGATCAGCACCGCGCCATGCTTCATCTTCGTCAGGACGCTGGCATTGAACAGCCCGCGCGTCTGATCGGTCAGCGGCACGTGCAGCGAGACAAGATCGGCCTGCGCCAGCAGATCATCAAATGGCTGGGGCGTGACATCATAGGCGTTCCAGACGGGATCATCGGGCTGCAAAAACGGATCAAAAGCCACGAGCCTGACGCCCAATATCGCCGCCCGGCGCGCGGTTTCGCGAGCGATGGCACCAAAGCCGATGAGGCCGAAGGTCTTGCCAGAGATTTCGCGGCCGATCAGCGCCTCGCGCGGCCATGCGCCCTCGGTCATTGTTGGTGTCGATTGATAGGCGCCGCGCAGCAGCATCATGGCGCAGGTCAGCACATATTCGGCGACGGCAACATCATTGGCACCAGTTGCCGGACACACAGCAATGGCGCGCGCCTTGCAGGCTGCCACATCGATATTGTCGAGCCCTACCCCGAGCCGTCCGATGACCTTCAAAGCATGAGCGCCAGCGAGCAGAGCGCCGCGCACCTGCGTGCGGTTGCGCACGACAAGTGCCTGCGCCTGCGCCACCAGACCCGCAAGGCGCGCCGGATCATCTACCAGATCGGGGTCATACACCACTTCATGGCCCTTGAAGCCATCACGCACCGCCGCTTCATCCATGAATTCGGAAATGATGATGCTGGCCATGTCAGGCGCTGCGGTAAAGCTTGGTCAGCACGAATTCCCGGTGCCCGAGCGATTCGGCAGCCGTCAGGCGGCCGTTGGCGGTGCGCTGGATCATGCCGATCAGCGCATCACCCGCCTGGGTCAGCGTCTGATCGCGGCGCAAAATGCCCGATACATCGACATCTATATGCTCGCTCATGGTGCGCATGGTCTTGGGATTGCCGGTGATCTTGATGACCGGGATAATCGGATTGCCGATGATATTGCCCTGCCCGGTGGGAAAGGTGTGCACCACATAGCCACCCGCCGCCATCAGCGTCACGCATTCGGCGGCAGCTGACGATGAATCCATGAAATACAGTCCCGGCCCCTTGGCGGGGGCCTCGGCCGGCTCAAGAATGTCGATATAGCGGGCGTTTCGGCCGATCTTCTCGAGGTTGCCCATGGCCTTTTCTTCGATGGTGGTGAGGCCACCGGCGATATTGCCCTTGGTCGGCTGACTATCGGACAGATCGTCGGTTTTATGGGCTTCGATCACCTCGTCCTGATAGGCCTGCCACATCTTGAACCAGCGCTCGCCCAGTTCAGGGGTTGCGGCGCGTGCCTCGCAAAGGTGCTCGGCGCCGGTGATTTCGCTGGTTTCACCAAAGACACCGTAAATGCCTTGCGGCAGCAGCTTGTCATACATGTTGCCGACAGTCGGGCAGGACGACAGGCCGGTGGTGGTGTCGGATTCGCCGCATTTGGTGGAAATCCACAAGTCGCTCATCGGGCACACCTCGCGCTGCAATTCGCTTGCCCATTGCACATAATGCTTGGCCGCATGCGCCGCGCGCGCGACCGTGGCGATGTCGCCATGGCCTTCAATTCCAAATCCGGTCACCGGTTTGCCGGTCTTGGCGATGCCATCGACGACAATTTTGGTCCAGCCTTCCTCGATGCCGATGACGACCACCGCCGCGACATTGGGGTTGGAACCAATGCCGATCAAGGTGCGGAAAAACAATTCGAGGTCTTTACCGAATTGCAACCGGCCATAGGCATGCGGCAGGGCCATCGCGCCCTTGATCTGATGGGCCACCGCCTCGCTGGCGGCGTTGGAAAGATCATCCAGCGGCAGGATGATCACATGGTTGCGCACGCCGACGCGGCCGTTTTCGCGCCGCCAGCCGTGGAAAGTCAGATCGCCGTAATTCTGGGATGCCAGATGACCGGCAGTCTGCGCTGCCGACGCCGCCACGGCGCGTTGAGAATGTTGATGCATCGCCTCTGTTTCCTCACCAGCGCTTGGTTTTGACATTGTGGACATGCAGATGCGTGCCCTTCTTGATCGGGGCAATGGCGCGGCCGATATCCTCGCCATATTTGATGATGGTCTCGCCGCTGGCAATGTCCTTCAGCGCAACCTTGTGGCCGATAGGAATATCTTCCAGCGCCTTGAGGCTGAAGGTCGTGTCATTTTCAGTAATCAGGCAGAGCATGTCCGTGCCGCCCTTCAACCCCTCGACCACAATCACCCCGCACGAATCATGAGGAGCATGCACCAGACATTGCGGGATCGACATTGAATTTTCACTCCATTCCGGCGATCGGCGTCAAGCGAGCGGGCCGACCATCCCAGCGACCTTGAGTAATATATGTAAGACCACAGACCTATGCGGCGTCAAGTGAATTTACAGCGGGGGCACCATCGCTTCGCAGCCATGCGACGCCGCGCGGTTTCTGGCGGCGAAGGTCAGACCTTGCTGGCGACGCTGTTTCTAACTTTTGTTGGCGACGCCGCTCTTAGCTTTTGTTGGCGACGCCTGCTTCACTGAAAGTCGCCATGTCATTGTGGCAGGCGATGGCGGCTTTCATGATGCCGAGGGCCAGGGCTGCGCCCGAGCCTTCCCCGAGCCGCATGCCGAAATCGAGAATCGGCTTCTTGCCAAGCCGCGCCAGCACACGGGCATGGGCTCCCTCCGCGGAAACATGCCCGGCGAGGCAATGATCCAGCGCCGTCGCGTCAATGGCATGGAGCAGCGCGGCGGCGGCACAGACGACATAGCCGTCCAGCATGACAGGCACGCGCTCCAGCCTTGCCGCCATAATCGCCCCGGCCATGGCGGCTATTTCACGCCCGCCGAGACGGCGCATGATCTCCAGCGGGTCATTCAGATGATCCTTGTGCAGCGCCAGCGCCGCTTCAACGGCGGCGATTTTGCGTTGCAGACCGGCATCATCGACCCCGGTGCCGCGCCCCACCCAATCGGCAGCCTTGCCGCCGTAAAGGGCGGTATAAATCGCCGCGGCAATGGTGGTGTTGCCGATGCCCATTTCACCGAGGCCGAGCACATCCGCGCCACCGGCAATCGCCTCCATGCCGAAGGCGAAGGTGGCGGCGGCTTCCTTCTCATCCATGGCGGCAGCTACGGTGATGTCGCGGGTCGGCAGGTCGAGCGCCAGCTCAAACACTTTCAGCCCGAGACCATAGCTGGCGCAGATCTGGTTGATCGCCGCGCCGCCGGCACTGAAATTCTGCATCATAGCCCTCGTGACGGAGGCCGGATAGGGTGAGACGCCGCGCTCGACCACGCCATGATTGCCGGCGAACACGACAATATTCGGGCGCTCGAAACTGGGCCGCGCCTTGCCCTGCCAACCGGCCACGAACAAGGCCATGGTCTCCAGTTCACCGAGCGCGCCGGGCGGTTTGGTGAGGTCAAGGTCGCGGGCCCGTGCCGCAGCCTCTGCGCCGGGATCAAGCTGCGGCATCAGCTTGAACATTTCGCGAATATCATCAAAGGGCAGAAGCGAGGTCATGGGATTGAGCTTTCCGGCTGGGGCGTTGAACGGCTCATAGACCAGCGGCAGGGGCATGAACAGGCCCGGACGGCTTACCCCACCCCGCCCGCCCTGCGCTGGTGTGGACAAGCCTTGCGGCCTGTGGTGAAACAATCGGCTATTGCGGTATCCGGTGCCATGACGCCCGAAACCTGAGCGGCGCGAAGGCCGGATTGAACAGATTGAAACAGGAGTTTGATCGCCATGCTGCGCCCGCCTCTGCCTGCGCGTTTTCGCCAATCGCTTACGTCGCTGGCGGCAACTTTAGGATTTTATTCCAGATTGCCGGTCAGCCGGATGATGGGCAGCTTTGTTGGGTTGCGCGGCTTTGATTTGGCCAATGATGTGGCGCTTGTGCCGGTGGCCGGGGTCATCATCGGGCTTTGTGGCGCGCTGGTGCTGGTTTTGACGCGCGGTTTCGGGCTCTCCTCGCCGCTCAGCGCGTTGATGAGCGTTGGCGCCCTGGTTCTGGTCAGCGGCGGGTTGCACGAAGACGGGTTGGCCGATGTCGCCGATGGTTTTGGCGGTGGCCATGACAAGGCCAGCAAGCTCGCCATCATGAAGGACAGTCGCCTTGGCAGTTTTGGCGGGCTGGCGCTGGGCTTGGCGCTCGCGGCACGGGTCATGATGCTCGGCACGCTCGCGGCGCGGTCAGGCTCTGAAGCCGCACTGGTGCTGATTGCGGCTGCAGGTGTTTCGCGGTTCGTCGGGCTGCTGCCGATGATTCTGTTGAAACCTGCCAGAGCCGACGGGCTTGGCGCCGGGATTTCCAGACCGCGCCCGCAGGGCCTGCGCCTCGCCGGGGTGCTAAGTGTGGCGGCGGCATTGTTGCCGCTTTTTGCGGGCGCGAGCTTCGGGGCAGCGCTCACGGGACTGGTGCTGGCGCTGGCCGGTGCCTATGGCATGACGCGGCTGGCAGCCCACCACATCGGCGGGCAAACCGGCGATGTCGCCGGCGCCGCGCAGCAGGTGGCCGAGATCGGCTTCATGCTGGCGTTCGTGCTGGGGCTGGGCGGGTAAAGCGTGGGCCGGGCGCGCTCAGCATAGGTGGTTCGGGTAGGTCAATTGCTGCCCCCGACGCCGTCATTGCGAGCGCTCTGATCGCCGTCATTGCGAGCGTTAGCGAAGCAACCCAGGGGGTTCGCGACATCTCCACCGCTGCAATCCCCCAGCCCCCTAGGTTGCTTCGTCGCTGCGCTCCTCGCAATGACGGAACTGGTCGCTGTGCTCCTCGCAATGACGGCGATGTTTGTGCGCCCTCTGATCGCCGTCATTGCGAGCGTTAGCGAAGCAACCCAGGGGTTTAGCTAAATCTCCACCGCAGCAATCCCCGGGCCCCCTGGGTTGCTTCGTCGCTGCGCTCCTCGCAATGACGGCGATGTTTGTGCG
>JAJZGX010000050.1 GCA_021804825.1 Pseudomonadota bacterium | reverse complement strand
AGGTGGTTGTTGACGAGATCATCAAATTGCTTGCCGGTATTGAATTGCGAGGCGGTCGGCGGCTTGCCGCCAACGATGCGGTTGATCGCCGCCGCGCGGGCGGCATCGCCACCGGCAACGGCATCATTAAACCAGTTGCCCCCGGCCTTGTCATAATCCTGCGCAAAAACATGCACGGCTGCGGCTTCACCGCCGGACGTCCACCAATGCATCACATCGGCCTTTTCTGCCGCTGATGCCGCCGCGATCCCGAAGCCCATGGCCAACGCCGCAACGCCCGCCCGCAAAGGGGCAGCCTTAATCGAAATTTTCATGTTTCTCTCCCCGTTTCATCCACTCCGGGATGTTATGAAAACGATTGCATTTGCAGTCTAGGCGAAGTTTTGCAGATTGCAAGCGCATTTCTCAGCGCACGAATCTGTGTCTCGATTCAGTCCTTGCCGCCGCTTTTGTCATGCGCGCGGCGCCGTCCTGCGATCAGTCGACGTCGAGGGGAGCGGTGCCCTTGGCTTTGCCATCAGCACTCATGGTGATCTTCTCGATGCGCGCATCGGCCTGATTGAGCAGGGCCTCGCAGCGGGCTTTGAGTTTTTCGCCGCGCTCGAAAATAATGATTGATTGTTCCAGCTGCACCTGGCCTTTTTCAAGGTCGCTCACAATTTTTTCGAGTTCCGCCATCGCCTGCTCGAACGGCATTTTGGCAATATCTTCATCCGCCATCTGGCTCACTCCTGCTTGTGCGCGGCCCTAGCACGTGTGCCCCGTCAATGCCAACCAACCCGCAAGCCGGACGTCGCGCGCGCCTCGCCGTCGCGGCGGGCGAACCGATAAAGCGCTGCCGGCCGTCCACCCGTGGACGTTTCGAGCAGACCAGTATCCTCCACAATGTCAGCGCCAAAAACCAGGCGCCGAAAATTCTGCTTGTGCAGACGCCGCCCGGCGATGGCCTCGACGGTGCGCTGCAAGGCCGTCAGCGTGAAACTGTCGGGCATGAGGTCAAAAATCACTGGCCGGTATTTCAGTTTGGCGCGCAGACGTCCGATGGCGGTGGCAAGAATGCGACGGTGGTCGAATTGCATGGAACGCCCCAGCGCCGGGCGCAGCGCATCACTCAAGGCATTGTCGCGCTGGTCGCGCGCCGCTTCTTCCACCAACCCTGCCTCATAGAGCAATTCGTAGCGCTCCAGTGCGGCTTCGTCCTGAGCTAGATCGGGGCCGATGCCGAACAACCGGTTCACGCGTTCAGCAAATTGCGCCGAGCGCTGGCGTGTGGCGTCGCGCAATGCAGGCAAAATCACCTGATCGATCAGGGCAGGGCGCCCTTCGCGCCAATCTTCCCAGGGAAAAAAATCATACCAAGGCCGAAACCCGCCGCTGGCCAGCACATGCGCCTCATCGGGGCGGGTCAGGGCGAGATAGCCAACCGAGACCACATGCGGATCAGGATCGCCGGGGCGTGAATGGCGGCCGCGATCGCCAAAGGTATAGAGTTGTTCGGCATAGCCCAGCGACACGCCGACCTGCGCTGCGACAAACGCGCGCAAACCAATCTCGAAAGTGCGGTGCTGGAGCGGGTTGAACGGCCCGAAAGGCAATTCCGGCGGCGCCGAACCCGCGCCTCTCGCCAATATCAACGGCGTTTCGTTTGCCAGCGCCACAATGGCCACCGTCAAACCGATCGACAGTGGCGGCGGCTTGGCAGTGCTCATTTTTGCCAGTCTTTCAGGTTCAGCGCGAAAGGCTCGCCTTCATAGCAATCCTGCCCGCGACCCAGTGCGGCAATGGCAGCGCTCATGCGGCCCTCGCGATCGAGCATGTCGTCCGCCAGCGCTACCAGCCGCGGGTTCGGCGTGGCCGTGGGCGACACTTCGCGAATATACGCGGCCAGCGCCGCCTCGCTGGCATTGGGTGCCAGCGTGCAGGCGGCAATGAATGCCGCCGCCGTCGAACGCGACACCCCGGCAAAACAATGCACCACCATCGGGTGACGCTGATCCCAAAGAAAGAGAAAATCCAGAAGACGTCGCACATGGCCTTCATCCGGCACGACATAGCCAAGCAGGGGCGCGACAATGTCCGACAGGGCCAGATTGAGATGTTGCTCCGGCGGCACACAATCGGGCCGCTCGATCTTCATGCCCGGCCCGACGAGGCTCAGCAACGAGCGCGCCTGAACACGCTCGACGGTTCCCGGCATCAGCGCCAGCGAGCACACATGGATTTCAGCCATGCCGGGACATTCCTGCGGTTAGCGCCTGATCCAGCGCATGATAGCGGGCCAGAAACTGCGCCTGCGCCACCTCGATGGGCTGGAGCGTCAGCAAGCCCTCGGCTTCGCGGGTGAGCGTGGCCGGCGCACCAAAAAACTTGTTTGCCTCGGCCTCGGCGAATCCGGCGAGCCGCACCGCTTCATGATGGGCGGCAGCGCGATCAGCACGTTTGATCTTCGCTTTGAGCGCCGCCGATGACGGATTGGCAAGGCCAAAGCGCAAATGGATCGCAGACAACAGGCCCTCCTCGATTTGGTGGTAGGCATCGCCAATGACCGCTTTGAACGGCGAAATCATGTCACCGATCACATATTCCGGCGCATCATGCAGCAGCGCCGCCAATTGCTCGCGGGCATCGCCCCGCGCTTCGCTGGCGCTGAAGATTGCCTCGACCAGCAGCGAATGCTGGGCCACCGAAAATATATGCGCGCCATGGGTCTGGCCATTCCAGCGCGCCACCCGCGCCAATCCATGCGCAATATCGGCGATCTCGACATCCAGCGCCGCAGGCTCGATCAAATCAAGGCGCCGCCCGGACAGCATCCGCTGCCAGGCGCGCGGCTTGGGGCTTCTGGCTCTCACTTCGGCCTCACAGTCTGGCATTTGGCATGGCAGGGACAATCCACCAGATGATCATTGACCATGCCCACCGCCTGACAGAAGGCATAGATGATGGTCGGGCCGCAGAAATTGAATCCACGCTGGCGCAGGTCTTTGGCAATGGTCTCGCTCAGCGGTGTCCGGGCTGGCACTTCACGCATGTCGCGCCAATGGTTGACTTGTGGCTTTCCATCAAAAAAGCCCCATAAATATCTGGAAAATCCAGTTGATTCCTGAATGGCAAGCCAAGCCCGCGCCGAGCTTGCCGCGGATCTGATCTTGGCGCCATTGCGGATGATACCGGCGTTTTGCATCAGCGCGTCGAATTGCGCCGCCTCGTAGCGCGCCATGACCTCGGGATCGAAGCCATCGAATGCCAGGCGAAAGGCTTCGCGCTTGCGCAGGATGGTGATCCACGACAGGCCCGCCTGAAACCCATCGAGGATGAGCTTTTCAAACAGCGCCCGATCATCATATTCGGGCACGCCCCATTCGTCATCGTGATAGGCCATGTAGAGCGGATCAGTGCCCGCCCACGGGCACCTCGCGATGCCGTCATCATGGTGTAGCACCGGTCGGGACGCAGCTTCAGCCATGGCTCACCTCGGCGTCCAGTGGGTCCGCGCTCGTCAAATCAATCTGTCCTGCCCGTGCTTTGCCGCCCGCCGCGGCGAGGCGGTCAAGCCGCACCAGTGCCAGACACAGGCCCGCCGCGCTCGATCCCGCGACGCCGATCTCGACATCACCGGCCAGCAATGGCGTGCCCGGTTGCGGCGCCGTTCCATGATAGCCCATGCGGATGAACCGGCGGCGGGCGAGGCCGCGATGTTCGACCCGCGACACAACTTCCTGCCCGACATAACAGCCTTTCTTGAAATCGACGCCGTGCAGCCGGTCCATGTTGGCTTCATGCGGAAAAATCTCGCCAAAGGCAAAATCAACCCCGCCTTCTGGCACGCCCGCGGCAATGCGGCGGCGATGCCAGAGTGATTCGTCGCCCTCGTCAGCAGGCCCTTCCTGGAAGGACCGCCATCCAAGCATGGCGTGGCGTGGATCGGGCGCAAAGCGGCCAGTGGGCGGCGCGCCATCACCCACCACCACATGATGGGTGCGGCTGGCGTCGGAAAACGTCACCTTGCTGCGCAGCCGATACAACCCCAGTCGCTTGATCAGACTTGCAACCATATCCGCGCGCACATCGAGCCAGAACACGTCATCAGCGTGCAATATCAGCATGTCGAACAGAATTTTGCCCTGCGGGTTGAGCAGCGCCGCAAAGCGCCATTGTGACCCGTCGGCGCTGAGCACGTCATTGCTGAGCAACCCTTGCAGGAAGGCGGCGGCCTCCTCGCCGCTGACGCAAACCAGGGCGCGACTCGCCAAAATTGTCGGTGACATTTCAGCTTTTTCCATTCACAAACCGCCTCACCTCGTTACATTCGCATCACGCGCATCAGTCAGTTCAAGCGCCAAGGAGCCTGCCATGCCCACGACCTATGACATGATCTTGAAAGGCGGCACACTGGTCAACCAAAATGGTGTCGGCATGGGTGATCTTGGCATTACCAACGGCACAATTGCAGCTATTGGCGATCTTGCGCAAGCCTCCGCCGGCCAGACGGTCGATTGTCGCGGCCTGCACCTGCTGCCGGGTGTCATCGATACCCAGGTGCATTTTCGCGAACCCGGCGCCACCCACAAGGAAGATCTCGAATCGGGGTCGCGTGCCGCTGTCATGGGCGGCGTCACCGCAGTGTTTGAAATGCCCAATACCGATCCGCTGACCACCAGTGCCGCAGCGCTGGAGGACAAACTGGCCCGCGCGGCATCGCGGATGCATTGCGACCATGCCTTCTGGGTGGGCGGCACGCACGACAATGTTGCCGATTTGGCCGAGCTGGAGCGCCTTCCGGGTGCGGCCGGCATCAAGGTTTTCATGGGCTCGTCGACGGGAAGCCTGATGGTACCGGATGATGCCGGTGTCGAGGCCATCCTGCGGGCGACCCGCCGCCGCGCCGCTTTCCACAGCGAGGATGAATTCATGCTGCGGGCGCAAGCAGGGTGGCGCGTGCCGGGCGACCCTTCGAGCCATCCGGTCTGGCGCAGTGTCGCGGCGGCGCTGTCGTCGACCCACCGCCTGGTGGCCATCGCTCGGCGCTGCGGCGCGCGCATTCACGTGCTGCATGTCAGCACCGCCGAAGAAATCGAATTTCTCAAAGATCACAAGGATCTGGCCTCCATCGAGGTCACCCCGCATCATCTCACGCTCGAAGATGCCGATTACGCGCGGCTTGGCACCCTGATCCAGATGAACCCGCCGGTGCGTGCAGTCAGGCACCGCGATGCACTCTGGGCCGGTCTGGCGCAAGGCATCGCCGATATTCTGGGCTCGGACCACGCGCCGCACACGCGGGACGAAAAAGCCAAGGTCTATCCTGAAAGCCCCTCAGGCATGACCGGCGTTCAGACCCTCGTGCCGATCATGCTCGATCACGTCCACCACGGGCGGCTCAGCTTGCAACGCTTTGTCGATATGACCAGCGCCGGGCCGGCGCGCCTGTTCGGCATTGCCTGCAAGGGCCGGATGGCGGTCGGCTATGATGCCGACGTCACCGTGGTCGATCTCAAGCGCCGTGTCACGATCGAGGATAAATGGATCGCCTCGCGATCCAACTGGACGCCCTATGCCGGGCGTGAGGTCACGGGCTGGCCGGTTGGCACCATCGTGCGCGGCAGGACTGTGATGTGGCAGGACGAACTTCAAACCGCAGGGCAGGGCGCGCCGGTGCGATTCACGGAATCATTGCCGCGCTAGGCGCTGCAAATGTCAATTGCGGGTGGGTAGCGAAAACTCGCCATTGAGGATGCGCTCGGGCAGGCGCGCCATCACTTCTGCGACCTGCGCTTCGCCAAATTCATGCACCAGATGCAGCACGGCGGCGTGGATCGAGGCATGAGCGAAAGCATCGCCGTCAATGCCAGACATCAACGCTTCGGCGAAGGCATCCGTCACCGAACCCAGAGCGGCGTCAGCACGGCGCTGGGCTTCAAAGTCGTCGCCGATCCCCAGATCATGCGATACATTGCGTTTGTCGTAATCCATGGCAAGCACCATAGCCGCATGTATGGCCTTTGGCGACAGTTTCGGTAAATGAGGGTTAATCTGACGCGGCGACGCCGTAATCTTCAGCTATGGTGTCGGCGATTGTCCGGCTTTTGACCATGGCCCGGTCGATCACGGCGTGGGCATTGGCCGTGCAGCGGTGATAGGTCAAAGCATAGGAGCCATAACCGAGGTTGTAGGAGCCGATGAGCGCGCTGCGCTGCGCCGGCGATTTGGCGGTGGACTGGATCAGCGCGCCGATCCGCTCACGCCACAATGGCGCATCGGCATCATGACAAAGCCCGCGCAAATAGGCGATGGTGCCAGATAATTCAGCCAGTTGCAGCAATTGCGGCTCATAGGGCGGCAGGCTCGGTTCAGCGGCTGGGGGGGCTGGCGCCGGTGCAACCGGCGCGGTGAGTTTGGCTTTGGCATGTGCCTTCGGCCTCGCCTTCACGGCAGCATCGGCCGCACCGCCAAGGGCCGCAAGGCTTGCCAAAGCCAGTGCCGCAGCCAGCATGGCGCGAAATGTGGCGGGCCTTGGGGCGGCAAGCGGGCGCATGGCGACCTTGTCTCACAGCTTCATGCGGGCGGCAAGATCGAAGGCATCGGCCAGCATCGCCGCCATGCCCGGCGCCAGATCGGCAGGGGCTGGCTGCGCGGGTGCGAGCCAGATCAAATCCTCCACTTCACGGCTCGGCACGCCCTCACCATCAAGCCATCGTCCCAAAAAGCACGCCACGACGTGATGGCCGCCTGCGCTTATGATTTCATTATGACCGATAAAGGTGAGGATCTGCGCTGTCATGCCGGTTTCCTCCCTTATCTCTCGCAGAGCCGCATCACGCAGGGTCTCGCCATAGTCGACCTTGCCGCCGGGAAATGCGTAATGGCCCTGCGCCGGTGCTTGCGCCCGGCGCACAAGCAGCAAGCGCCCGGCGCGCACCAGCGCCACACTGACGCCGAGCACCGGACGCGCGCCACTCACGGATAAAGCCGCTCGCGCATCCAGGTTTGGCCATCTTGCCCCCGCGTGAATCTGACGCGGTCATGTAGCCGCGATTTGCGATCCTGCCAGAATTCGATGGCGCTCGGCATGATGCGGTAGCCGAGCCAATGGGGCGGGCGCGGCGGCGCCTTGTCGCCATATTGGGCACCAAGGCGCGCAATCTTGTCTTCCAGAACCGCGCGATTGGGCAGGGGGCGCGACTGATCGCTCGCCCAGGCGCCGATCTGGCTGCCATGCGGCCTGCTGGCAAAATAGGCGTCAGCCTCGCGGGCACTGACGATTTCCACCGGGCCGCGCGCCCGCACTTGACGGCGCAGCGATTTCCAGTGGAACACCAGCCCCGCCTTGGCCTGCGCTTGCAATTCTTCGCCTTTGGCGCTCTGCCCATTGGTGTAGAAGACAAATCCGTTCGAATCATGGCCCTTCAGGAGCACTATGCGCACATCTGGTAAGCCCTCGGAATCAACCGTCGCCAAGGCCATGGCATTGGCGTCATTGATCTCGGATCCCTCAGCCTCGCCGAGCCATTCAGCGAATAATGCCCATGGATCAAGGGCCTCGGTGAAGTCACCTGAAATTAACCCATTCACGGTTTAATCCTTTTCAACAGCGCGCAACACATTCGCGGGGGCGAATAACCTCAATTAACGTGGCGCGCGCGCCCAATTTCCAAGGCATCAAAAGATGCGGTATTGCGTAGCGGTATTATCAGCTTTTCTGCTGGCTTCAAATCTCACCGCCTGTTCGGTGGTCATGCCCCTGCCTTCGATGTTCGGTCGCACAGACGTCACCGGCACCATCAAGCCGACCAAGGTTGCCGATACGCAGCCAATGGTGCTGCCGTCGTCGTCAGCCGCTGGTGCCATCGATCCGCATTCGACCTTTGGCGAAGCGCTCGATGCCAATGATTGGATCGCTGCGCAACCCGCGCTGTCGCAAGCGCTGGCCTTGCCGCCGCGCCTGCAAGCTTCGGTGCCGTGGTATGATCCTAAAACCGGCGCTTCCGGCACCTTCAAGCAACAGGCGACCACACTGGCAAGTGAAGTCGGCGATTGCCGCGATTTTGCTGCCAGCGTCAACGCCTCTGATGGCGAGCATGATCTTCTGGGCCGCGCCTGCCGAGATGCGCATGGCTCCTGGAGCGCAAAAGAGATTTTACCGGCAACGCCAACCTGATTCCCAGCTTGCGTTGGCGCGCTTTCTCCCCACATAAACGGCGCACCATTATCACGCCGTCCGGCGTGCTGGATCAGCGGAATTTTTCATGCGCGACCCCTATGACGTTCTTGGCCTTGGCCGTCAGGCCACGGTCGGTGAGATCAAGAAAGCCTATCGACGTCTCGCCAAAGCCAATCACCCCGATCAGAACAAGGACCCCAAAGCCCGCGACCGCTTCAACGAGGCAACGCAGGCCTATGATCTGCTGAGCGACGCAAAAAAGCGCGGTGCCTTTGATCGCGGCGAGATCGACGCCGAAGGCAAGCCCAAATTTCAAGGCTTCGACGGCTTCGGCGGGGGGCCGCAACAGGGGCGTCGCCACCCCGGAGGCGCGGGCGCGGCCGGCTTTGATTTTGGCAGCGGGCGCGGCTTTGACGCCAGCGACATTTTTGCCGACCTCTTTGGTGCGGGCGGGCGTGGGGCGCGCGGCGCGCAGAACCCGCGCGGCACCGATATCGAGGCGAGCCTCGAAGTCAGTCTGGAGGATATTGCACGCAGCACGCCGGTGCGCGTCACGCTGCCCTCGGGCCGGACGCTCGATATCCGCATTCCGCGCGGGGCGGAAGATGGCAAGGCCATTCGCCTGAAAGGCCAGGGGGAGCCCGGCCCGGTCGCTGGCGACCTGCTGCTGACGCTGCATTTTGCCAAAAACGCCCGCTTCACCCGCGAGGGTCGCGACTTGCGCCTCGATGTCCCGGTGACACTCTACGAAGCCGTGCTCGGCGCGGAAATCGAAGTGACCACGCTGGATGGTGCCGTAAAGCTCAAAGTGCCGCCGGGTGCGCACCATGGCCGCGCCATGCGCCTCAAAGGCAAAGGCCTGCCAGGGCCGGGCGCGGAAATGGGCGATCTCTACGTGACGCTGCGCATCACGCTGCCCCCGGAACCGGGGCGCGAGTTGGAAACCCTGATGCAGCAATGGCGCGAGACCAAGCCCTATCAACTGCGGCGGTGAAATCGATCGATTTTGGCAATTGCCACTTCAATCCGCCTCGCCTATAAGCGCCACAGTCGGAGTGTAGCGCAGCCCGGTTAGCGCACTTGTCTGGGGGACAAGGGGTCGTGGGTTCGAATCCCGCCACTCCGACCATTTCCACTGCTTCAAATCGTTCTGGCCGCCCGCCATCAGCTTCGGCGGCCGCACGATCAGCCGCCTTTCGCGACTTTTCTGGTCTTGGTTCCAGCTGCTGCCGGTCGTTTGGCCTTGGCCGCGGCGGCTTTGGGCTTTGTTGCCTTGGGCTTGGCCGCCTTGGCACCTGCGGCGGGCCTGGCCTTGGCGGCGGGCGCCGTGGCGGCCTTTTCATCGATCAGTTCAATCGCCTGCGCCAGAGTGAGGTCTTCCAGTTTGGTGCCCCTCGCAAGTGTCGCATTGATCTTGCCAAGGCTGACATAAGCGCCAAAGCGGCCATCGCGCAGGGTTATCGCCCCGCCTGATGGATGCTCGCCGAGCACGCGGCCACCGGACGCACCGCCACCCCCTTCAGCCTTGGCCTTCAGCAAGGCCAGCGCCCCGTCAAGATCAAGCGTTTCGGGATCGGTGCCCTTGGGCAAGGTCGCATTGATCTTGCCATGGCTGACATAAGGCCCGTAGCGCCCCGATTTGACGCTGACATCGCCGCCATCGGGATGGGCACCAATCACCCGGCCGGCCGTGGCCCCGCCGCCAAACCGGCTGGAGACGCCGCTCTCCTTGGCGACGATGAGGTCAATCGCCCGATTGGCACCTATCTCCAGCACATTGTCATCGCGACCAAGATTGGCGTAGGTCTTGCCGTGCTGCACATAAGTCCCGAACCGGCCGATTCCCGCCAGAATCGGCGTTTTGCTCACCGGATGCAGGGCAACCTCGCGCGGTAATTGCAGCAAACCCAGCGCGATCGCCAGCGTGACATCCTGCGCCGCCATGCCTTTGGGCAGCGACGAGCGTTTCGGCTTGTCACCGTCGCCCTGCTGCACATAGGGGCCGAACCGGCCATCGCGCAGGCTGATGTCATCGCCCGTCACCGGATCTTTGCCCAGCACCTGCACACCGGCCCGGTTTTGCGGATCGCCACCATCGCCGTCACCTTCCTTGACCGAAAGCTGCCGGGTAAATTTACATTCCGGATAATTCGAGCAGCCGACAAAAGCCCCGTATTTGCTGAGCTTCAGCGACAATTGTCCCTTGTTGCACAAGGGGCAGAGCCGTGGATCGCCGCCATCGGCACGCTGCGGAAATATATGCGCCGCGAGGCTGTCGTTCAGATGGTCGAGCACTTGCGTCGTGCGCAGGTCCTTGGTGTCGTCGATGGCGGCAGAAAAATCCTTCCAGAAGTCACGCAGCACAATTTTCCAGTCGATGTCGTCATTGGAGACGCGATCAAGCTGCTCCTCAAGCCCGGCCGTGAAATCAAAGCTGACATAGCGGGCAAAAAAGCTTTCGAGGAATGATGTGACAATGCGGCCCTTGTCTTCCGGCACCAGCCGCTTTTTCTCGAGCCTGACATATTCGCGGTCGCGCAGCACAGCGAGCGTCGAAGCATAGGTCGAGGGCCTGCCGATGCCGAGTTCCTCCATGCGCTTGACCAGCGAAGCTTCGCTGAAACGCGGCGGCGGCTCGGTGAAATGCTGGTCGATGGCAATATGATCGCGGTTCAGGGCATCGCCCTGTGCCATGGCGGGCAGACGCGTGGCTTCTTCATCGCCATCGTCGTCGCGGCCTTCCTGATACAGCGCCAGAAAGCCTTCAAAACGCACGACCTGGCCGGTCGCCCGCAAATCAAGCTTGCGCCCGCCAGCTTCGCCCAGAATATCGACGGTGGTGCGTTCGAGTTCGGCACTTTCCATCTGGCAGGCGATGGTGCGGTTCCAGATCAATTCATAAAGGCGGGCTTGATCGGCGTCGACATGCCGCGCCATGTCGCGCGGATGGCGCGAGGGGTCGGTCGGACGAATCGCCTCATGGGCCTCCTGCGCATTCTTGGCCTTCACCAGATATTTGCGCGGTGCGCCGGGCAGGAAGCGCGGCGAGAAATCGCGGGCAATCACTTTGCGCAGTGCCGCTACCGCTTCGGGCACGATATCGACGCCGTCGGTACGCATGTAAGTGATGAGGCCGACGGTTTCGCCGCCCAGATCAATGCCTTCATAGAGCTTCTGGGCGAGTTGCATGGTGCGGGCCGGTGCGAAGCCGAGCTTGCGGGCCGCCTCCTGCTGCAATGTCGAGGTGGTGAAGGGCGGCGAGGGATGGCGCTTGACCGGCTTGGCTTCAACCGAGGTGACGCGGAACTGCGCCGCCATCAGGGCTGCTTCAAAGGCTCTTGCCTCAGCTTCCGTGCCGACATCGAGACGGTTGATCTTCTTGCCGTCCGCGCCGACCAGCCGGGCCGTGAATCCTTCGCCCTTCTGGGTTTTCAAATGCGCGAGGATTGACCAGTATTCGCGCTTCACGAAGGTTTCAATTTCGCGCTCGCGGTCGCAAATCAGCCGCAGCGCCACCGATTGCACCCGCCCTGCCGAGCGAGCGCCCGGCAATTTGCGCCACAATACCGGCGAGAGATTGAAGCCTACCAGATAATCCAGCGCCCGGCGTGCCAGATAGGCATCAACCAGCGGCTGGTCGATGGCGCGTGGATGGCGCATCGCCTCGGTGACGGAATCGCGGGTGATGGCGTTGAACACCACCCGTTCGACTGGCTTGTCCTTCAGCACCTTTTTTTGGCGCAGCATTTCCAGCACATGCCAGGAGATCGCCTCGCCCTCGCGATCAGGGTCGGTCGCCAGAATAATTTTGGCAGCACCGCGTGCCGCGCTGACAATATCGCTGACGCGTTTGGAGGCCTTCGCGTCAACTTCCCAGAGCATGGCAAAATCGGCCTCAGGATCAACCGAGCCATCCTTGGCGGGCAAATCCCGGATATGACCGAAGGATGCCATCACCTCGAAGCCGCGCCCCAGATATTTATTGATGGTCTTGGCTTTGGCAGGCGATTCTACAATGACAAGATCCATGGAATTTGTTCCGGGCAATGGGGCAGGGTGCTGCGTGCAGGCGCGCCGGAAAATGCGGCAGCGCGCCGACACTGTCAATGCGCGCTTGCTTTGCTAGGTTTTCAGAAGCTGGCGAACGCGCGCAAACACCTCATCGAACATGGCGGGCGTCAGCACGCCGGTATTGGTGTTGTAGCGTGAGCAATGGTAGGAATCGACCACATCGATCTGGCGGCCCGCGCCCATTGCCAGCCTGTGAACCGCGCCATGGCTGAAAGGCGCCGCGGCCAGCCTTTGCCCGCAGGCCTTGATCACCGCTTCATGGGCGATGCGGCCAAGCGCCACCACGCAGGCAAGGCTTTGGAGCCGCACCAGTTCCGCCTCGAGAAACCGGCGGCACTGAGAGATTTCGGCGGGCAGCGGCTTGTTCTGCGGCGGCACGCAGTGCACCGCATTGGTGATGCGGCAATCAACCAGGGTCAAGCCATCATCGGGTGTGGCCGCAAAGCTTCCCGTGGTGAATCCGTGTTTCGCGAGCGTCGCATAGAGCAGGATACCTGCATGATCGCCTGTGAACGGGCGACCCGTGCGATTGGCGCCGCGCAGCCCCGGTGCGAGGCCCACGATCAGCAGGCGCGCGTCTAAATCCCCGCCCCAGGACGGCACAGGGCTGTTGAACCAGCCCGGCTCCTCGAGGCGTGCCTTGTGACGAAACGCCGCGAGGCGCGGGCACAAACCGCAATCTGCCGCAGGAACATGGCCCTCGAGGTGGCTAGCCACCCTCAGCCGACGGGCAAATTATCATCATTGGGATGGTCGGGCGAGAAAGCCGGGATCGGCCGCCGTTCCTGGAAACGCTGCACCCGATCCGGACGCTCGCCCGGATCGCGACCAACGCGATTGATCAATTGCGTCAGATCGATGAATTCATCGGCCTGCCGACGCAATTCGTCAGCCACCATCGGCGGCTGGGTGGTGACGGTCGATACCACCGAGACCCGCACGCCCTTGCGCTGCAAGGCTTCCACCAGCGAGCGGAAATCGCCATCACCCGAGAACAACACGATGTGATCGAGATGGTCGGCCATTTCCATGGCATCGACGGCAAGCTCGATGTCCATATTGCCCTTGATTTTTCGGCGTCCCATGGAATCGGTAAATTCCTTGGCAGGCTTGGTCACGACGGCAAAACCATTATAATCCAGCCAATCGATCAGCGGACGGATCGAGGAATATTCCTGATCTTCCACCAGCGCCGTATAGTAGAATGACCTAATGAGCCGCCCGCGGCTCTGGAATTCCTTGAGAAGTTTTTTATAATCAATATCGAAGCCAATCATTTTCGCCGTGGCGTAGAGATTGGCGCCATCTATGAAAAGGGCGATACGTTCTTGCTGTTGCATGATACTCTCTGAAATAAAATGATTTCCAAAGTTGCGCCCAAGACCCTCGATCAACCGGGTCTTTTGCCATGTCGACAAATTCCCAACACTTCAAGACACAGCGCAACGCGGCAACGAAAGTCCCAACAATCACCCGCGAAACTAATGTAGCATGCGCGCTAAACCAGTCAAGAGCGCGGCCCATAGGTCTTTGAGATTTAAGTCGTTTTTTAGGCATTAACATTCAGCACGCAAGCTTTCCTTGCGCATTTGCGCCAGCGCGCCCGCTGGGCCCGGCATCGAAATCCACCCCTGCGTGTAAGGTTGATTTTTGTCGCTTGGGCCATTAAAGGAGAGGTCAAAGGAAATTCTCTTGATTTTGGTGGTTCATGGCGCGCGTCACAGTCGAAGATTGCATTGAAAAGATTCCCAACCGTTTTGATCTGATCCTGATGGCGAGCCATCGCGCCCGCCTGCTGGGCGCGGGCTCGGGCTTAACCGTGGAGCGCGACAACGACAAGAACCCGGTCGTTGCCCTGCGGGAGATTGCCGACGGCATGCTGGCACCCGAGGATCTGCGCGAGAATTTTATCCATTCCTTGCAGAAGAATGTCGAAGTTGATGAGCCCGAAACGCAAGCAGCGCCGAGCTTGGCGAGCGTTGCCGACATCGCGGTTGACACTGCGGACGATGGTCAGTTTGACCGCATGACCGAAGAGGATCTGCTGCGCGGTCTCGAAGGCATCGTGCCACCTGCGGCAACGGACGACGACGGCGATTGAGGTCTGGGGCAAGGTTCGGCTTCAGGCATGTGGGTTTAACGCAGTTTGGGCCTTGGCCCATCAATGAGAAAGTCGCCTGACCCCCCATGATGCGGCAAATGGACCTTGTTGATCGGGTGTTGCGCTACAACCCGAATGCCAACGAGGATTTGCTCAATCGCGCCTATGTTTATGCGATGCGCGCCCATGGCACGCAGAAGCGGGAGTCAGGTGACCCTTACCTGTCGCACCCGCTCGAAGTCGCCGCCATCCTCACCAATTTGAAGCTCGATGAAGCCACCATCGTTGCGGCGGTGCTGCACGACACCATCGAAGACACCGCGGCCACCCGCGAAGACATCGATCATATATTCGGCCCGGAAATCGGTGGCCTGGTTGAAGGCCTAACCAAGTTGAAACGGCTTGATCTGGTCAACAAGCGCACCGCTCAGGCGGAGAATTTCCGCAAACTCCTTCTTGCAGTGGCGCAAGACGTCCGGGTGCTGCTGGTGAAACTGGCAGACCGCCTGCACAATATGCGCACCTTGAACCATGTTTCGCCGGAAAAGCGCCGCCGCATCGGTGAAGAAACTCTGGAAATCTATGCGCCGCTGGCCGGGCGCATGGGCATGCAGGCGATGCGTGACGAACTTGAAGACCTGTCGTTTCGCGCGGTGATGCCGGAAGCCGCGGCCACCATTGCCGAGCGCTTGGAGAGCTTGCGCAAAAACTATGGTGGCGTCATCAAGCGCGTCGAAAAGGACATTACCGAGGCGCTGGCCGCGCAAGGCATCAAGGCGCAGGTGGTGGGACGCGAAAAGCAACCCTATTCGATCTGGCGCAAGATGGAGCGCAAATCCATCGCCTTCGAGCAATTGTCGGATATTTATGGCTTTCGTGTGCTGGTGGAGACAACAGCCGAATGTTACGCCGTTTTAGGTGTCGTTCACACCCGCTGGCAGATCGTCCCGGGCCGCTTCAAGGATTATATCTCCCTGCCGAAGGAAAATGATTATCGCTCCTTGCACACCACCATTGTCGGCATTGGCGAGCAGCGGGTGGAATTGCAGGTTCGCACCCGAGCGATGCACGACATTGCCGAAAACGGCATTGCCGCGCATGCCTTGTACAAGGATGGCGTGCCCGGCGGGCCGGGGGCGCTGAATTCCGAAAGTCGCGCCTATCAATGGCTGCGCCGCACCATCGAGCGGCTCAATCAGGGCACCACGTCGGAAGAATTTCTCGAGCATACCAAGCTGGAATTGTTCCATGACAAGGTGTTTTGCTTCACGCCCAAGGGCCGCCTGATTGCGCTGCCGCAGGGCGCAACTTCGCTGGATTTTGCCTATGCGGTGCACACCGACGTCGGCAACCGCGCCGTAGGCGTCAAGATCAACGGCAGGATCGTGCCGCTGATGGCGCCGCTGCATAATGGCGATGAAGTTGAAATCGCCGGCTCGACCAAGCAGACGGTGACTCCGGCCTGGGAACAGATGGTGGTGACGGGCAAGGCTCGCGCCGCGATCCGGCGCGCCACCCGCGAAGCACGGCGCGAGCAATTCAAGGGCTTCGGGCGGCAAATCCTGCGCGTCGCCTTTGAAAAGGTCGACAAGGCCTATTCCGACGAGTCGTTGAAAAGCGTGTTGCCGCGCTTTGCCATGGCGTCACTCGATGATTTGCTGGCCGCTGTCGGCGATGGGGAAGTTTCGGCCAGCGAGGTGATCGGCGCGCTATGGCCCGATTACAAGAAAGAGCGCATTGCCGGGCGTCGGTCGGGCGCCAGGGCCAAGCGCAGCGTCGATGGCTGGTTCGGGCTGAGCCGGGCGGCGAGTCTGGTGTTTCGCGTGCCGGGCGCCACCACCCCGCCGCGCGCCCATGAAAGCGTGCCAATTCGCGGTGTTGGCGAGGATATGGCGGTGCGTTTCGCCCCCAATGGCGGCGCTGTGCCGGGCGATCGTATCGTCGGCATCATCACGCCGGGGGAGGGCATTACCATCTATCCGATCCAGTCCCCCGATCTGGTGCAGTTCGATGATCAGCCCGAGCGCTGGCTGGATGTGCGCTGGGATGTCGAAGATGATCAGAAGAACCTGTTTCCGGCTCGCATCGTCGTGACCGCCCTCAATGAGCCCGGCACGCTGGGCGCGGTGGCGAGCCTGATCGGCCAGACCGGTGCCAATATCGACAATATCGGCTTCATTGCGCTCTCGCCCGATTTTCGTGACATGATCATCGATGTGTCGGTCTGGGATCTGAAACATCTCGACACCATCTTGCGCCAGCTGCGCGCGCATCCGGCGGTGAGCAAGGCGGAACGCGTCAATGGCTGAAGCAATCAGGGGGGCTGGGCCGCGATGAAGCGCTTACGCTTGGGGGTCAACATCGATCATGTCGCCACGGTGCGCAATGCACGCGGGGGCAGGGTGCCCGACCCGTGCCGTGCCGCGCTGGCAGCAATTGCCGCGGGGGCCGACGGCATAACCGCGCATCTTCGCGAAGATCGTCGCCATATCAGCGATGCCGACATTGCTGCCATTCGCGCCGCCATCGGCAAGCCGCTGAATTTTGAAATGGCGGCAACCGATGAAATGGTAGCCATCGCCTGCCGCACCAGACCGCACGCCGCCTGCCTCGTGCCGGAAAAGCGCAGCGAGCGCACCACCGAAGGCGGGCTCGATGTTGTGGCCGGTCACGATCACGTCGCGCAAGCCACGGCGCGGCTGACGGGGGCGGGCATTCGCGTTTCGCTGTTTATCGAGCCCTCGCGCGCCGCACTGGAAGCCGCGCGCAGCATCAAGGCGCCGGTGGTTGAACTCCATACCGGCGCTTGGGCGGAAGCGGTGCTGGCGGGCGAACATGCCCGCGCCGAAGCTGAATTCAATCGGTTGCGCGAAGCGGCGCGCCTGAGCGCTGATCTGGGGCTCGAATGTCATGCCGGCCATGGGCTCGACTATGACATGGCGCGCAAACTTGCCGCCGTGCCGGAAATCATCGAACTCAACATTGGCCATTTCCTGATTGGCGAGGCCATTTTTGTCGGGCTGGAAGCAGCCATCAAGACCATGCGCGCCGCCATGGACGAAGGGCGCGGCGCGCCATGATCATCGGCATCGGTCAGGACCTTTGCGACATCACCCGCATCGCCGCGACGCTGGTGCGTTTTGACGCCCGTTTCATCCAGCGCTGCTTCACGCCGCATGAACGCGCTCGTGCCGAACGCCGTGGCGATCGCGCTGCGACCTATGCCAAGCGCTTTGCCGCCAAGGAGGCCTGTGCCAAGGCGCTCGGCACCGGGTTGCGGCGCGGCGTGTTCTGGCGTGACATGGGCGTGGTCAATCTGCCCTCCGGCCAGCCAACGCTCCACCTCACCGGCGGCGCGGCGCGGCGTCTCCAAGCCCTGACGCCAGCCGGTTGCGAGGCTGTCATTCATCTCACCATGACAGACGAACCACCGATGGCCGCTGCCATGGTGGTGATCGAGGCGCGGCCCATCGTCGGAATTGGGGCGCAAAGCTGATGGTTGGCGCTGGCACCGACCACACCAAACCGCGCCTGGAAGGCGGCCCGGCCGTCATTCTGGTGCGCCCGCAATTGGCGGTGAATATCGGCATGTGCGCCAGAGCCATGGCGAATTTCGGCCTGTCGGATTTGCGCCTTGTCGCCCCGCGCGAAGGCTGGCCGCAAGCCAAGGGTCTGCGCAAGGGCGCTTTTGCTGCGGCTTCCGGCGCGGCTTTCATTCTGGAAGGCGCCAGGCTTTATGAGGATGTGCGCAGCGCCATCGCCGATCTCAATTATCTTTACGCCACCACGGCGCGTGAGCGGGGGCAGGGCAAGCCGGTGCTCGGCCCTGAACCGGCAATGGCGACCAGCTTTGCCAAAATCAGCGCTGGCGAGCGCCATGGCATCATGTTCGGGCCGGAACGCACCGGGCTTGAGAATGACGAAGTGACGCTGGCCGACGCCATCATCACCTTTCCCGTCAATCCCGCCTATGCCTCGCTCAATCTGGCGCAAGCCGTGCTTTTGACCGGCTATGAATGGATGCGCGCCAGCAAGGGTGTCGCGCCGCCCTTTCAGCCGATAGCGCAATCGCCTCCCGCCACCAGAGATGCAGTTCTGTCGTTTTTCGATTATCTTGAGGGTGAACTTGATCGCAGCGGGTTTTTTCGCCCGCCCGGCAAGCAACCGGTGATGCGTCGCAACATGCGCAACATTTTCCACCGCATCGGCCTGACCGAGCAGGATGTGCGCACGCTGCGCGGGGCCATTGTGCGGCTGGTGCAGGGGCCAAGAACGAAAGGGCGCAAGAATGACGCGGGCGAAGATTGAACCAGCGCGGATTTTGGTGTTCGATTCGGGGTTGGGCGGCCTCACCGTGTTCAAGGACATCCGCCGCTTGCGCCCCGAAGCGCGTTACACCTATTGCGCTGATGATGCGGTCTTTCCCTATGGCGAGCTTGCGCCGGATGTGGTCATCGCCCGGGTAACCGACGTGCTGGCGGCGCGATTCGCGATTATAGAACCGCATGTTGTGGTCATTGCCTGCAACACAGCTTCAACGCTGGTGCTGGGCCCCTTGCGCGCCCGCTGGCCGAATATCCCCTTCGTCGGGACGGTGCCGGCCATCAAACCGGCGGCGGAGGCCAGCCACACGCGCATGATCTCGGTGCTGGCGACGCCCGGCACCGTGGCGCGCGATTACACTGCCGCGCTGGTGCGCGATTTTGGTGGCGATTGCGCCGTCAATCTCGTGGGTTCCTCCCGCCTCGCGTCGCTGGCGGAGGCATTTCTGCGCGGCACCAAGGTCGCCGATGCCGACATTGCAGCGGAAATCGCCCCGGCCTTCGTGACCGACCCCAACGGCCGCACTGATGTCGTGGTGCTCGCCTGCACCCATTATCCGCTGCTTATGGCGCAACTTCGCCGTCTCGCACCCTGGGAGGTGAACTGGATTGATCCTGCTCCGGCCATCGCCCGGCGCGTCGATCATTTGCTCGCCAAGGCGGGCTTTGCGGCAGGAGGCCCGGCCTCCGGCCTCGGTCAGGCTTGCTTCACCTCCGGCACGCAGCCCAATCCGGCACTATCCACCGCCCTTGCAGCCTATGGCCTTCATAGGGTTGAATGGGCGCTGGCACCAACCAAGATCAACGCCTAGCGCCACATGGAGGATCACTCATGACCAACCAATCAACCGCGACCAACCGGCGCATCGTGCTCGCATCACGTCCCACTGGCGTCGCCGGGCCAGAGAATTTCCGCATCGAGAGTGCACCAATGCCGACTCCCGCCGAAGGCGAGGTGCTGGTGCGCCATCTCTGGCTCTCGCTCGACCCCTATATGCGCGGGCGCATGAATGATTCCCGTTCCTACGCCGCGCCGCAAAAGCTCGACGACGTGATGATCGGCGGCACGGTCGGCGAGGTGGTCCTCTCCCGCAATCCGAATTATGCGGTCGGGGATCATGTCGTGGGCATGGGGGGCTGGCAATTGTACGGACTTTCCAATGGCCGCGACATGCAGAAGGTGGCCGTTGCCGGGTTGCCCTTGCAGGCATGGCTGGGCCCGGTCGGCATGCCGGGCGTCACAGCCTGGTATGGTGTCAACAAGATCATCGCGCCCAAGGCAGGCGAGACTCTGGTCGTCTCTGCGGCAACCGGGGCGGTGGGCACGGTCGTTGGCCACCTTGCAAAAAAAGCTGGCGCCCGGGCCGTCGGCATTGCCGGTGGCGCCGACAAATGCGCCTATGCAGTCAACCAGCTCGGCTTTGACGCCTGCATTGATCACCGCGCCGCGGATTTCGCCGAAAACTTCAAGAAAGCCTTGCCCGAGGGCATTGACGGTGTTTTCGAAAATGTTGGCGGCTTGCCGCTGCAGCTTTGCATGCGTCGCCTGAACCCGTTCG
>JAJZGX010000001.1 GCA_021804825.1 Pseudomonadota bacterium | reverse complement strand
GCAGCGTCGTCTTGCCGGAACCCAGAAAGCCGGTGAGAACGCTGAGCGGCAGGGCCGGGGGTGGACGCCGTGCTTCAGCCATGATGCTCGTGTTTCACCTTTCGCTTCACCGCCTTGTGCTTCTTCACGACATGGTGCGCGACGCTTTTCTTGTGGGCGTGCTTCTTGGCATGGGTGACATGGTGTTTGTGACCCTTGTGCGTTTCGCCACGCGCAACCCGCTTGCGGATGACGCGGCGGTGATGCACCTTGCGCGGTGGCGGCGCCGGAAATGGCGTGATCTCGAGGGGATTGGCAACGACGGGCGTGACGGCGAGGTTCTTGCCGGGCGCCTGCCCGATATAGACCGGCAGCGGATCAAACCGTGGCAGCGGCTCGCTGACCACAGCCACGCCATAATCTTGCGGCGCACCGGATGCCGCCTTGGCCGCAATCCTGACGACGCCATTGCCCGAAGCCGCCGGGGCATCGGAGCCAAGCGCATCGCCTTCTGCGCCTTCCACAGCCTTGGCGCGCAATTTGCCGCAGGCATAGGGGTGCATGTCGGAAGGCGGCCCGCCCTCGTCAGGAAGGCTTTGCAGCGTTCCCGAGGGCTGGTCGTGCCCGGTAAAAGCCTGTTGCAGCAAATCGGCGGCCACAATATCGCGCTCGCGACTGGTTGCCTGCCCGAGCACCACCACGCCGAGATGGCGATCACCCCGCGTCGCGCTGACGACGATGTTGAAGCCGGCCGCGCAGGTAAAGCCGGTTTTCATGCCGTCTGCGCCGGGAAACTTGCCGAGAAGATGGTTGTAGTTGCGGATGGTATGGCCGCCGTAGCTCAATTCGCCGATATCAAACAGCCCGGCTTCTTCCGGAAAATCGCGATAGAGCGACTCAGCCACCAGGGCCAAATCACGAGCCGAGCTGTAATGATCCACATCCGGCAGGCCGTTGGGTGTGACAAAATGGCTGTCGTTCATGCCGAGCTTGTGGGCGGTGCGGTTCATCTCGGCGGCAAAATTCTCGACGGAACCGTCGATGCCTTCAGCCACAGTGATGGCGACATCATTGGCCGATTTCACCATCAGCATTTTCAAGGCATTGCCGAGAGTGATAATCGTGCCCGGCTGAAATCCCATTTTCGAGGGCGGCATGACTGCGGCACGGCGCGTCACCACAAACGGCGAATCAAATGTGAATCTGCCCTCGCGCACAGCTTCCAGCGCCACATAAACCGTCAGCAGCTTCGTGGTCGAAGCCGGAAACCACTTGTGGGTCGCCTCGTGTTGTTTCAGCACCGCGCCGGTTTTGAAATCAAACACCACATAAGGTGTGGCCTGAGCCAGACCGATCGACGCAAGACCCAGCGCCGCCACGGCCACTGCCCGCCATGTCCTTGCAAACTTCATTCCGACTGCCTCGAATCAATGCACAAGCCAACTTTTCGTGAGGCGGAGTTTACTGATTCCATGGCCGAATGCCAAGCCTGTGTAACGGCCGAACTGTGGGCGACTGGCGCATCTTTTCCCGCTTGCATGGTCTAACTATGGTCAGGCAACAGGATTCTGAAGGTTGCGCCCCGCGGGTTTGCCGCCTTGTCAGTGGGCACCAGCATCAATGTGCCACCATGACTGCGCACCAGATCCGAAGCAATGGCGAGCCCGAGCCCGGTGCTGCCGGCCCGGCCCGATCCGCCGAAGGGCGCGAACAGCCGGGCACTGGCGGCGGCGCTCAGCCCCGGGCCGTTATCGACGACATCGACCGCCGTGCCTTTTTCATAGGAGCGGGCGCTGATGATGATCGTCGCTTCCGTGATTGGCGCACCGTCATGAACGATCGTGGCCAGAGCTTCGCCAGCATTCTTGCAAAGATTGCCGAGCACGCGCTGCATGTGGCTGGGATCGGCCGAAATCATCTGGCCCTTTTGAACCTTGTTCACCAGACGTAAGGGACAGCTTTCGGGAAAGGCCTTCGGATCAACCGGAAGCGTCGCGAAAACATCATCGACGAGCGCATGCAGATCAACCTTTTCGCGCTGCGGGGCCTCGTCACCAGCCTTGCCAAACGTCAAAGTCGCCTGACAAAAGCGGATGGCGCGATCGAGCGTCGCCACCAGGCGCGGCGCCAGGAGTCTGGTCTGCGGGTCAGGAAGATCGGCGAGGCGATCTGTCAATAATTGTGCGGAACTCAGCATGTTGCGCAGGTCATGATTGATTTTCGCGACGGCCAATCCCAGAGCGGCAAGGTTCTTCTTTGCGCGCAGCTCTTGGGCCAGCATATCCTGCATGGATTTCAGCGCACGTTCGGCGGCGGCGATTTCGTGCGTGGCATGGGTGGGCACGATGATGCGTGCCGGATTTTCCGGATCGGTGCCAAATTCCATCAGGTTGCGGGTCAGCCGGCGCACCGGGCGCAGCACCGCGAGCCCGGTGGCTATGGCAGCAAGGCTCGCCACAATGGCGGAAATCACCAATGATTCTTTCACAAGGCGCAATGAGAAGGCCCGCAAAGCGGCGCGCAGCGCGGTCTCGTCAATGACGATTTCGATCGAGGTTCCGCCCATGGGGGCCGGGCCGGAAATGTTCAGCATCCGCCCTTTGGGGGCGAGCAGCGCCCGCAAGGCCGCAGGAATATCGGTCAAAAGTCCGGCGCTGCGGATGTCATAGGATTCGTCGATACGCGGCGGCATGTCGGAGACCGCCAGAATGCGATGCATGCCATGAATGGTGATGACGATCATGGTCGCCCCCACCGACGCCAGCAATTCTTGCTTCAGCACTTTCGGCACCATGGGGGCAGGTGACCCTTGCAGCACCAGAGCGGCGATATAGGCTGAACTCAGCCGCCGCGCGATCCAGTCACGCCGGAAGGTTGCAACAGCAGGAAGATAAATGGCGATCTGGGCAATCATCACAAAAATGATGCTCAACGCAATGACACGCCCGGAGAGGCCACCGAGGAGTTGGCGCAATCGTGAAGGTGCTGGAAGGCGGGCATCTTCGCTCAATGGCTCACCTCGCGCCTCGCAACAGCATTCTGAGTCGCATCATGCCGGAGATCTGCGGCCTGGTGCCCGGCACCTGCAGGGCGGCCTGACGGATAATTTCACTCTGGCTCGGGTAGGGCAGGCGCAAGTCCGCAAGGTCGGATAATTTCAGGCCTCGTTGCAGCGCCAGCGACCAGAGGGCGAGCATCTCGCTTGCGCCCTCGCCGACCACGCCGACACCCAGAATGACTCCATTGCGTTTCGTGATGATCTTGATCAGCCCGGTTGTGGTGCCGACCGTGCGCGCCCGGTCATTTTCCGCCATCGGCCATCGATACACCGCAACATGACGGTGCGCCGCGCGCGCCTGCGCTTCACTCAGCCCGATTTCCGCAATTTCCGGATAGGCATATACCACGCGTGGCATGGGGATCATCGCCGGGCGGGCGCGCTGGCCGGTCACTACATGACGCAGCACGCTGTCAGCCTGATATTCTGCCAGATGGGTGAAGCAACCTCGGCCTGTCACGTCGCCCACTGCGTAAATCAGCTTGTTGGCGGTGCGCAACTGCCCATTGACGTCAATGCGCCCGTTCTTGATCGGCACACCGGCAGCTTCGAGCCCGAGATTGTAAACATTGGGCTGGCGACCGACGGCCAGCAGCAGATGGCTGGCATCAAGCGTAGACTTGCCGTCCGGCCCTTTCAAGAAAGCCCGCAGGCCAAGGCCGCGCGGCTCAAAGCGCGTGATCGTGCTGGCTTCACGGATCACCATGCCCTCACGCCGGCACGCGGCCAGCGCCGGGCCGCGCAATTCGGGATCGACAGTGCCCAGCGCCTGCTGGTTTTCGATCAGGGTCACTTCGCAGCCTAGCCGACGATAGGCCTGGCCGATTTCAACAGCGCTCGACCCGGCCCCCAAAATCAGCAATTGTCTGGGCGGAATCTCTTCATCAAACAATGTCGCGGTGGTGAGATAGCGAATCATCTCCAGCCCCGAAATCACCGGAATTATCGGGCTCGAGCCGGTGGCCACAACGAATCTGCGGGCCTTGATCAGATAATTTCCCGCGCCGCATGTGTCCTTGTTGAGAAAACGCCCAGCTGCCTCAATCACCCGCACACCCAGCCCGTTCAGTCGTGCCTTGGCGTCGTAGGGGGCTCTTTGCGCCATGGCGCGGGCGATGTGGTTTCTCACGACGCTGTAATTGACGTGATGATCGCCGACGCCGACACCGATTTGCACGCCCTGTTGCCCCTGATGCGCCGCCTTGGCGGCAGCAATCAGCGCCTTGGTGGGGATGCAGCTCGAATTGAGGCGCTGGCCCCCGAGGCGGTTGCCTTCAACCAGCACAACTTTGGCGCCCAGGGCCGCAGCACCGGTGGCGAGTGCCAAGCCCCCGGCACCGGCCCCGATAATGCACAGGTCAGGGGTGATGATTTCGGACATGGGGCTTCTGGGCTGCTCGCGTCATGGGAATTACAGTGTTGCTTTATGCGGGCGCAAACGCCGAAGCGCAACTGGCAGCAGCGACAACCCCGCCAAGGCCAGCAGCAGGGCCATGCTGTGCCACGACACGATGTCGCCCCAGCCGATTGTGGCGCGGCATGAGGAGAGCGTTTTGTTGCAGGCCGCAGACGAAAGGCCGTGATCGACCATCAACGCATCGATCTGTGCACCGGCAAGGGCGATAATCATGGTGATTGGTGCAATGCCGACGCAGGTCGTCCAGAAAAATCGCCAAAAGCTGAGTGAGAGCGCTGCCAATCCAACATTGACCAGCCAAAAGGGCACCAGTGGCGTCAAGCGCAGGCAAAGCAGCCAGGACACTGAATCGCGCTCGAATTCGACGCGAAACCTTTGCAGGCCTTTGCCACTCCAGGCTTCCAGCCTGCCGCGCAGCATCCCGCGCGCCGCCAGAAACAAAGCGGAACCGCCAAGCAAAATCGCCGTCATTGCCAGCAGGCCGCCGCTCAAGCCGCCAAACAGCAAACCGCCGGTCAGTGTCAGAACAGATGCCGTCGGCACCGCCAAGGCAATCAGCAGCCCGTAACCAGCGACATAGGCCAGCGCCGCCCGCCAACCCCAGGCCTGCGTCCAGGCATGCAGGGCCGCGCGCGCTGCAACAAGCGCATCGAGGCTCAAGACATGATGCACCATGAGCGCCGCCGCACCGAGAAAGGCAGCCGCAAGCATCAGGTGCCACCGCCATTGTCGCAGCTGTGGGGCAGGGGCCAGCTTGAGGATTTGGCTCAACATCGCCGTGCTCCTAGCAGATTTTCCTTCACAAGGAAGGCGGTTGCCGATGAAAATCAAGGGGTCAACATTGGCGCCGCGTTCGCTATCAGCTATGGCGCTGGCCATGAATGTCCACCACGATAGCCATCTTCCCATTGACGCCGTGCTCGGGGCTATCGCCGCCAGACTGGCAGAAGGTGCTGCTCTGGTGGTGGTTGCGCCGCCCGGTGCGGGCAAAACCACGCGCGTGCCGCTGCATCTGATGGATGAATCCTGGCTTGCAGGCCAGCGCATCATCATGCTGGAGCCGCGCCGCCTCGCAGCACGCGCTGCCGCCGAGCGGATGGCGGCGACTCTGGGCGAAACCGTTGGTGCCCGCATCGGTCTGCGCATGCGCATGCAGACGCTGGTTTCGACCAAAACCCGCATCGAAGTGGTGACTGAGGGCGTGTTCGCCCGGATGATTGTCGATGATCCGATGCTGGCGGGCATCGGCCTAGTGATTTTCGATGAATTTCATGAACGCTCGCTTGATGCGGATCTTGCGCTGGCGCTGGCGCTTGATAGCCAGCGTGGCCTGCGCGAGGATTTGCGCATCCTCGTGATGTCGGCAACGCTCGATGGTGCGCGCGTTGGTCGTCTGCTGGGCGATTGTCCAGTCATCGAGAGTCTGGGGCGCAGTTTCCCGGTCACCACCCATTATCTTGGCCGCGACCCGCAGGCGCGCATCGAGGATGAAATGGCCCGTGCCGTGACCAAGGCGCTGCGCGCCGGCCCGGGCAGTCTGCTGGCATTTTTGCCGGGTCAGGCGGAAATCATGCGCACGGCAACGCTGCTGGCCGATACGCTGCGTGGCGAACCTGTTGAGATTGCGCCGCTTTATGGAGCCTTGGATCGCGTCGCGCAGGATGCCGCCTTGCGCCCCGCAACGCCCGGCGCGCGCAAAATCGTGCTTGCCACATCCATTGCCGAAACCTCGCTGACCTTGCCCGACATCCGCCTCGTGGTCGATAGTGGTCTGGCGCGGGTGCCCCGGTTTGAGCCCGGGCTGGGGCTCACTCATTTCGTGACGCAGCGGGTATCACAAGCTTCTGCCGACCAGCGGCGGGGCCGTGCCGGGCGGCTCAGCCCTGGCCAATGTTTCCGCCTCTGGGAGGCGGCGGCCCACAGCGGTCTGCCGCTGTTCGCAACGCCGGAAATCCTGTCGGCCGACCTTTCAAGTCTGGTGCTCGATCTGGCGCAATGGGGTGTGGCCGATGCGGCTTCGCTGGCTTGGCTCGATCCACCACCGAGCCCGGCGCTTGCCGAAGCGCGCAAATTGCTGCGGGTGCTGGGTGCGCTTGACGAAGATGGCAGAATGACCGCCGAGGGCGAGGCCATGCGCGCCCTGCCGGTGCATCCCCGCCTCGCACGAATGGTGATCGGCGCGCGCGCCAGCGGCGAAGCGAGGCTTGCCGCCGAACTGGCGGCGTTACTGATGGAGCGTGGCCTCGGCGGCAACGATGTTGATCTGGCGCATCGACTAACGCAACTGGCGCGCGATGCGTCGCCGCGCGGCCGCGCCGCCCGACAATGGGCACGAAGGTTGGCGGGGGCGGGCGATGCCGCCGACCCTGATCCTGATCGCAGCGGCGCTGTGCTGGCTCTGGCTTATCCTGACCGCATCGCCAAAGCGCGCGGCAAACCCGGCGAATTCGTCATGCGCAACGGCCGCGCTGCTGCCATCGAGCCGCATCTCGCTCTGGCGCGTGCGCCCTATGCCGTGCTTGCCGAAATCGCCGGACGAGCTGGCGCTGGCCGGGTTCTGGCAGGCGCGCAGATCTCCCGCGACGACATTCTAACAAGCTTCGGTGCGGCTGTTCAGCATAGTGACGACCTCGCCTTCGACCCCGCCACAGCAAGTCTCAAGGCGCGGCGCCGCAGCTGCCTCGACGCACTGGTCTTGCATGAGCAAAGTCTGGCCGTGCCGCCCGGAGCCGAGGCGGCGCGGTTGCTGGCGCTCGGCATCGCCGGGCTCGGGCTTGACCGCCTGCCACTCAGTACCGCGCGCCGACAATGGCTGGCCCGTCTAGGGTTTTTGCGCCATCGGCTTGGGGCAGGCAGTCATGAAGTCTGGCCCGATATGAGCGCAGCAACGCTTGAAGCCACGATGCCGGATTGGCTTGGCCCCTTTATCGAGGGGCGCACCAGTCTCGCCGCGATCACCGCCAGCGATGTTGAAGCAGCGCTCGAAGCGCTGGCGGGGCACGAACTTGGTCGGCGGCTGGCCAGCGCCGCGCCCACGCATTACCAGACCCCTGCCGGCACGCTTCATGCACTGGATTATGAAGCAGAAGGCGCACCGGTGCTGGCGGTGCGGGTGCAGGAGCTATTCGGTCTCGCGCAACACCCCACCATTGCAGGGGGCAAGATCGGGCTGACGCTGCATCTGTTGTCCCCGGCGCATCGACCCATCCAGATCACCCGCGATCTTCCCGGATTCTGGCGCGGCTCCTGGGCCGAAGTGCGGCGCGATTTGCGTGGCCGCTATCCACGCCATTTCTGGCCGGAAGAACCCGCCGAGGCCGAAGCCACCAACCGCGCCAAGCCGCGCGGCACATGACGGGCACTCACCGGATGGCGCCCTGAAGGTGCAGCTATGCCGCTCCCATCATTTGCTGAAATGGTCGCTCGGCAGCTTTGCCTCAGCCTCCACGAAGGTCGCTGTGACGCTGGGCGGGCCAAACAACAGACCGGCAAGGCCGGATTGCGACGCCCGCAGCGGCGGCGCGATCATGCCGGTGACGGAACCGGAGTGATAAACATGGCCGCGCAGACTGTTGCCTTGCCCATGCCAGGCGAGCGAGGCTGTCGCAGAAGACGCAACCACCACCTTGGCCCGCGCCATGCGCATGGCCGGACGCAGTTTGAAATGCGGCAATTGCGTCCTGGCGACCGCTGCGGCATTGCGCTGGCTGATACGCGCCGCGCCGAATACCGATGATGACCCGGCATAGGCCAATGCCGTGCCGTCCGTAGCCGCATTTGCATCTGCGCCGGTGCCATGGGTGATGATATCGGGCAGCACCGTCGGCTTGCCGGTATCCTTGGCGGCGGGCGACGGCACATAATCCTTGTCAAGCGAGGCCAGCAGCACCGGACGTTGCGGCGGCATGGGCGCGGCGGCCAATTGCAGCGATGCCGAAAGGTCGGCGGGGCGTTGCGGCGGCAAGGGCACAATGTTGGCGGGGCCTTGCGGCGCCGTGTTGCTGGCCATCAAAGTTGGAAGCGGCCGCGACGGCGCGGCGGCAACCGGCGGCGAAACAGCTTTCGGCGGGGCGGTTGGCGCGGCGGCAGCGGCCTTCACATTGCCGGGATTGGGGCGGGGAAACCGCATGTCTTCATCATTGCTTGGCCAATTGCTGGCAAGCTGTGTCCGCTGCTGGGCTTCGGCATCATCACCGCCATCACCACCAAACAGACGTGCAAAAAAGCCCTTTGGTTTGCCGACGGCCGTGACGGGGGCATTGTTCCAGCCGCGTGAGGCGATTTCCGCCCGCGCTTCCTCATAGCCTTTCAGCGGCACACCGTCGGAGGGAATATCCACCGTCTTGCCATTCGGGAACATGCGCACCAACTGCGTGCGTGACATGCGCGGCCAATAGCGCACCGGGCCGGCGTCCAGATGCACAAAGGGCGTGCCCGAATGCGGATAATAGCCAACCCCGCCCATCTGCATTTTCATGCCGATTTCACGGATTTTCGACATGGGGACGTCAACATAATGCTGATCCATCGCCTTGCCCAGAATATGCTGCGAGAATTTGGCGACCAGCCGCGAGCGGCGCCGCAGCATGGCGTTGGTCTTGGGGGTGCGATAACCGCACAGCACCACGATCGGCTCATGCGAACCCGATAGCCGGTAGGCATCCCAGACGATGTCAAACAGATGCGGGTCCATCTGGGTTTCTTGCTTTTGCCGCCAATCACGCAAGAACCAGTTGAGCTTGGCCAGAACGGCCGGATCATAATGGCCATTGACCATGTAGGTAGCGTCAATGGCTTCATGCGTGTGCGCGTTAACAAGATGCAGGGTGCGGGTGTCGCCATTGGCAATGGCATTTTCCGTGCCGGAGGAAAAAAGAACCCCGACGACCGCGCCGACACCAATTAGTGCCGATCGCCAAGTTCCCGCAGGAATCCGAACCCTCAGATATGGTGCTTTCAATGGCTCACTCGCAGACTGTCGTTGACGGGCCTCGCCGTGCCATGCAACAGCGGGATTGTTTCTGCATAAGGTTAACGAAGGGTAAACCCTCACCCACGTGGCTGGATAACACCGTTGGATGGAATAATCAACCCGTCGATTTGGCCGAATCATGGCAATAAATGTGTTGAACTGTGCCCAAAATAGCACATATCAGCAGAAAGGCACTAGACGATAGTCTAAGTGCGAAGCCCAAGAGCGGCCTGCACTTTGCGGGCATAGCCATAAAGGTCGGCGAATTGCTCAAGTTTACCATTGTTTTCAGCGTATATCGTGAAATATTCGATTTGAATAGGCACAACCTCGCCAAAGCGCAGATAATGTTCTTTGCTACCAACCATTGATTCCAAACGTTTTTGTGACCACTTTGCGCCCAGCAATGCTGACGCCAATGAAAATGGTTCCTGCAATCTGACGCATCCGTGGCTGAACGCCCGCACGCGATTGCTGAAAAGTCGTCGCTCGGAAGTGTCGTGGAGATAAACCGATTGATCATTCGGAAATATGAATTTAATGAGACCAAGTGCGTTACGCGGGCCGGGTGGTTGTTTGACAATTAGGTGGCCATCGCTCACCCGAACATCAAACCCGCGCTCAGCTAAATAATCAGGATTGGCCTCAAGTTTTGGAATAAAATCCTTTTTTATGATAGATTGCGGCACGTGCCAGGATGGATTTATAATAATATATTGTATTTTGCTGTTCAGTAGCGGCGTTGGTGTGGCGCTTTTGCCTACAATGACCTTGCGCGTCATCACGGTGTGGCCGTCCTTGCGCAGCCGCAGCGTGAACGCCGGCACATTCACAACAATTTGCGCCGCACCGGTCGCGGCCTGTTGCCAGCGCCAGAATTCCATGTTGACAACGAGGCCATTGCGCGCCGCGCGCCATTGTTTCAAGGCTTCCCCGGTGTCGGCGGGGCGTTGCGCCAGACGCGTGATCAAATCGGTGCGCAACCGCTGATAGCCTGATTGATGCGGATTTATCTGCTGCAGGGTCGCCCCGGCTACGATCCCGGCCGCCTTGACATGGGCCAGCACGTCGCTGGGCGGCACGATGGTCGGCCGCAACTCGACAAAGCGCGAAATGAAGCGCGGATTGACGCGCCCGCCCTGCGCCTGCCAGGCGTAATTCAGCACGGCTGCGGTGAGGGCCACGTCGGCCGCGCCGCTCGGTGCCAGGTTCATGTCGGGAACGGGGGTCTGGCTGAGGTCGATGCCGTCATGACTGGCCAGCAACAACCGCTGCGCCAGACTGCGGGCCGCCGCGCTCCATTGCGGCGGCCGCGCCGCAGCGCTCGCCATGAAAATTGGCTGTTGGCCGCCAAGCGCATATTGCTGGCCGACGGCCTCACGGAAATTGCCGTAGGTGCGGGCGAGAAGGGCGCGCCCCAACGGGTGATGCAATGATGGCAGCGCAGCCAGCGCCGCAACAATCTGCGGGTCTGCGGGTAGAGCCGCGACTGGCGGCGCAGCCGGCACCGGCGTGGTTGCAACAGGCGGAGCCGCGGTTGGCGGAGTCGGTGCGCTGGGGGCCGGTTGCGGTGCCGGAGCGGCATAGCTGAGGTGAATGACCGAAGACGGGCCGGGTTTCGGCAGAGTCACGACCACGGCCGGCAGCGCTGGTAGTTTGATGACAGCAGGCGTCGGCTGCGGCGCAGGCATGGTTTGCGCACCCGCGGTCACGCCTGAACACATGGCAAGTGCCGCAAGGCGGGCCGCCATCCGCGCGGCCCGCGCAATCCCAGCCCGCTCGCCATGGTTTGAGGACTTTGCTGATCGGAAATGCGTCACGCTCTGCTCTCGCTAACTTTGTTGTGCCGTCTGCCACCTTGTTGCGCCTGCGACGGTTTTGTCCTTGCGCCGTCAGCGCCCGCCAGCGGGGGCAAAATTCATTCGTCCACGACGCAGCTTGTGCGATATTTTGTGGCAGCATCGTGCCCGCGAAGCCATTCAACACCAAATTTATCTGCTATGTGGCGGGCGCGCCACAGTTTTTTGATCAAATGCCGCGCTTCATGCCGCAAACGGACTCTGGCTGGCGACCCGCTCGCCCGGCATATCCGCAAGGGCGTCATCGTCCATGCCGAAATCTTTCATTTTCCGATAAAGCGTCGAGCGGCCAATGCCGAGCTTGCGCGCCATTTCCGACATCTGGCTGCGATAATGCGCGAGCGCAAAGCGGATGACCTCCGCCTCCATATCTTCCAGGCGGCGCACATCGCCGTTTTCATCGAGCAGGCTCAAGACATTGGGATCGCGCACTTCGACACGCAGGATTTCGCGCTGACTGGGCACCGGCGCCGGCACGGGCAGCGGCGGGATGCGCACATCAAACCCGTCCATTTGCGCGGCAATTTGCGGAAATTCGGTGATCGTCAGTTCATCCGCTTCATCGGCCAGAACCACCGCGCGAAACACAGCATTTTCCAATTGCCGGACATTGCCGGGCCAATTGTAGGCATAGAGCAGGGCCTGCAATTCTGCGGTCAGGCCGCGCAATTCCGGCTTGCCCTCCTCAGCAGCAAAGCGTGCCAGAAAGCGCCGCGCCATCGGCACGATTTCCTCACGGCGCTGACGCAGCGGCGGCACGGTGATGGGAAACACATTGAGGCGATAATAAAGGTCTTCGCGGAAACGGCCGGCTTTCACCAGCTCAATGAGGTTCTGGTTGGTTGCGGAAATCAGCCTGATATCGACCTTGACGGGACGTTTGGAACCGACGGGGTCGATCTCGCCTTCCTGCAAGGCGCGCAGCAGCTTGACCTGGGTTTCCAGCGGCAGTTCACCGATTTCGTCGAGAAACAGCGTGCCGCCATGGGCTTCCTGAAATTTGCCGACATGCCGATCGGTGGCCCCGGTAAAGGCCCCCTTTTCGTGGCCGAACAGAATGGATTCCACCAGATTTTCCGGCAGAGCGCCGCAATTTACCGTGACGAATGTCTTGCCACGCCGCTCCGATGTGCCCTGAATGGCGCGCGCCACCATTTCCTTGCCAACACCCGATTCACCTTCGATCAACACCGGGATCGATGATTTTGCCGCACGCTCGCCGAGCCGCACCACGCGCTCCATCTCGGGGCTGGAAGCAACAATGTCACGAAAGGTCATGACGCCGCTCGCCCGGCGGGTCATCTGCCGCACTTCGCCCGCCAGCGCGTCGGTGCGCAAGGCATTGCGAATCGACACCTGCAAGCGCTCGGCCCCGACTGGTTTCACCACAAAGTCCAACGCCCCCGCCCGCATGGCGGAAATCGCCGATTCGATCGAGCCATGCGCCGTTTGCACGATCACCGGCACGTCGATGTGCAGATCGCGCAGGCGTCCGAGCACACCCATGCCGTCAAGATTCGGCATGACGAGGTCAAGGATGAGCAGATCTATCGTCGGCAGATGCGCTGCAGCAAGGCGCTCCAGCGCCAGATCGCCGCTCTCGCAAACTTCGCACATGTGGCCAAATCGCCGCACCATGGCTTCCAGCAAGCGTCGCTGAACCGGATCATCATCGACAATTAAAAGTGTGGAAGTCATACCGCCTCAAATGCCCAAAGAGCACCAGTCAAGCACTGATGCCGCGCTATGATGCTGGACGAACAGGGTAAACAGCGCTTTAACGAGCCGCGACTTTACGTGCCTGCGCGGTGAAGGGCTGGTTTGCCAGAGCACCCCGCTGGCTCTATCTAGGGTTCATCCCGCTCCCGATCATTGAGGTCTCGCCATGTCGGCCTTGCAGTCTCCGTCCACCCCCCTTGCCAGGCCGCAGGCCGAAGACTTGCCCGAATGGGACCTGCGCGATCTTTATCCGCGCTTCGATGGGCCGGAATTCCACGAGGACATGGCAGCGCTTGTCGCGCAATCTGCCGCGTTTTCAGAAGCTTATCGTGGCAAGCTGGCAGAGCTGAGCGCGCGTCCGCAAGCCTTTGCCGACATGATCCGACGCTTTGAAGCCATCGAAGATCGGGCAGGGCGGTTGATGTCCTATGCCGGGCTGATTTATGCGGGCGACACCAGCAACCCGGTTCACGCCAAATTCTATGGCGACACGCAGGAGCGTTTGACGGCGGCAGGCTCCGACCTGATTTTCTTCACGCTGGAAATCAACCGGCTCGATGAGGCGACGCTGGCCAAACTCTGCGCCGATCCGGCGCTGATCCGCTATGCGCCCTGGTTTGCCGATGTGCGTCGCGACAAACCCTATCAGCTCGAAGATCGCATTGAACAATTGTTTCACGAAAAATCCATCACCGGGCGCGGTGCCTGGAACCGGCTGTTCGATGAAACCATCTCCGACCTGCGCTTCAAGGTTCGCGGCCAGAGCCTGACGCTCGATCCAACCCTGAACATGCTGCAACACCCGCGCCCGGCCATGCGCAAAGTCGCAGCCGAAGCCCTGACCACGACCCTGAAGGAGCATGTGCGCGTCTTCACGCTGATCACCAACACGCTCGCCAAGGATCGCGAGATTTCGGATCAATGGCGCGGTTTCAAGGATGTCGCCGCGAGTCGCCATCTATCGAATCGCGTTGAAGGCGAAGTGGTGGATGCCATGGTCAGCGCTGTCGAGGCAGCGTGGCCGCAGCTGTCGCATCGCTACTACAAGCTGAAGGCCAAATGGTTTGGCGTCTCCCAGCTCGATTATTGGGATCGCAACGCGCCCTTGCCGCAGGCTGCGACCCGCCTGACGCCGTGGAGCGAGGCGCGCGACACGGTGCTCGGCGCCTATCGACAGTTCTCGCCGCGCATGGCGGATATTGCGGGAAGATTTTTCGATTCGGGCTGGATCGATGCCGCCATGCGTCCGGGCAAGGCTCCGGGCGCTTTTGCCCATCCGACGGTGCCCTCCGCCCACCCCTACGTGCTGATCAATTATCAGGGCAAAACCCGCGATGTGATGACGCTGGCCCATGAACTGGGCCATGGCGTGCATCAGGTGCTGGCAGCGCACAATGGCGCGCTCATGGCCCCGACTCCGCTGACCCTTGCCGAGACCGCCTCGGTTTTCGGCGAAATGCTGACGTTTCGCTCGCTGCTCGCCAAAGCCACCTCTCAGCGCCAGCGCAAGGCGTTGCTGGCGGGCAAAGTCGAGGACATGCTGAACACCGTAGTGCGGCAGGTGGCATTCTATCTCTTCGAGCGCCGGGTGCACGAGGCGCGCCGCACCGGCGAACTGACATCCGAAGAAATTGCCCGGATCTGGATGGATGTGCAGGCTGCCAGCCTTGGCCCGGCGATCAAGCTGGGGCCGGGCTATGAAGTGTTCTGGACCTATATCCCGCATTTCATCCATTCACCCTTCTATGTTTACGCCTATGCCTTTGGCGATTGTCTGGTGAATTCGCTCTATGGCGTCTATGAAGGCGCCCATAAAGGGTTTGCCGAGCGCTATCTCGCCATGCTGGCGGCAGGCGGAACCAAGCATCATTCCGAGCTTCTGGCAGGCTTTGGCCTCAATGCCGCCGACCCGTCTTTCTGGCAGATAGGTCTCAATCTCATCAGCGGCATGATCACCGAGCTTGAGACCATGGCCTGAACGGCGGTCAGGGCCAGATGACGGCGGGCGGCAGCGACGAAAGGATTGATTCGACATTGCCGCCGGTCTTCAGCCCGAAAATCGTGCCGCGATCGTAAAGCAGGTTGAATTCGACATAGCGTCCGCGCCGCTGCATTTGCTCGAGCCTGTCGGCCTCGTTCCAACTGGTTGCGACATTAGCGCGCACGATGGCCGGGTAAATCCCCGCGAAAGTCTCGCCGACCGCGCGGGTAAAGGCGAAATCAGCCTCAAAGCCGCCCTTGTCCTGCGGGCTGTCGAGGTAATCATAAAAAATCCCGCCAATGCCGCGCGGCTCTTTGCGGTGCGGGAGATAAAAATATTCATCGCACCAGGTTTTGAACTTGTCATGGGGCGCCACGGTGGCATGTGCGTCGCAAGCGGCTTTCATGGCGGCATGGAAGGCTTGCGCATCGACGTCATCCTGCGTGCGGCGTCGCATCATCACCGGCGTGAGATCCGCGCCGCCGCCAAACCACGAAGTCCCGGTCACAACAAAACGTGTGTTCATGTGCACGGTCGGCACATTCGGATTGGCGGGATGGGCGATCAGCGAAATGCCGGACGCCCAGAAGCGCGGATCGTCCCCGACGCCGTGCATCTGCTTGGCAAATTCCGGTGTGAAGGTGCCAAACACCGTCGAGGTGTGAATCCCCGCCTTTTCAAACACCCGCCCATGCAGCATGGCCATGATGCCGCCGCCACCCGCTTCGCCATCCGCCTCGTTGCGCCTTGTCCAGGCCTTGCGCTCGAAACGGCCCGGCTGATCCTGCCCCGGCAGAAACGGGCCGGAAGCCTCGCGCTCGAGACGTTCAAATTCCGCGATGAGTCGTGATTGCAGCGTCTCGAACCAGGCACGCGCAGCGGCTTTGCGCTGCTCCAGATCTATCGTCAATGTCCCATGCCCCAAGGCTCGTTCGCTGCCGCGATCATGCCGTCAGCACGCCGCCAAGGTCAAGCAAGCCGCTTCGCGCCCACCGCACCGCGGCGCACTTCGAACGCCTGCTTGCGAGAGGTGAATTCCCCAAAATTTCATGGGGGACAAATTGACGCAATAATCTGGGGAGTGACACGGCGACGCGGTTTCCTGTCAAAATCTCACAGGACAGTGACGTTTGCGGCACATGCACCGATTGTGGCGCTGCGTCGCATTGCAAGCAGTGGCAATTGCGCTCACTCAGGTTTTGCGCTAGGCGCAGCATGATGGTGACGGTTTCAAGGCCGTGATGTGGCAGGATTGGCGCATGGCGGGCTGGACAGGTTCGGAGACGGTTAATGACTGACATGACAATGGCAAAGCCCAATATGGCAGAGCCGACTCGGCGTGACATCCTCTATGTTGCCACAGCTGCCGTCGGAGTGGTTGGTGTGGCAGCCGTCATCTGGCCCTTGATTGATCAGATGAACCCGGACTTGTCCACTTTGGCGCTCTCCAAGACCGAGATCGATCTGAAGCCCATAGCTCCCGGCCAGAACATTGTGGTCAAGTGGCAGGGCAAGCCGGTGTTCGTGCGCAATCGCCCGCCGAAAATGGTGGCAGAAGTGCGGGCCGTGCCGTTGTCGCAGCTTATCGATCCCGAGACGGATCAGGCGCGTGTCAAAGTTGCCAACTGGCTGATCGTCGTGGGTGTCTGCACCCATCTGGGCTGCACGCCGAATGTCGGGGGCGACTATGACGGCTGGCTGTGCCCTTGCCATGGTTCGCAATATGATGCTTCCGGCCGTGTCCGGCACGGGCCCGCGCCCCTCAATTTGCTCGTACCGACATACGAATTCAAAACGCCGACCTCGGTTGTCGTTGGCTGAAAGACCTAGGCTTAAGAGACCTCACCCCTGAAGAGAGCACCAAAGATGAGCGGTCCGTCCACTTATGTTCCGAAATCAGCCATTGGAAAATGGTTTGAGCAGCGTCTGCCGATCGGCGGGCTGATCCACTCGTCTTTCGTGGTGTTTCCTAACCCGCGCAATTTGAACTATTTCTGGACCTTTGGTGCCATCCTGGCGTTCATGCTCGTCGCGCAGATCGCCACCGGCGTGACCTTGGCGATGCACTACATTCCAGATGCCCGTTTCGCGTTCAATTCGGTCGAGCACATCATGCGCGACGTGAATTACGGTTGGCTGTTGCGCTATCTGCATTCCAACGGCGCGACGATGTTCTTCCTGGCCGTCTATATCCACATGCTTCGCGGGCTTTATTACGGTTCCTACAAGGCACCGCGCGAAGTGCTGTGGATTTTGGGCGTCATCATCTTCCTGCTGATGATGGCCACGGCCTTCATGGGCTATGTGCTGCCATGGGGCCAGATGAGCTTCTGGGGTGCGACGGTCATCACCAATCTGTTTTCTGCCATTCCGCTGGTGGGCAACTACATCACCACCTGGCTGTGGGGTGGCTTCTCGGTCGGTGATCCGACGCTCAACCGGTTCTTTGCGCTGCACTACCTGCTGCCGTTCATGATCGCCGGCGTTGTAGTGCTGCACATCTGGGCTTTGCATGTTCCCGGCTCAAACAACCCGGCGGGTGTCGAACCGAAGACCAGCAAGGACACCTTGCCCTTCCATCCTTATTTCACCATCAAGGATACGTTTGCAGTCGTCTGCTTTGCGATATTCTTCGCCTGGTTTGTGTTTTTCGTGCCGAATTATTTCGGTCACGCCGACAATTACAACCCGGCCAACCCGTTGGTGACACCGCAGGAAATCGTCCCGGAATGGTATTTCCTGCCCTATTATGCAATTTTGCGCTCCACCCCCAACATTCTGTTCATCCCGGCCAAATTGGCTGGTGTGCTGGCAATGTTTGGCTCGATCGCGGTCTTTGCCTTCCTGCCATGGCTGGATACATCGAAAGTACGTTCCGGCAGCTATCGGCCGGTGTTCCGGGTGTTTTTCTGGGCTTTTGTGCTCTGCGGCATTGGCCTCGGCTATCTTGGTTCGCAACCGGTCACGGAGGGAACGATTCTGGCGGGCAGAATCCTGCTGCTGTGTTACTTCGCGTTTTTCCTGATCGTTTTGCCGCTCCTGGGCTTGCTCGAAACGCCTTTGCAGGTGCCTGCCTCGATTGCTGATGCCGTGCTGGGGTCGCACGGATCATCAACCATGCTCAAAGGCGCTAGCGCCGAACCGTCCGTGAAGGGTTGAGACACATGAAAATGCGAATGAAAGCCACGGCTGTGCGTGCATTTGCGGCGACGCTGCTCGCAGGGGCCTTGTTGGTGGGCGTGGGCGGCATTGGCGCCCGCGCGGAAGGGTTGAACAGCGAAGGCTATCTCATACCCCAACGGCAGGACTGGTCGTTTGCCGGTGTGTTCGGCCATTATGATCGGGCGCAATTGCAGCGCGGCTTCAAGGTTTTCCACGATGTCTGCTCGCAATGCCACGCAGCCAAGCATCTGACGTTCCGCGAATTGTCGGAACCAGGTGGGCCAGAGTTCACCCTCGCGCAGGTCAAGGCTTTGGCGGCGACCTACAAGATCGAAGATGGCCCGAATGATTCGGGCGACATGTTCAAGCGTCCGGGCAAGCCCTCCGATCCATGGCCTTGGAATTTTGCCAATGACGAGGCTGCCAAATCTGCGCTGGGTGCGGTGCCCCCGGATATGTCGTTGCTGGCCAAGGCCCGCACGGTGCAATATGGCTTCCCCTATTTCCTCGCGGAAGGTCTGCCCTTCTTCGAGGATGAAGAGCAGGGCCCCGACTATATCTACGCACTGATCAAGGATGGTTACAGGAACCCGCCAAAGGGCTTCAAAGTGCCGAGCGGCCTCTATTATAATGCCGTGATTCAGGGTTCGGGTCATTTGATCAGAATGCCAAGCCCTTTGGCGATGATTTTTGATAATAATGGCAAGCCCAACAATCCGAAGTTCTATACCGACGGCACCCCGGTGACGCCTGATCAGGTCGCTCGCGATGTATCGGCCTTCCTGATGTGGGCGGCTGAACCCAAGCTCGAAGAGCGCAAGCGTATGGGCTTCAATGTTCTGGTGTTCCTCGGTGTTTTCGCTTCATTGCTGTATTTCGTGAAGAAAAAGATCTGGGCTGGCGTCCATGACATATCGCCGTCGGCTTGAGCGCAGCGGTCTTGCAACAAAATTGGCCATCCTGCAGGGTGGCCTTTTTTATTGGCTATGGTGCGCTTGGCGGGGCGGCAACCAGCGCTCAGCGGGCGTGCTGCCGGTCAGGACTTCCTGCAAGCGTGCTCTTGCGGCAGAGGTCGTCCCCGCCGGAAGCTGATCCACCGGGAAAAATCCTGTTTCGGCAATTTCGGCATCCGCGCCCCGCGGCGACGTTTGATGAAATTGCCGCAGCACCATCACCACAATATGGTCGCGGCGCGAAAAGCGGTCATTGAAGAAAATTCCATGCCATGCGGGTGGCGAATCGGCTTCAATATGGCCCTCTTCGTGCAATTCACGCAGCAAGGCCTCAACGACGCTCTCGCCCGCCTCGACGCCGCCCCCCGGAAAATGCCAGCCCGGAACATAGGTATGGCGCACCAGAAACACTCTGGCCTGATCATCAAGCACAATGCCCTGCACCCCAAGCGTGACCGGGCGCGCGATCCGAAACCACGCATGGCGCAAATGACCCAAAGCTAGGTGCAAGGCTTCGGCAAAATCCATATTCGCGCCTTTCGCAAAGAGCGGTGTTGTAATACGTCACTGTGGACTGGAAAAAGCACTTTCCATAGTTTAGAATGATTCTACTAAACTCATCGAGGAGCGGCAATGAAAAATTTCGCCGAATTGAGCGAGCGCGAGGTCTTGGCGATTGCCATTTCGTCCGAGGAGGAAGACGCTCGCATTTATCTGACTTTTGCCGAGCAGCTCGAAACGGCATTTCCAGCATCCGCTCAGGTGTTCAAGGAAATGGCGGCCGAGGAGAGCGAGCATCGCCACCTGTTGCTGGCCCTGTATGAGAAGCGATTCGGCCCCAATCTTCCGGCGATTCGCCGCGAAGATGTGCGGGGTGTGTTGCGCCGTCGTCCGGTATGGCTCACCAAGCACCTGCCGCTCGATGTCATGCGACGTGAAGCCGAGAGCATGGAATATCAAGCCGGCCGGTTCTACGAAAAGGCGGCGCAGCAAGCCACTGATGTCGATGCGCGCAAATTGCTTGGTGATCTGGCGCTGATCGAGAAAAAGCACGAAAACCTCGCAGCCAGGCTCACGGCCACCAATCTCACGCCCGATGCCAAGGCGGAGGAAGACGCCACCCGGCACCGCATGTTCCTCCTGCAATATGTGCAGCCCGGTCTTGTTGGTCTCATGGATGGCTCGGTCTCCACTCTGGCACCGCTGTTTGCGGCGGCTTTCGCCACGCACAGCAACTTTTCGACCTTCCTCGTGGGGCTGGCGGCGTCTCTGGGAGCCGGCATCAGCATGGGCTTTGCCGAGGCGCTGTCGGACGATGGTTCGCTGACCGGACGCGGCGCGCCGCTGGTTCGTGGTATCGTCACTGGATTGATGACGGCCATCGGCGGTCTCGGGCACACATTGCCATTTCTGGTGCCTGATTCGCTGCCTCATGCCTTTCTCATTGCCACGGGCATAGCCTGTTTCGTGGTCTTTGTTGAACTATGGGCGATTGCATGGATCAGAGCGCGCTATATGGACACACCATTCCTCCGGGCGGCTTTCCAGATCGTGCTTGGTGGGGCTATTGTGCTGGCAACAGGAATGCTGATCGGGGCGGCATGATTTTGCCACAACTTCTGGGCAGGAGCGGCTGGTGACATTTCACCTTGCCCATTTATCTGATGCTCACATCGGGCCGCTGCCGGTTGCGACCTATCGTGAGTTGTTCAGCAAGCGCATCACCGGTTTCACCAACTGGAACCGGCACCGCTCGCGCATTCACAACATGCCGATGCTAGGCAGCATAGTTGCCGATCTGCGCGCGCATCATCCCGACCATATCGCCATGACCGGCGATATTCTCAATCTCGGGCTGGCGGCGGAATTTTTGGCGGCTCGGCGCTGGCTCGAAAGTGTCGGCACGCCGGAACAGGTCAGCTTCACGCCCGGCAATCATGATGCCTACACGCCTGCCTGCACCCGGTTGCTGCGCCATACTTTCGCGCCTTACACCAGCGACCAGCCCGTTCTGGAAGCGCATTTTCCGTATATGCGTCGGCGCGGGCCGGTCGCGTTGATCGGTCTTGGCAGCGGCGTCCCTACCGCCCCGTTTCTGGCGACGGGCACCGTCGGGCAGCGCCAGGCCAGAGAGTTCGAGGCCCTGCTGCTGGCGGCGCGCGAAGAAGGGCTGGTGCGGGTCGTGCTCATTCATCATCCGCCGTGGCGCAGAGGCGCGAAGCCGGGCCGTCATCTCACGGATGCCGCGCGTATCGAGGCGATCATCGCCCGCAGCGGCGCTGAACTCGTGCTTCACGGCCATAATCACCGCCAGCAGGTGCACTTCATGGCAGGGCCACGCGGCCCGGTGCCGTGCATTGGCGTCGCTTCGGCCTCGGCCATTCCCGGCAGCGCCAGTCATCGGGCCGCCTGGCACATGTTTGCAATCGACGGCACCGGCACCGATGCAAGGATCACTGCGACAGCGCGCGGCCTTCTTGCCAATGGCGTAGGTATCGGCGACCTTGGGCAGATCGATCTTGACGCGTCGCGTGGCGAGCGTGGCGAAATCGGGGTGCTTCAGGCCGGCGGCATGACCTGACCGCGTGAGGCGAGATAGTTCCGGGGGACGAAATTGGCGCAAGATGGGGATGAATGCGACCTGCTGGTGATCGGCTCGGGGGCGGCAGGTCTTGCGGCGGCGGTCAGCGCTGCCGTGCTGGGGCTGAAGGTGACCCTCGTCGAGAAAGAGCGCCATTTCGGCGGCACCAGCGCATGGTCGGGCGGGTGGCTTTGGGTGCCCGGCAACCCTCTGGCGGTGGCGGCTGGTGTCAAAGAACCGCCGGGCGCGGCGCGGTCCTATTTGCGCGAGGAACTCGGCAATCATTTCGAGCCGCAACTGGTCGACATGTTTCTGATGCAGGCGCCGCATATGGTGGCGTTTTTCATTCGCGAGACGGCGCTCTCCTTCATCGCCGGTCTGGCGATTCCGGATTTTCATGATCGCAGCGCTGGAGCCTCTCGTGGTGGTCGCTCGATTTGCGCCGCACCGTTTGATGGCCGTGCTCTGGGGCCGCGCATCAAGGATCTGCGTCTGGCCTTGCCGGAAATCGCTCCCTTTGGCCTGGGCATCGCGGCGGGTGCCGATCTGGCGCATTTCATCAATGCCACCAGCGATCCCGGCTCGTTTCTCCATGTCACCAAACGGCTGACACGCCATGCGGCTGACATGCTGGTGCACCAGCGCTCCATGCAATTGGTCAATGGCCAGGCCTTGGTGGCAAGGTTGCTGAAGGCCGCCGATGATCACGGTGTGCGGCTGATCCATTCCGCCCCATGCCTCGCCCTCACGCATGGCCCCGAGGGCGTCCGCGGCGCGACCGTGCGCCTCCAGGATGGCCCGCACCATATTGCGGCGCAGCGGGGTGTCGTGCTGGCCTGCGGCGGGTTCCCGCATGATGCCGCGCGTATTGCCTCGCTGACCGGCACCAGTGCCGGGCATTGGTCAGCCGCGCCGCGCTCCAACAGCGGTGACGGGCTGGCACTGGGCGAGACCGCGGGTGGCCATGTCCGCGCGGATCTTGCCGCCCCCGCCGCTTGGGCACCGGTATCGGTGGTGCCGCACAAGGATGGCACTACGGGGCATTTCCCGCATCTGGTCGAGCGCGCCAAGCCGGGGCTGATCATGGTGACCCCGCAGGGCCGTCGCTTTTGCAATGAAGCCGATTCTTATTATGACGTGATGCGGGCCTTGTTTGAAGCAACGCCGAAAGGGCAGGCCCCAGTAGCGTTCCTGATCTGCGACCAGAAATTCATCACCCGCTATGGCCTGGGCCGGGTGCGGCCATTTCCTTTCCCCCTCAAGCCCTGGCAGACCAGCGGCTATCTCAAGTCAGCGCCCGATCTGGCGGGATTGGCGCGCGCTTGCGCCATTGATCCGGCCGCTTTGACAGCCACCGTCGAGGCCTATAACGAGTCGGCCCGGTCGGGGCTCGATCCGCAATTCGGGCGCGGCTCCTCGCCCTATAATCGCGCGGGGGGCGAACCCCTGCACAAGCCCAACCCCTGCGTCGCGCCCTTGGATTACGCGCCGTTTCATGCCGTAAAAGTGGTGCCGGGCAGTCTGGGAACCTTCGCAGGCCTTGCGACCGACGCCTTTGCCCGTGTGCTGGATAACAACCAGCAGCCTGTTGCGGGGCTTTATGCTGTCGGCAATGACATGGCGAGCGTCATGGGCGGGCATTATCCGGCGGGCGGCATCACGCTCGGCCCGGCCATGACTTTCGGCTATATTGCCGCCCATCACGCCGCAGGCCATGAATTGCCGAAATGAGGTGCTCTCGATGCTGTATGATCTCACAACCCTAAGTTTCAGGATGGGCACGCTGCCGCAAGTCCTGGCGGGCATCGAAGCGTGGGAATGCGCGCCCGATGTGCCCGGCACGCTGGCTGGCGGCTGGAATCTCGATATTGGCACGCTCAACACCATCATGTTGTTGCGCTCCTACGCCGACCGCGCCGACCTGGAGGCAGGCCGCGCCCGCGTGCGTGCCACGGCAGATCCATTTCATTGTGGCTCCGCCTTGGGCACGATCACGCAGGAAGCCTACAAGCCGTTTCCTTTCATGAAAGCCATCGAGCCCGGCGCGTTCGGTGCCGTTTATGAAATCCGCACTTATCATCTGGTGCATGGCGGGTTGGCACCCACCATTGCCGCCTGGGAAGCGGCCGTGCCGGATCGGGTGAAGCTGTCGCCCCTTGCCATGGTGATGTCGTCGCTGGATGGGCCGCTGCGCATGACGCATTTCTGGCCCTATGCATCAACCAATGAGCGGGCGGAAATGCGCGCGGCGGCGGTTCAGCAAGGCATCTGGCCGCCCAAGGGCGGGCCGACCTGGCTTACCGGACAGATGCAATCTTCCATCGGACTGCCGCTGAAGTTCTCGCCTTTGCGCTGAAATTCACGCCGTGCCAAGCAGGCTGACCTGCGCTTCACGAGGCATGTCAGCGCTGCAAGCGCACGCCGAACAGGAAGATGTTATCCGTGTATTGATAGCCCGGCTGGTTGCTGGTCAATCTTTGCTGTGTGAAGCCGCCATGCAATTTGATTTCGCGAGTCAGGCTGTAGTCGGCACTCAAGCCCGCTGAGAGCTGATTGGTGATCAGCCCTGCACCAGCATAGCTGGTGTTGGTCCATCCGACATTGCCGGTCAGGGTGAGGTTGCGCAACAATTGGTGAGCAACCTGAAGTGTGGCTGTATGGGTGAGGGCGGCGGTGGCTCCCGTTACCGTGGATTCGGCAATGTCGGTGTTGCCATGCAGAGTGACCGTGGTCAGGGGTGTCGGTGTCCAGACGAGGTTGGCGTCCAGTGTCGGCGCCGTCACGGCCCCAAGACGTACATCCTTGTAGTTTCGGTGCGTCAGGCCGGTCGAGATCGAACCGGTCAGCAATTGCGACAGGCTGAAGGTCGAGCCAAGTTTCGCGCCGTAGCCCGTTGAATTGCGGTCATAACCGGCTGTATCCAGCGCTACGTCACGTTGGCGCCTGTCGGCATCAACTTCAACGAAGGGCGCAACCCCCGGCAACAAATCATAACCGGCCCGCAATTGCAGGCCGCTATCGGTGTAATTGCCATTGGCAAGGTCAATGATGCCGCCACCCGAGGCATTGGCATTGTCATAGGTGTAGCGATCCAGCGAAGCATGCAGGCCGAGCGACAGGCGATTGAATGTTTGCGTGGCGCCGAGCGTGGCCCCGGAGGTGTAGGTCAGAGGCCGCGCCAGCAGGTTGACGCCCGCGAGCAAGCCCGGTGCGTTGGCCTGCTGCGAGCTTTGCACGAAGCGCCCCTGCCCGTCGATGGTGAGGTGCCGCGAGACATCAATCCTGCCATTGGCGGTCAGGGCATTATCCGGGCTCGAATTGGCCGGGAGTTGCAGGTAGCGGCTGTAGCCGGACTTGATCGTCGCATCAAATTCATTGCGCGACCAATCCGACTGAATGGTGCCGCCAGCTTCGCCGCGCAGGAACCACGAACCCTGCGGATGGGTGGCCTGGCCGAACGGGTTGGAATCATAGCCGACATCGCTCTCGACATAGGGCTTGACGATCAGATTGCCGAGACGCAGCCCCAGCGGATCATAGGGATGGGTTTCCGCCACGGGTTTGCGGCGGGGCAGGGGGCCTGGCAGCATGGCCGTGGTGGGTGTGGCGACCGGGATATTCTGCGCCGGGGTCCGGCTGATCATGCCCGGTGCCGTCTGGTAGGGACTGAGCGCGGGCAGAGGCGCCACATAAGCGGGACCATAGCGCTTGGGCAGCAGGCGCAGGCGTGGCTTGCGCTTGCCGAAATTGGGCGCATCAACGGCAGAATTGTCGGTCGGGTCGGATAATGCAGCATTGCCATCGCCGCGCAATGGCGCCGCGACGGCAGGATAGTCTGCATTATCAAAAGCTTGCGCGTCGACGCGCGCTACCAGAACCGAAGCGCATAGGCCGCTGACGAGGGCAAGACAGGCTGTCTGAACCCCCCAGGATGATCCCCGGCCGTCCGCGGTTTTGAGCAAAATGCCACCGATTCAACATGTTGTTGCAGCGCACAGGCTAGAGCATTTATGGTTAATACCTTGTTACCTCATGGCATTGTCACGCCGAACCATCCCGCGCCACACCGCGATTTCGCTGTGTCGAAAACACAGGCTGCTGTGCAATGTCTATGGCAATTGTCAGATGATTGATCTATGTTGTTCGTGATAACAGGACGGCTTCAATGACGAAAATTCAATCAGGGACGGGCAATTCAGGCTGGCATGTCGGCCAGCACAGAAAAACTCCGCGCGAACTGCGCTCGAAACTGTGGTTCGATAATCCTGAAAACCCCGGCATGACAGCGCTTTATATCGAGCGCTATCTGAATTTCGGGTTGACTCCGGCCGAATTGCGCTCCGGCAAGCCGATTATCGGCATTGCGCAAACCGGATCGGATCTTTCACCCTGCAACCGCCATCATATCGACCTTGCCAAGCGCGTTCGTGATGGCATCACCGCTGCGGGCGGCCTTGCTTTTGAATTCCCGGTGCATCCGATTCAGGAGACCGGCAAGCGTCCCACGGCGGCGCTGGACCGCAATCTCGCCTATCTTGGCCTCGTTGAGACGCTCTATGGCTATTTCCTTGACGGCGTGGTGTTGACGACGGGGTGTGACAAGACCACGCCCGCCTGCATCATGGCCGCAGCAACCGTCAACATTCCGGCCATCGTGTTGTCGGGTGGGCCGATGCTGAATGGCTGGCACAAGGGCGAGCGCACCGGTTCGGGCACCATTGTCTGGAAGGCCCGCGAGGAGCTCTCGGCCGGCAAGATCAATTATGACGAGTTCATGGAAATCGTCACCTCGTCGGCGCCCTCTGTTGGTCATTGCAACACCATGGGCACGGCTTCGACGATGAATGCGCTGGCCGAGGCGATGGGCATGAGCCTTCCGGGCTGTGCCGCCATCCCTGCGCCCTATCGCGAACGTGGCCAGATCGCCTATGAAACGGGCAAGCGCATCGTCGAAATGGTGTGGGAAGATTTGAAACCCTCCGACATTCTGACCCGTGAGGCGCTGGAAAACGCCATCGTCGTCAACAGTGCCATCGGCGGCTCGACCAACGCCACCATCCACATTCTGGCCATTGCCCGTCAGGCCGGCGTGCCGCTGGAAATCGAAGATTTCGAGACGGTAGGCCACAAGGTGCCGCTGATCGTCAATGTGCAGCCGGCAGGCAAATACCTTGGCGAAGAGTTTCACCGCGCAGGCGGCGTGCCCGCTGTGGTCAATGAATTGATGCAGCACAATCTGGTGCACGAAAATGCCCTGACCGTGAATGGCCATGGCCTTGGTGACAATTGCCGCGGCATGGCATCGGGCGATGCCGACGTGATCTGGCCGATCGATCACCCCATGGTGGAAAATGCCGGATTCATTATCCTCAAGGGTAATTTATTCGACAATGCCGTGATGAAGACCAGCGTCATCTCGCCGGAATTCCGCCAGCGCTACCTCGCCAACCCGAGCGACCCGGAAGCGTTTGAAGGTCGGGCTATCGTGTTTGAAGGGCCGGAGGATTATCATCACCGCATTGATGATCCGGCTTTGGCCATTGACGAGCATTGCATGCTGTTCATGCGCGGCACCGGGCCACTCGGCTATCCGGGCGGGGCGGAAGTGGTCAATATGCAGCCACCGGCCTATCTCATCAAGCGCGGCATCCTTGCACTTCCCTGCATCGGCGACGGTCGGCAATCGGGCACGTCGGGTTCGCCCTCCATCCTCAATGCTGCGCCGGAAGCCGCAGCGGGAGGTGGCCTCGCGCTGATCCAGACCGGCGACCGGGTGCGGATCGATCTTTTGCGCCGCAGCGCCAACATTCTTATCAGCGACGACGAACTCAACGCCCGCCGCGCAAGGTTGGCGGCGCAGGGCGGCTTTGCCTTCGCGCCAAGTCAGACCCCCTGGCAGGAAATCCAGCGCAGCATGGTGGCGCAGTTTGATGAAGGCATGGTGCTGAAGGGCGCACCAAAATATCAGCACGTCGCGCAGGTCATGGGCGTGCCGCGCGATAACCATTGAGCAACAAGGGCCGGCCGCAAGGCCGGTGATGCGCAGCTTTGGTCGCGCGGGCGCAGGTTCAGGCTGAAGCGAGCAGGCCGAGGAGCTGGCGATGGATATATTCATTGCCAGCGCAGATCGTCCCGGCCGCCAAAGGATTATCGCCGCCGTCGGCATCGGAAACATAGCCACCGGCTTCACGCACCAGCAAGATCCCGGCGGCCATATCCCAGCTTTGCAGGCCGCGCTCCCAATAGGCCTCATAGCGTCCGGCAGCGACATCGGCGAGATCGAGCGAAGCGGCGCCAAGGCGGCGCACATTGACGGCTCTTGCCATGACGGCACTCAATTCGGCCTTGAAACGCGGATGCGCGACGGCTTTGCCAAGATGTGGCACGCCGCAGCCGATCAAGGCTTCGGACATGTCACGACGCGCCGAAACGCGTAGACGGCGGTTGTTCTGGAAAGCACCTTGGCCCTTTTCTGTGACATACATATCGTCGGTAGCAGGATTATAGATCAATCCCGCAACAATATGGCCATCGCGCTCCAGCGCAATGGAAATGGCGAAAATCGGCAGGCCGTGCAGAAAATTCGTCGTGCCATCGAGCGGGTCGATATGCCAGATGTGGCTCTTGTCCGGGCCCTCGACGATGCCGCGCTCTTCCATGATGAAGCCATAGCCGGGGCGGGCCTTGGAAAGCTCCTCGTGCAAGGTGATTTCGCATTTCTTGTCGGCCAGGCTGACGAAATCCCCCGGGCCTTTCAACGAGACCTGCAGATTTTCGACCTCGCCGAAATCACGCTTCAGCCCACGCCCGGCTTTGAGCGCGGCGGCAGTCATGACATTCATTAACGCGGAACGGATCATAATCGGCCTTCACAGGGAATTTGCGGGCGCAGTGGTTTTTTGCAGCGGGCGACCAGCGCTCGATCGCGCCGCTTTGGCTGAAGCGTCAACGCTGCGGAAGACCCGGCTCGCGCCATCAGGGCGTGAGCACGGGTTGCCTTGCAACAGGCGTTCAAAATGCCGCCGGGCAAAGCTGCAAGTGCGGCCTCGCCCGGTTGCATCAGCTGCTTCACTCGGCAACAGCTTCCTTGCCTTCAAGGTCAGCGCCGGTCGCTTGATCAACAGCGCGCATCGACAGGCGCACCTTGCCGCGATCATCAAAGCCGACGAGCTTGACCTTGACCTTGTCGCCTTCCTTGACCACGTCGGTGGTCTTGTTGACGCGGCTGCTGGTGAGTTGCGAAATATGCACCAGTCCATCGCGTGCGCCAAAGAAATTGACGAAAGCTCCGAAATCGACGGTCTTGACGACCGTGCCTTCGTAGATCTGGCCAACTTCCGGGTCCGAGGCAATCGACTTGATCCAGGCGATCGCCGCCTTGATCTTGCTGCCATCGCTCGACGCCACCTTGACGGTGCCATCATCCTCGATGTTGATTTTGGCGCCGGTTTTCTCGACGATCTCGCGGATCACCTTGCCGCCAGTGCCAATCACTTCGCGGATTTTGTCGGTCGGGATTTTCAGCGTTTCAATGCGCGGTGCAAACTCGCCGAGTTCCGCCCGCGCGCCGGTCAGCGCCTTCGCCATTTCGCCGAGAATATGCAGGCGACCGTCCTTGGCTTGCGCCAAAGCCACCTTCATGATTTCCTCGGTGATACCGGCGATTTTGATATCCATCTGCAGCGAGGTGATGCCCTCTTCTGTGCCGGCAACCTTGAAGTCCATATCGCCGAGATGATCTTCGTCACCCAGAATATCGGAAAGCACGGCAAACCGGGTGCCCTCCAGAATGAGCCCCATGGCAATGCCCGCGGTGGGCCGCTTCAGCGGCACGCCTGCGTCCATCAGCGCCAGCGACGTGCCGCACACTGTGGCCATCGACGATGAGCCGTTGGATTCGGTGATCTCAGAGACGACACGCACCGTGTAGGGAAATTCCGCAGCCGTCGGCAACATCGGGTGCAGCGCCCGCCAGGCGAGCTTGCCATGGCCGATTTCGCGGCGGCCCGGAGACCCCATGCGGCCGGTTTCGCCAACGCTGTAGGGAGGGAAGTTGTAGTGCAGCAGGAAGCGTTCCTTGTAGGTGCCATCGAGGGCATCAATGAACTGCTCATCCTCGCCCGTGCCGAGCGTTGCCACCACCAGCGCCTGAGTTTCGCCGCGCGTAAACAGGGCCGAGCCATGGGCGCGCGGCAGAATGCCGACTTCCGAAATGATCGGACGCACGGTCTTCACATCACGCCCGTCGATGCGGATGCCCGTGTCGAGCACATTCCAGCGCACGACCTTGGCCTGCAGATCATGGAAAACTTCGCCCACGGCCTCTTTGGAGAATTTGGCTTCGCCATCGGCCGGAAACAATGCGGCATTGACCTTGGCCTTCACGGCATCAACAGCGCTGTAGCGCTGCTGCTTGGCCGTGATCTTGTAGGCCTCGCGCAGATCGGCTTCGGCAACGGCGTGCACGGCCTTTTCGACGTCGCTCTTGTCGGCGAGCACCAGATCGCGCGGCTCTTTGGCAGCTTTTTCAGCCAGCCGGATGATGGCATCGAGCACGGGTTGGAACCCGCGATGCCCGGTCATCACTGCTTCCAGCATGGTCGCTTCCGAAAGCTCCTTGGCTTCGGATTCCACCATCAGCACGGCATCGGCGGTGCCAGCCATCACCAGATCGAGCGAGCTCATTTTCATGTCGTCGAGCGTCGGGTTCAGCTTCAACGCGCCGTTGATCATGCCGACGCGTGCCGCACCCACCGGCCCCATGAACGGAACACCCGAAAGCGTCAGGGCTGCGGAAGTCGCCACCATCGACAGAATATCCGGATCGTTTTCAAGATCATGGCTCAGCACCGTAATCACGATCTGCGTGTCATGGCGGTAACCATCGGGGAACAACGGACGGATCGGCCGATCGATCAGCCGCGAAACCAGCGTTTCCTTTTCAGAGGGCCGACCTTCGCGCTTGAAATAGCCGCCAGGAATGCGTCCAGCCGCAAAGGCCTTTTCCTGATAATTGACGGTCAGGGGGAAGAAATCGACACCGGGCTTGGCGGTCTTTGCCGACACGACGGTCGCGAGCACGGTGGTTTCGCCATAGGTAGCCAGAATGGCAGCGTCAGCCTGGCGGGCAATGCGCCCGGTTTCGAGGGTGAGCGTGCGGCCCGCCCATTCAATCGTTTCACGATGAATCTGGAACATGAGTTTTCGGTCTTTCAATGATGCGAAACGACAAAAGCCATGAGGAGAATAACAAGAGGCTGGCAGCAAGGCGTGTCAGCGTCTGGCAATTCTCTCATGGCCTGGTCGTTTCCTTCGCGGACGGTCAGGCGACAACCCCATGTTGTCGCCCTTGAGGGGCCGCACAACGCGCGCGGCGAAGCATCAGCGGCGGATGCCGAGACGCTCGATGAGGCTCTTGTAGCGGGCCTCGTCGTTTTTCTTGACATAGTCGAGCAATTGCCGACGCAGCGACACAAGCTTCAACAGACCGCGCCGGGAATGATTGTCCTTGACGTGGGTTTTGAAGTGTTCGGTCAAATTGGCAATGCGGGTGGTGAGAATCGCTACCTGAACTTCAGGCGAGCCGGTGTCGCCCGACTTGGTGGCATAATCCTTGATGAGCGCAGCCTTGCGCTCCGGGGTAATCGACATCGCGTGTCATCCTTTAAGTTGATAGGGGCGGAAATGACCCACCCGACAGGCTCTGCGCTCTCAAGCCAGCCCGGGATGTCGTCCAGAGAGGTCGCGCGCAAAACAGGGCAGAAGCTCTTCGCAACTGCACCATGCGCCGCTTATACACATATTTGCCCCCTTGGGAAGGGCATAGGCGGAAACGGGTGGTGAGGCGCAAATTGACGCGTGATCTCAAGGCTCGGCGTCGCGCCTACTCCAAACCGAGTTTGGCGGCGAGGCCAATGCGCTGCAATTTGCCCGTGGCGCCCAGCGGAATCTGTTCCATGAACAGCACCTTGCGCGGCACTTTGTAGGGCGCGAGCCGGGCACTGACAAACTGCCGAATGTCCGTTTCAGTGGCGCTCGTGCCCTCGCGCAGCACGATGACGACGGCGACGTCCTCGCCGAGTTTGTCGTGCTTGACGCCAAACACCACCGCCTGACGCACGCTAGGATGATCCATCAACACTTCATCGACTTCGCGCGGCGAGATTTTCTCGCCACCCCGATTGATGATTTCCTTCAGACGACCGGTCAGGCTGATATAACCCTCGTCGTCGATTGTGCCCTGGTCACCCGTGCGAAACCAGCCATTGGTGAAAGCGCTGGCATTGGCCTGCGGATTGGCCTCATAACCCGAGGTGACATTCGCGCCGCGAATGACGATTTCGCCAGTTTCACCGGGTTTCAGCAGCAGGCCGGCCTCATTCATCAACGCCACCTGCGGCCCTGCCGCCAGACCGACAGATCCGGGAATGCGCTTGCCGCGCAGCGGGTTCGAGGCCATCTGATGGGCGGCTTCAGTCATGCCATAGGCCTCTATCAGCGGCGCACCAAAAGTTTGCTCCATTTCCGCAATCACCTGTGGCGGCATCGAGGACGATGATGAACGCATGAAGCGCAAGGGGTGCTGCTTGATGATGTCGCGATTGCCTGCAGCGCGCGAAAGGATGGCCTGATGCATGGTTGGCACCGCCGTAAACCAGGTGGGTTTGGCCTCATCCATCCAGGCAAAAAACCGCAGCGCGTTGAAGCCCGGCGTGCAGAAAACCTTAGACCCCGCCGAAAGCGGTGCCAGCACACCCGCCATCAAACCGTGAATGTGAAACAGCGGCATGATGTTGAGGCCGCAATCAGTGGCGGTGAAGGCCAAAGCCTCGGCAATGTTGCCCGCCGATACGCTGACGTTGCGCTGGGTCAGCGGCACGATCTTTGGCCGCGATGTCGTGCCGGACGTATGCAGGATCAGCGCAATATCATCAGGCGCCGCCGGCCCCGCCACACAAGGCCCATGGCCATCGCCGACAAGCGCGAAACTTCCCGCGCCCTGCGCCGGTTCCGGCTGCAAGGTCAGCACCCGGATGCCAAGCTCACGCGCAACCTCGAGGGCAGGCGACGTGCTGCCAGCTTCCACCACCAGCGCCTTGGCGCGCAAATCTTCGAAATAGAATTTGAATTCGTCGCTCCGGTAGGAAGGGTTCAGCGGTGCCGCTGTGGCCGACGATGCCATCGCTATGAAGGCAGTTGCCATTTCAGGGCCATTCGGCAGCACGATCGCGACCCGGTCGTTGCGGCCGATGCCATGGCCGTTCAGCGATGCCCTCGTGCGCGCCACCAAGCCGCGCAAGCTGCCGTAATTCAGGGCTGGAGTGCCGGGGGCAAACAGTGCCGGTGCCGCGTCAGCGCCCGCCGCGATGAGTTCGATCAGCGTGTTGGCGCGCAGGGGTGTCATTGACATGTGAATGGCCTCGGTCGAGTCTCGAACGGGAAAACAGCGACTGCTTCCTCGCCTTCGATAGGGTAGGAGATAGCATAATGATCATGCCCACGCCCATGCAATCGGGATTTCGAGCCTGAAGCTTGATTTAGCGGCAAGCGGCCATCCGGCTAGGGCTCCTCCGACAAGGAGAGATCATCATAAAGCTGCCGCGCTTCGATAAAAGGCCCGCGCCTTGTGCCGCCATCGCGCACTTTGAGGACCAGCACCTGGCGTTCCAGCGCGATGGTGAGAACATCCCCGGGACTGATCTGCCTGGCTGGCTGATCAGTCCTGTGGCCGTTGACCCGCACATGCCCCGCGCTCACCAGAGCGGCCGCAAGCGTGCGTGATTTGAGGATTCGTGCAAACCAAAGCCATTTGTCGAGGCGCTGGCTTGCCATGGCTCACGTGTGAATGGCGCGCTTATCCACCGCCATGGCCGCTTCCTTGACGGCTTCGGACATGGTGGGATGGGCATGGCATGTGCGCGCGAGATCTTCCGCAGAACCGCCGAACTCCATCAGCACAGCGGCCTCATGGATCATGTCGCCAGCGCCAAAGCCGATGATATGCACGCCAAGCACCCTGTCTGTGGTCGCATCCGCGAGCACTTTCACAAAACCCTCGGTATGGCGCATGGCACGCGCCCGGCCATTGGCCGTAAAAGGAAATCTTCCAATGCGATAATCAATCTTCGCGGCCTTCAAGTCTTCCTCGGTCTGCCCGACACTGGCAACTTCCGGCATGGTATAGACGACACCGGGAATGACGCCGTAATTGACATGTCCGTGTTGACCCACCAGCATTTCCGCCAGCGCGACGCCTTCATCCTCGGCCTTGTGAGCCAGCATTGGCCCGCGCACGACATCGCCAAGGGCATAGATGCCCGGCACATTGGTGGCAAAGCGATCATCAATGACAATGCGCCCGCGCTCCAGCGTGACGCCCAGCGCTTCAAGCCCGAGGCCCTCGGTATAGGCGACACGTCCCGTGGCGATCAGCACCTTGTCCGCATCAATGGCTTCAGACGCGCCGCCTGCCACCGGCTCGGCGGTGACTTCGACGCCTTTGCCCTTGCGCCGCACGGCCGTCACTTTTTGAGCGAGCCGGAAGGTCATGCCCTGCTTTTCGAGCATGCGCTGGAACTGACGCGCCACTTCGCCATCCATGCCCGGCAGGATGCGATCAAGATATTCAATCACCGTGACCTTGGCGCCAAGCCGACCCCAGACCGAGCCCAATTCCAGCCCGATCACCCCGGCGCCCACCACAACCAGGTGCTCAGGCACTTTTTCAAGCGTCAGCGCCCCGGTGGAGGAAAGTATCGTCGTTTCGTCAATGGCAATCACGGCACCCGTCGCATCGCGCAAGGGGGCGACATCCGAGCCTGTCGCGATGATGATGGCCTTGCCTTCAAGGGCCGTCACCGCGCCGTCGGCCGCTTTGACTTCGACCCGCCCAGCGCCTTTCAGCGTGGCACTGCCATGGAAGGCATCGATCTTGTTTTTCTTCAGCAGGAAGCCGACGCCATTGACATTGGCATCCACAGTCTCCTGCTTGTGTCGCATCATCGCGGGCAGGTCGAGCTTGGGGCTCGCGACAATGCCCATGGCTGCCAGATTATGCTCTACCTCATGAAACATGTCCGAGGCATGCAGCAGGGCTTTCGAGGGGATGCACCCGACATTGAGGCAGGTGCCGCCATGCGTGGCCCGCTTTTCCACTACGGCAATCTTCAGACCCAATTGCGCAGCGCGAATGGCACAGACATAGCCCCCAGGGCCAGTGCCGATGATAATGGCATCATAAGTCATGTTAGGTCTCGAAGTTGCAAAGCTCAGGCGCGCTTTTTGGCCTTGTTTGGCAGGGCAGGGACGGTGCGTTTCATGATGCCGCCTGAAAACGCATCACGCAAGTCGAGAGTGCCGCGCTGGCCGAGGTCGGCATAATGAGCGGCCAGAAACGCTTTCGCGGCGTCGCGGCCAAGGTCTCGCAATTCCTGCAAAAACGGCCAGGCGCTGTTGAGCTTGGTGGCGGCGGAATATTTCCCGAGCGCCTTGCCGCCATCGATGCGGTGCACATAGGAGCGCCGGTATTCGTCCTCGGCCAGTTTGCCTTCGTTGATCAGCCGGTTGACAAATTCGATCGCCCGGAACTCACGCAGCAAAGCGCCATTGAACGTGATTTCGTTGATGCGGTCTTGAATGTCACGCGCCGTTTTGGGCACGCCGTCGCGCTCGACCGGGTTGACCTGCACCAGCAGGATGTCTTGCGAACTCGCCTGATAAAACAGCGGATACAAGGCGGGATTGCCCATATAGCCGCCATCCCAATAGGGCACACCGTCAATCACCACCGCCTGAAACAAATAAGGCAAGCAAGCGGAGGCCAGGAGATGATGCACCGTCATGTCCTCGCCCTTAAAAATCGCGATCTTGCCGGTCTCGACATTGGTGGCGGAAATGAACAGTTTCATGTGCGAGCAGGCGCGCACCTTCTTGAAATCAATCATCTTGACCAGATGATCGCGCAGCGGATTGATGTCGAGCGGGTTGAACTGATAGGGGCTGGCGTAATGGGTCAGCAGATCAGCGAACAGGTAAAGCGGGCTGTCCTCATAGGAGGCGCCCGAAAACACCTGCTCGAACACCTCGCGCAGGCTGCCATTGACCGTGCCGTCGTCGCTGATCGAGTGCCAGAAGTGATACAGCTTTTCGCGCGCGCCCTTGCGGCCATTTTCGAGATAGCCTTCCGCCAGCACCACAGCGTTCATGGCACCGGCGCTGCAACCTGAAATCGCTTCGATATCAAGGCGCGTATCTTCGAGAATGGCGTCGAGCACGCCCCAGGTGAACGCGCCATGCGCGCCGCCACCCTGCAGGGCCAGCGAGATTTTCTTCTCGCCATTCCAGTCGATGGCATTTTCTTTTGTCGAGGTCATGGCCGGCACCTCATTCTGCCGTCCATCCTCCGTCGATCGACAGGTTGGCGCCCGTGATGTTGCAAGCTGCATCCGAGGTCAGAAACAGCGCGAGCGCCGCAACCTGATCAACCGTCACAAATTCCTTGGTGGGCTGCGCCGCCAGCAGCACGTCATGCATGACCTGCTCTTTGGTCATGTTGCGGGCTTTCATCGTATCGGGGATCTGCTTTTCCACCAGCGGCGTCCAGACATAGCCGGGAGAAATGCAATTGGCGGTGATGCCATCAGTTGCAACTTCCAGCGCAACGGTCTTGGTCAGGCCGTTGAGGCCGTGCTTGGCGGTAACATAGGCCGATTTGAACGGCGAAGCGACCTTGGAATGGGCCGATGCGGTATTGATGATGCGGCCCCATTTGCGCGCCTTCATGCCGGGGACGGCAGTGCGGATGGCATGAAATGCGGCGGAAAGATTGATGGCAATGATCGCATCCCAGCTCGCGGGCGGAAAATTCTCGATCGGGTCGACATGCTGGATGCCGGCATTGTTCACCAGCACATCCAAGGCCCCGAGCTTGGCCTCGCAATCTTTGACCATGCCGACAATCTGATCGGGTTTGGTCATATCGGCGCTGGAATAGAGGCATTTGACGCCGAAATCGCTCTCGATCTTGGCACGTTCGGTTTCAATCGCCACCGGGTCGCCTAGACCGTTGATCATGATATGCGCTCCATCCGCGGCGAACGCCCGCGCGATGCAAAGACCAATGCCAGAGGTTGAGCCGGTAACGAGGGCGACGCGGTTTTTCAGTGACATGGGGAAAATCCTTGGGGTTGTCGAGCATCAGGGGGCAGTGACTATTGAGGCATATTTCGAAAACCGGGCGCCATCCCGGCGCCAAAGAGCTGTATTTCATCTCCGGTTTTGCAGTGCAACAATTTGGCGGTTGATTCAAGCCTTGTCGTCAAAGCCGGTAGTGCTTATCTCACGATTGTGATGGCAGAGACGCGCAAGTCTGCGCAATAATCATGACCGACATTTGAAAGGGCGCCGCTGATGGCCGACAAAATTCCCGTGACTGTGCTCACCGGCTATCTTGGTGCCGGCAAGACGACGCTGCTGAACCGCATTCTTTCAGAGCCCCACGGCAAGAAATATGCTGTTATCGTCAATGAGTTCGGTGAAATCGGCATCGACAACGACCTGATCGTCGGCGCCGATGAGGAAATTTTTGAAATGAACAACGGCTGCATCTGCTGCACCGTGCGTGGCGATCTCATCCGCATCATCGAGGGTTTGATGAAACGCAAGGGTCGCTTTGATGCGATCATCGTCGAAACCACGGGGCTGGCCGACCCCGCCCCGGTGGCGCAGACGTTTTTTGTTGACCAGGATGTGCAGGAAAAGGCCACACTGGACGCCGTTGTAACCGTGGCTGACGCCAAGTTTCTCGCCACCCAGTTGAAAGATTCACCCGAAGCCAAGAATCAGATCGCCTTTGCCGATGTGATCGTGCTCAACAAGCAGGATCTGGTGACGCCCGCCGAAATGCGGCTGATCGAGGCCCGCATCCGCGCCATCAACCCCTATGCCAAGCTGCACAAGACGTCGCGCTGCGATGTCGCACTCGACGCGGTGCTTGGGCGCAACGCCTTCGATCTCGAACGTATTCTCGATCTGGAGCCGGAATTCCTCGAAGTCGATGAGCATGACCACGATCATCACCACCACCACGATCACGACCATGATCATGATCATCACCACCATGGCCTGAAACATTATCATGACGAGGACATGCAATCGCTTTCGCTGACCATCGAGGGCGATGTCGCGCCGGCCAAATTCATGCCATGGATCAATGACGTGCTGCAACGCGATGGCGCCTCGATCCTGCGCTCCAAGGGCATTTTGTCGTTGCGCGGCGAAGACCGGCGCTATGTCTTTCAAGGTGTGCACATGATGATCGAGGGCGACACGCAGCGCGCTTGGCGAAGCGATGAAAAGCGCATCAGCCGGATCGTCTTTATCGGCAAAGACCTGAAAAAAGACGAGTTGCACAAGGGTTTCATGGCCTGCGCCGCGTAAAAGCGCGGGCACGGGCTTCTGATTTGCGGCGAGTGATCCTATAAGGGCGACAACCGGGGCAGGCCCGGTTGGAGCTGTTCATTGAGCCAAAACGAAATTCCCCGAATCGAGGCGTGGATACGTCGCTTGCTCGCGCTTGTGCTAGTGCTGGCCTTTGTTGTGGCTGGCACGGGGGCCTATGCGCAATCGACCCCCGACAACACGCTCGATACCATTCGCAGCGCCCTCGACACGATCGAAGCCAGCCTGAAGCGCACCGATCAGAGCGAGAGCGCGCTGGTCGGCCTGCAAACCGAGCTGTCTGGCCTGTCAACCCAAACCTCAACCATCATTGCGGCGACGGCCCCCAAGCTCACGGCGGTGAAATCGCGTCTGGCGGAGCTAACGCCGGTGGCGCCCGCGACCAAGCCGGTGGCCGGGGCAGCGCCGCCACCGCCGCCAGCCGCGCCTTCTGCGGCAACGACAGCCCTGACCAGCGAGCGCGATAGCCAGCAAAAGGAATATGCCAGACTCGATTCCCTGCTCAAGCGCGCCAACGCGTTGCAGGTGGAAATCGGCCAGACCTCGCGCGCCATTCAGGAGCGGCGCAACAGTCTGTTCACCAACATGCTGTTTGCGCAGTCCTATTCGGTGCTGCAACCGCGCCTCTGGATGCGGGTGGTCGCCGATGTGCCGGGCGACATGCGCGCCTTTGGTTTCCTTGTCAGCGATTGGACCGACGCCCTGTCGGACAATCTGGGCAATATCGGCGGCCCGTTCATCCTGCTGCTGTTGCTTGGCATGCTTGGCACCCGCGCACTCAGTTCCGGCCTGCAATCGCGCCTGCTCTGGGGCGATGCCCACGAAGCTGCGCCATCAGGACTGCGCCGGTCATCATCGCGACTGGCGACGGCGCTGGTGATCATCGCCGTGCCGCTCGCCTATATTTTCGCGGCGAGGTTGATGCTCAGCAGCTATCACCTCCTGCAGTCGCGCACTGATCCGATCATGCGCGCCATGGTTGGTGTGGTGTTGCGCCTCACCTTTGTGGCGGCTCTGACCCAGGCCTTGCTCAGCCCGCGCCACGAACGCTGGCGGATGATCAACATACCCTTGGTCGGAGCCCGGCTGATCGGCACGCGCGCGCTGCTTATGGCGCTGATTCTCGGCGCATCGCATCTCTTTGCCGTGATTGCCGATGCCATTTCCGCCGATCTGTCGGTCACCGTCGCCGTGCGCGCGCTTGGCGCCCTTGCTTTCGTGCTGATTTTGGGGGCGACGCTGCGGCAGATCAGTCCCGCGAGCAATGGCGAAGCACGCGCCACCACCATAGCCGATTTCTTCGAGCCGCTGCGGCTTGCTCTGTGGGTGGCCGTTATCGTGGTCGTGCTGGCGCTGCTGGGAGGCTTCATCTCCTTTGCCGCATTCATTTGCGACCAGATATTGCGCATCAGTCTCATCATCGCCGCGGCCTATCTGCTGCGCGCCGTCGCCGTCGACCTGCTGGAGACATCCTTGCAACCCAAGGATCGGCTCGGCGCTGCGATCATGCTGAATCTGGGTGTGCGCGAATCCGCCTTGCGGCAGGGCGCGGTTCTGGCATCCGGGCTGACACATCTGGCGATTTACGGACTGGCGTTCATCGCCCTGGTAGCCCCGCTGGGCATCCAGTCCGATAGTTTCCAGCAGACCCTGCGCGCCGCCTATTTTGGCTTCAGCGTCGGCGGTGTGATGATTTCGCCGTCACGGATTGTGGTGGCGCTGGCGCTGTTTGCCATTGCACTGGCGCTGACGCGCACCTTTCAACGCTGGCTGGATCTCAAATTCCTGCCCGCGACCAGACTGGATCGCGGTCTGCGCACCTCCATCCGCACCAGCCTCGGCTATGTCGGCTTTGTCATTGCCGCGGGCCTGGCGCTCGGGCAAATGGGGCTGGATTTCGCGCGGTTGGCGCTGGTGGCTGGCGCCTTGTCGGTGGGTATCGGCTTTGGCCTGCAATCCATCGTCAATAACTTTGTATCCGGCCTGATCCTGCTTTGGGAGCGGGTCATTCAGGAAGGCGACTGGATCGTCGTGGGCGACGATCAGGGCTTTGTGCGCCGCATCAATGTGCGCTCCACCGAGATCGAGACCTTTGACCGTCTCACTGTCATTGTGCCCAATTCCAGCCTGGTTGCTGAAGTCGTCAAGAACTGGGTGCGCCACGATAAAATTGGTCGCATCAAGATCAGTCTGACGCTGGCGATGGATTCGCCACTCGACGAGGTGCATGATCTGCTCATCGCCTGCGCCAAGGCTCAGCCGCTGGTGCTGCGCATTCCGGCACCAAGTGTGATTTTCGCCGATATTGTCGGAAGCAGCCTGAAATTTGATTTTTATTGCTACGTCGATGATGTCGAGACCTCGGGCAGGGTGCGCAGTGAATTGTTGTTTGACATGCACCGCCGCTTCAGAGAGGCGGGTCTGCTGCGCGTGTTGGCACCAACGGCACGCTCGGTGGTGAACGTTGAGCACTTGGAAACCATTGCAGGCGCATGGGCCAACACGAAGGGGCTTGATGCCCAGAAAACTCCAGAGGCCTGACCCATGCATCGTAAATTAGCCATCGTCAGCCTGCTGTGCGGGCTTTGCCTCGCCGGTTGTCAGCCGGGAGGGCGCACCGGCGTGCCATCACACGGGCCTTACCGCCTCGCCGGGCTAGAGGGCGGGCTTGGCAATGGCACCATGCGGCTCAATGAGCGCGAGGCGCTCAGTCTGGTTTCGACCTATCGTCGCGGCCACGGCCTGCCAGCCCTGGCCTATGACCCGGCACTTATGGCCCGGGCGCAGGCCCTCGCCGAGACCATGGCCCGCACGGGGCATTTGCTGCATGCCAATCAGGCGACGGCGGGCACTTTTGTCGATGTCGCGGCAGGCCATGACACTCTGGAAGATGCGTTTTCGGGTTGGCGCTATGCACCGGCCTCGCGGGCGCATATGCTCAACGGCAACATGCATCGATTTGCCATGGCGGCGGTCTATGCGCCACATTCGCGCTATCGGGTGTTCTGGGCCATGATCATGGCACGCTGAGACGCCGCACAAGCAGGGGAAGACCATGCAACTCGATTCAACAATTTCCGCCATTGTCACCGGTGGCGCCTCCGGTCTTGGCGCCGCCACGGCGCGCATGCTCGCCAAACGCGGCGTCAAGGTGGCATTGTTTGATATGCAGGCTGAGCGCGGTGCTGCTCTCGCCAAGGAAATCGGCGCCGTGTTTTGTGCGGTCGATGTCACCAACGAAGCCTCGGTCGATGCCGGTCTGGCGGCGGCCCGCGCCGCGAACGGTCAAGAGCGGGTGCTGGTGAATTGCGCGGGCATCGGCATTGCCCGCCGCATCGTGTCGCGCAAGAAAGACACTGGCGCGATCATGCTGCATGATCTGGCGACGTTTCAGAAAATCATCGCCGTCAATTTGACCGGCAGTTTCCTGATGATGGCCAAGGCGGCCGCTGGCATGATGCCGCTGGCGCCGGTGACCGCCGATGGTGGCCGCGGTGTGATGATTTCCACGGCGTCGGTTGCCGCCGAAGACGGCCAGATCGGTCAGGTCGCCTATTCGGCCTCCAAAGGCGGTGTGCTGGCGATGACATTGCCGGTGGCGCGCGATCTGGCTCCGGCTGGCATAAGGGTCATGACCATCATGCCCGGCCTGTTCCAGACCCCGATGTTCGATGGCCTGCCTGATGAGGCGCGCAACGCGCTGGCGGCGAGCGTGCCCTTTCCGGCGCGGCTTGGGTTGCCGGACGAATATGCCGCGCTGGTCGCCGCGATCTGCGAAAATGATATGCTCAATGGCACGGGGATCCGGCTGGACGGTGCCGTGCGCCTGGCGTTCAAGTGATTATCGCAAGCTCTGGCATTGCGGCCATCAAGCTGGCTTTGTAAGTTGACGACAGGGTGATTCGTTTTCCTGATTGTCCCCTTCTTAGCCCGTCGGCCGGATTGATCGCGTGTTGCAACCTGATGACCTCAATCGACCACTTGGCCTTGCACCATCGGCGCCGGGCCAGTGGCGTCGTTACGCGAGGTTTGTCGTTGCCGGTGTGGTGATTGCCGGTTTTGGCGCGGGCGCGGCAGTGCTGCAACATCTTGTCACCAGCGCGCCGCCGGCCAAAAATGAAGCGCATGTGGCGATTGTGCATCAGGCGCCGCCGCCGATGAAACCCTTGGTGGCCTTGCCCGTCAGTGCCGACGCCACCGGGTCCATCGCACCCGTGGGCATCAGGCAGGCGCAATCGCAGGTCTCGTTCGAGCATGGCGTCAAAGTGGTGCGGAAAAGCGCGGCAGGCAGCGGCGCACTCATCATTCATGTGCCCCAGCACATCGGCGTGCAACTGACCCCGGCGCCCGATCCGCGCCTTGTTGAATCGAGCCGCTTCGGGCCCTTGCCGAAAATGGCCGATAATGGCGATCGCCCGGCCGCAATTTACGCGCGACCGCTCGTGCGCACGCCGGGGCTGCCCCCAAACGCACCGCGCATCGCCATTATTGTCGGCGGCATGGGTCTCAATGTCATCACGACGCGCAATGCAATGGCACAGCTTCCCGGCGCCGTGACCTTCGGCTTTGCGCCCTACGGGCCGGATTTGCAGGCTCAGGTCAATCGCGCCCGCGCCGATGGCCATGAGGTGCTATTGCAATTGCCGATGGAGCCATTCGACTACGCTCATAATAACCCCGGCCCCCACACCTTGCTGACCTCCGCCAGCCTGACGCAGCGGGTTGATGATCTGCATTGGTTGATGGGGCGCTTCACCGGCTATGTCGGCCTCGAAACCTTTTTGGGCGCGCAATTCACCGCCCATGCGGAAGTGATGGAACCCCTGTTGCAGGAGGCAAGCGAGCGCGGGCTGGATTTTGCCGATGATGGCACTTCGCCGCAAAGCACCGTAACGCAATTGTCGCTCGCCGTCGGCCTGCCGGCACGTCGGGCCGATATCGTTCTGGACGCCAATCCAGATCCAGTCGCCATCCGCGCGCGCTTGCAGCAGCTTGTGGCGCTGGCGCGCAGCAATCATACGGTTTTGGCTTCGGCCAGCGCCCTGCCGTCCACCATCCGCGTGCTGGTTGATTTTTGCCGCAGCCTCAAGGCGCAAGGCATTGCACTGGTGCCTTTCACCAGCGTAACCTTCGGCGGGCACGCGCCACTGGCAGCCAAACGATGACAAGTGATGCACCTTATCGCCGCTGCGTCGGTATCATGCTACTCAACGGCGCCGGTCATGCCTTCATCGGACGGCGCGCCAACAAGACCCAAGGCGAGCATGTCGCCGCCGGTCATGAATGGCAAATGCCGCAGGGCGGCATCGATGCCGACGAGATCCCGGAAGCCGCAGCGCGGCGCGAATTATTCGAGGAAACCGGCGTCAAATCCGTGGAACTTCTGGCCGAGGCCGGGCAGTGGCTCAATTATGACCTGCCCGAACATCTGGTGCGCAGCGCCTGGAAGGGGCGTTATCGCGGCCAGACGCAAAAATGGTTCGCCTATCGTTTCACGGGGCCGATCAGCGAAATCAACGTGCTCGATCCCGGCGGCGGTGAAAAGCCGGAGTTTGATCAATGGCGCTGGGAGCCGCGCGCCAATCTGCCCGGCTTGATCATTCCCTTCAAGCGTCAGGTTTATGAAGCGGTTGTCGCAGAATTTGCCCATTTGCCATAAGGGCATCGCCGCACGGCTGATTGCACGCTAAAGGTCTTCGTATTCCTCAATCACCCATGGCTCGGCGGCGCCATCCTTGTGCCAGGCCTGCCAGGCTGGCAGCGCCCGCATGGCATCCATATAGGCCTTGGTCGTGGGGTTGACCCTGATGTCATAGGCGTAAAGTCGGTTGACGACCGGCGCATACATCGCGTCTGCGGCGCAAAATTCCCCAAACAGAAATGCGCCATTGGCCCCAAAGCGCTGCCGACAATCAGCAATCAGCGCTTCGATGCGGGCGATGTTGGCGCGCGCATCAGCGCTTAGCTCTTTGCGCGGCGGGCGCGGTGCGCGGCGGAAATTGGTGGAGCATTCCTGCCGCATTGCCATAAAGCCAGCGTGCATCTCGCTGCTTATGGCCCTCGCATGAGCACGTGCCGCCTTGACGCGCGGCCAAATGGCGAGATGCGGAAAACTCTCCGCCAGATATTCGATGATCGCCAGCGATTCCCAGACATGGATGTCGCCATCCTGGAGCGCTGGCGCCTTGCCAGTCGGCGATACGGCGAGCAAACGCGCCGAAGTATCGCTTTGGCGTAGTGGCACCACGGTCTCGTCGAAGGGAATTGCAAAATGCCGCATCAAAATCCAAGGCCGCAGTGACCACGACGAATAGGCTTTATTGACGATAGTAAGGTGCATGGTGATTTTCCGAATGATGCGTGATCAGCCCCGCCCGGTCAGCGGCATTTTGGTGGCCATGACGGTGATGAAGGGCACATTGGCATCGAGCGGCAGGCCCGCCATATAGACCAGCGCATCAGCCACCAGTTTCGGATCAATGCGCGGTTCGGGCTTCAGCGAGCCATCGGCCTGGCGCACACCCTGCTTCATGGCCTCGGTCATCTCGGTGGCAGCATTGCCGATGTCGATCTGGCCACAGGCAATATCGAAGGCACGCCCATCAAGGATGGTCGATTTGGTGAGGCCGGTAATGGCGTGTTTGGTCGCCGTATAGGGCGCGGAATTAGGGCGCGGAGCCTGCGCGGAAATTGACGCATTGTTGATGATCCGTCCGCCACGCGGCACCTGCGCCTTCATCATGCGCAGCGCTTGCTGCGTGCAGAGGAAAGCTGCGGTGAGATTGACGGCCAGTACATCCTGCCATTGCGCGAAGGTGATGTCTTCCATCGGCACAGGCGGCGCGCCCGTGCCCGCATTGTTGAACAGCAGATCGAGCCGCCCCGATTGCGCCTTGATCGCAGCAAACAGCGCCGCGACCGCATCCGGATGAGTGACATCACAGGCATGGATATGCGCAACGCCCGGCGCCAAGACCGCAGTTTCCTGCAGCAACGAAGCCCGCCGCCCGGTCAGCCAGACCTGCCAGCCCGCCTGCATCAACCCATGCGCCGCAGCGCGACCAACCCCGGTTCCGGCTCCGGTGACAAGCGCAATGCGCGGCGGCGTGGTCATTGTTGGCCCCTTTCGTTCGATCGAATGCTGCGTCTAAACCAGATGCAGCATCTGCAGGATGTCATTGGAAATCGCGAATATCATCATGGCTGCCACGGTTGCGAGCCCGAACCGGAAGCCATATTCCTGAACCCTCTCGCTCATCGGACGCCGGAACACCGCTTCATAGGCATAAAACAGCAGGTGGCCGCCATCGAGCATCGGGATCGGCAGCAGGTTCATCAGGCCGATCGACACCGAGAGGATCGCCATGAGGCTGAGCAGGCTGTCGAATGAGGAGCGGGCCATTTTCCCGGCCAGAGCGCCGATGCGGATCGGCCCCGAAATCTGGCTGGCCGAAGCGTGCCCGGTGACGATGCGCTTCAAGGCTGTGCCGGTGTTGGCGACCCAATACCAGGTTTCGGACGAACCGGCGCGCAACGCACCTGGCAGCGAGTAGGAAATATGCCGCCACGCGGTGGGGCTGGCATCGTTCTGGATGCCGATACGCCCGATGGTCTGATCGCCAAGGCTGGATTTTATCACCACGGCGGCGGGCGTCACATGCAGCAGCAAGGCATGGCCTTGCCGCATAACCGTTACGCCCAGCGGCACATTCGCGTTGTTCATGATAATGCGCTGCACATCATTGAAATCATTGATTTTGACGTTACCGATAGCGGTGATTTTATCGCCTTGCTGAAACCCTGCGACAGCGGCTGCGCTCGCCTTCGCCACATTGGCGATGATCGCCGGCAACTCATTGCGGCCCGAGATGTAGAACATGCCGGAAAACAACAGGATCGCGAAAATGAAATTTACCGCTGGCCCGGCGACAACCACCAGCGCCCGCTTCCACACCGGCTGGCCTTGCAGGGTCACCGAGCGTTCCTGCCTGGACATGGCCGCAACGCCCTCATTATCGGGAACGCTGGCGCCATTGGCGTCGCCATGAAATTTGACGTAGCCACCAATCGGATAGGCCGCAAGCCGCCAATGGGTGCCGTGCTTGTCATCAAAGCCGTAGAGTTCCGGCCCGATACCAATCGAGAAGGCATCGACCTTCACACCGCACCAGCGCCCGACCAGAAAATGCCCCATCTCGTGCACGAACACGATGCTCGTGAGCACCAGAACATAGGGGACGATGTCCGTGAAAACTACCCAGATTGCATGAAATCCTGACATCGCTACGCACCTTCGGTTGTGCCCCGTTCCGGCGTAACGCGCCGTTGTGAGGGGGCCAAGGTCATATGGTTACTATTTCGTTACCATGCCGGAATGAAGGCCCCGCGCCTAGGGGGTGGCAAACCTTTCTCTTGCAATATGGTCAACGCCCAGCGCTTCTGCCAGTGTTTGCGGGCTTTTTGCCTCGCCATGGCACAGCGCCGCCTCGCAGGCGCGCCCGACCAGACGGGCAATATCACCAAACTTTATCTTGCCGGCAAGGAAGGCTTCGACCGCCAATTCATTGGCAGCATTGAGCACGGTCGGCAGGCCTTGCCCGCTTTTCATGGCGTCAATGGCCAGTTGCAGGGCAGGAAAGCGGGCATGATCGGGCGCTTCGAATGTCAGCCCGCCAAGTGCCGCGAGATCAAGCCTCCGGCACGAGGTTGCCAGACGATCTGGAAAGCCAAGACAATGGGCGATGGGGGTGCGCATATCGGGAACCGACAGCCCGGCCAGCACCGTGCCATCGCTGAATGACACCATGCCATGCACGACCGATTGCGGATGCACCACGACATCGAGCTTTTCCGCCGCGATGTGAAACAAGGCCTGCGCCTCGATCAGTTCAAGGCCCTTGTTCATCAATCCGGCTGAATCAATCGTGACTTTGCGACCCATGCTCCAGTTGGGATGGGCCAGAGCCGCGCTGACATCGGCCGCCTCTATGGCCTCGGCGCTCCAGCGCAAGAACGGGCCGCCGGATGCGGTCAGCACCATCTGCTCGACGCTGCTGGAGTCGCGGCCATTCAGGGCCTGGAAGATCGCATTATGCTCGCTGTCCATCGGCAGCAACTGGACGCCGCGCGCGGCCACTTCTGCCATGAAGGCTGATCCGGCCGAAACCAGACATTCCTTGTTGGCGAGCGCAATGGTGCGCCCCGGCCGCAAGGCGGCAAAAGTTGGTTTCAACCCGGCAATGCCGACAATGGCGGCGACCACGACATCGCAGGGACGTTGCGCCGCTTCGATCACGGCCGCCTCACCGGCGGCACAGCTGATGTCGCTGCCCGCCAGCGCCGCCCGCAAGGCCCCCAAGGCCCGCTCATCATGCAGCGCGGCATGGCGCGCCTTCAGCCTGCGGGCCATGGCAGCGAGGGCTACGGCATCGCTACCCCCCACCACGGCTTCGACCATGAAATCGGGATGATCCGCGATCAGATCGGCGGTGGAACGGCCAATGGAGCCGGTGGCGCCCAGAATCACCAACCGCTTGGGCGCGGCGCGCGGCCTTACCATTGAAACAGCCCCGCCGCCGCCATCGGCGCATCAAGTCGCAGGAAGCCAAACAAGGCGGCAAATATGCTGGCGGCGATGAAACCGTCCAGCCGGTCCATGAAACCGCCGTGACCGGGAATAAAGGGTGATGAATCCTTGACGCCAAAATGCCGCTTCATGGCTGATTCCAGCAGGTCTCCGCCCTGTGCCACCAGCGAAGCGGCAATGCCGAGCAACAGCACCAGAGGCCAGGATACCGGCATTCCGGCCAGCCAGACAATGCCTGCCCCCGCCAAAGTGCCGCTGACGAGGCCGCTCAGCGTGCCAGCCCAGGTTTTGGAGGGCGACACTTGCGGCCATAATTTGGCACCACCGATGAGACGGCCACCGAAATACGCCATGATGTCGGTCATCCAGACCACGCCAAACAACCAGAACAATGCAAGAAAGCCGAACGGCGACAGCGAGAACCGCAAGTCCATCACGGCGAGCAGCAGCGTGCCGGCATAAAGTGCACCGCCGCCGGTCCACAGACGTCGTCCTGCCGGTGCCAGCCCGGCTATGGCGAGCACACCCACCAGCAGACATTCCAGCGCCGCGCCAGCGTCAGCCAGATTCATCGCGCTTGCCATGGCCAGCAGCATCACCAGCGCGACAACATTGCGGGTCGTGCTGGCATGCGGCGTCACCATCGTCTGCCATTCAAATGCGACCATGGCGCTGAGAAACAGCCAGCATAATGAAAACAGCCAACCGCCCGCCCACAGGCAGAGCAGGGCCAGACTGGCCATGACGACACTGGAGATGATGCGAACCTTCAAATCCTGCAATTTGGCCAATCCGCGCTTGAGCCAAAATGCCGAGCCGTTGGCTTTTTCGGTGCTCACGAGCGAACCACCCTTGCGCTGGGCGCGCAGTCATTGCGTCCACCAAACCGCCGCGTGCGCTGCTTGAATTCGTCGAGGGCCGCAGCAAACATGGCTTCATCAAAATCCGGCCAAAGGGCTGGCAGAAATATGAATTCCGCATAGGCGGCCTGCCACAGCAGGAAATTTGACAGCCGCTGCTCACCCGACGTGCGGATGATGACTTCGGGGTCTGGCAGACCTGCCGTATCGAGCGCCGCATCGATCTCTGCAAGGTTGATCGCCTGTGGTTGCAGCGTTCCGGCCATTACTCGTTCGGCAAGACTGCGCATGGCGCGGGTGATCTCCTGGCGCGCACCATAATTGAAGGCCAGCACCAGATCGAGCCTGGTGTTGCTCCGGGTGGTCGCCTCGGCCTCGTCCAGCAAGGCTGCAATGCCGGGGGGAAGACCATTGCGCTCGCCGATGACCCTGATGCGCACGCCATTGCGGTTGAGTTCGGCCAGATCGCGGCGCAGATAGAGCCGCAGCAGGCCCATGAGGTTTTCGACCTCATCCGGCGGGCGCGACCAGTTTTCAACCGAAAAGCTGTAAAGCGTCAGATAACGCACACCAAGGCCGGGCGCGCTGCGCACACAGTCTCGCAGCGCCTCCATCCCGCGCCTGTGGCCCTCGAAGCGCGGCAGACCGCGCGCCTGCGCCCAGCGCCCATTGCCATCCATGATAATGCCGACACTGAGGCCGGCCAGTGTCGCACTCGGCATGATCGCGGGCACTGACGGCATGTCATTCATGGGTCTCGCGCGCTCCTGCTGTTGTCAGCCAACACATATGGCGCTCAAACCTGCATAATTTCTTTTTCTTTGGAAACAAGCACCGCTTCGATCTCCTGGATGGCGGCATCAGTAGCTTTTTGCACGTCGGCGGCCTGCCGCTTTTCGTCATCCTCCGAGATAAGCTTGTCCTTCAACAGCTTTTTGCACAGATCAATGCCGTCGCGCCGGATATGACGCACGGCCACCCGGCAGTCCTCGGTATATTTATGCGCCACCTTGACCATTTCCTTGCGGCGCTGTTCGTTGAGTTCGGGAATGCGGATGCGCAGCGTCTGGCCCTCGACTGTAGGCGAAAGGCCCAGATTCGCGTCGCGAATGGCCTTGTCGACCGCATTCACCAGTCCCTTGTCCCATACCTGCACGGCCAGCATGCGCGCTTCGACCACCGAAATATTGGCGACTTGCAGGAGAGGGGTCGCCGCTCCATAGGCAATCACCTGCACAGGTTCGAGCAGGGATGGTGAGGCGCGCCCGGTGCGCAGGCCATTCAGTTCATGCTTCAGGCTGGCAATGCTTGCCTGCATGCGCCGCTTGATATCGGCAAGGTCAAAGGTTGCGGCCATGGACATCGTCCTTCCAGATTCTCATCATAATCACTTTGGGCCTGACGGAACAGGCGTCAATCATTCTGCCACTAAAATCAGCAATCATGAACACCAATCACGCAGATGCGGGCGTGACGATGGTGCATCGTCCGGTGCCGGTCAATGCCGCCGTGATCGCGCCGGCCTCGCGTATCGAGAACACCACGATTGGCAATGCGTTTTCGCGCGCCAGGGCGAAGGCCGCAGTGTCCATGACGGCAAGGTTGCGGGAGATGGCCTCATCATGGGTCAGGCTATCATAGCGGGTGGCCGTCGGGTCACGATTAGGGTCGGCACTATAAACGCCATCGACTTGCGTCGCTTTGAGCACGGCATCGCAGGAAAGCTCGGCGCCGCGCAGAACCGCGCCCGTGTCCGTGGTGAAAAACGGATTGCCCGTGCCCCCCGCCAGCACCACGATGCGGCCCTTGTTCATGTGATTCAGCGCAGCCTGGCGCGAATAGGGCTGACAGATTTGCGGCATCGCAATGGCTGACAGCGCCCGGCACGGCCAACCGGCGGCCTCGATCGCTGCCTCCAGCGCCAGCGCATTCATGGCTGTCGCCAGCATCCCGATGGAATCAGCCCGCGCCCGCTCGATGCCTTTGTCGGCACCCTGCATCCCGCGAAAGAAATTGCCGCCGCCCACGACAATTGCCAGTTGCACGCCGCTCGCCGCACCTTCGGCCAGATCCGCACCCATGCGCTTGAGCGTCGCTGGATCAAGCCCGTGGGTCATCGACCCCATCATCGCCTCACCTGAAAGCTTCACCATAGCCCGCTTCCAGCGCGATTGTGGGGCGGCGGACATGGCTGGCCTTTCAGGTTAGGTGATCGGTGCAACGCACAAGGTTGGCATAATTCAAGCGACCGCGCGTCTCAGGATTGCAGCGCTGCCACTTCGGCTGCGAAATCGGCAGCCTCGGGCTTGTCGATGCCTTCACCGAGGGCGTAGCGCAGATAGCCCTTGAGCACGATCGGCGCACCGGCGGCCTTCTCGCTATCCTTGATGACCTGGCTGATCGCCTTGCCGGCATGGTCGGCATGGATCGAAATCTGATCGACGAGGCAGACTTCCTTGTAGAAGGTCTTCATGCCGCTATCGATGATTTTTTCCAGAACATGGGCGGGCTTGCCAGCGTTCTTGTCCGCCAGAAGGTTGCGCTCGCGGGTCACCAGCGCGGCATCGAGCGCCGAGGGTTCCAGCGCCGTCGGGTTGGCCGCCGCGACATGCAGCGCAATCAACCGCGCCAGCGGCATCAGCACATCGGTGTTGCCCGCTGACTCCAGACCGACGATCACGCCGATCTTGCCGAGGCCATCAGTGATGGCATTATGCACATAAGAGCCGATCACACCCTTGCCGACATGCAGCGCGCCCGTGCGGCGCAGCGTCATGTTCTCGCCAATGGTCGCAATGGCATTGGCGATGGCCGCATCGACGCTGTCACCACCAGGATAATGCGCGTTCTTCAGCTTTTCCAGATCATCGCCCGTTTCCAGCGCGACCAGCGCAATGGCGCGCACCAGCGCCTGGAATTCCTCGTTGCGGGCGACAAAATCCGTCTCGGAATTGACCTCGACCAGAACGCCGGTCTGATCGCGCACGGCTACCGCGACCAGTCCTTCAGCCGCAACGCGGCCGGACTTCTTGGCAGCCTTTGACAGGCCCTTCTTGCGCAGCCAGTCAACCGCCGCTTCGCTGTCGCCGCCAGTCTCGGTCAGCGCCACTTTGCAATCCATCATGCCTGCGCCGGTTTTTTCGCGCAGATCCTTGACCATGGAGGCCGTAATCGCAGTCATTGTCCTATCCCCGCAGTTTGCACATCAAGCGCCGGCGACCAATGACCGGGCCTGATCGACCCAGCCATCACGGGCGATGCGACCACCGAGCTTGAGATCGGCGTCCACCGTGGTGGCTTCAGCTTCAGTGAGGCTGGCAATCTGCCAATAATGAAAAATGCCTGCGTCATTGAGCTTTTGCACGATTTGCGGTCCCGCGCCGTGCATTTTGGCGAGATCATCCGGTGCGCCGCGCGGTGCCGCCAGAAACTCGAACTTCTCGGCACCCGTCTCGGCACCTTCGGCGGAATTTGCCAGTGCCGATTCGGCAACCGGCGCATCCGCAGCGCCCATGTCGATGCCAGCAGCACCGTCAGCCCGGCCAATACCATCCAGCGCCGCACGGGCGATGAGATCGCAGTAGAGCGCAATGGCCCGGCCCGCATCGTCATTGCCGGGAATGGGATAGGTGATGCCGTCAGGATCGCAGTTGGTGTCGACAATCGCCGCCACCGGGATGCCCAGACGGTTGGCTTCCTTGATCGCCAACGCTTCCTTGTTGGTGTCGATCACGAACAACAGATCCGGCGTGCCGCCCATATCCTTGATGCCGCCCAGAGCCTTTTCGAGCTTGTCCTGCTCGCGCACCAGCACCAGACGCTCTTTCTTGGTGAGACCCTGCGCACCGCTCTTGAGAATTTCATCAACCTTGCGCAGCCGGTTGATCGAGGCTGAAATCGTCTTCCAATTGGTCAGCATGCCGCCGAGCCAGCGCGCATTGACATAATACTGTGCCGAGCGCTTGGCGCTATCGGCAATGAGATCGGCAGCCTGACGCTTGGTGCCAACCATCAGCACGCGCCCGCCGCGCGCCACGGTGTCCGAGACCGCCTTCAGCGCCTGGTGCAGCAGCGGCACGGTCTGGGCAAGGTCGATGATATGGATGTTGTTGCGTGCGCCGAAAATATAGGGGGCCATCTTCGGGTTCCAGCGATGCGACTGGTGGCCGAAATGTGCGCCCGATTCGAGCAAGCTACGCATAGAAAAGTCTGGCAGTGCCATGTGTTCGTCTCCGGTTGTGCCGCCGCGATGATGTCAAGGCCCCGGAACATCCGGGCCCACCGGTGCAACCCTTGAATCAGGGCCGCTCACATCGCGTGTGGAATGCGCGTCCCTTAGCCGAGCCGCATGGTTTAGGCAAGAGGCAGCGTGTTTCGGCTCAGGGCGCCTTCAGCGCCGGGACATTCTGGGCGGCATTGAGGTCATAGCCATGCTCGCGCAGCGGATCATAGCGCGTGCCCTCGCTGGCATCATAGGCAAGCGCCCGGCGCGCCATGACCCGGCCCTTCGCACCCTTGGCCAGCGGCACATGCCGGTTAATGGCCCCCAGCGCCGAGCGCTCGTTCGCAGAGGGCTGAACCGGGTGGAAATTTGTGAGGTCGGCGCCGGGAAGTCCGGCATCGAGCGCCGCATCGGTGGCATTGGCACCGGTCTTTGCAGCACCTTGCGACGCATCCCCCGCCGCATTGTGCGGTGCCACGCCGATGCCGACGCCATAGGTAAATTGCAAGGCGGTCGCCAGACGCAAGGCCCGCGCCCGCAAATCACGCGCCAGCGGTGTGGCCGCCGCCACCGCGCCGCGCTGATCTGCAAGGCTTCGTGAAAATTCCTGTTGATCGGGCAGAAGCTCGCTATGCTGCTGGCGCAGTTTCGGGTCGGCCAGTGGCGCGGCGGCGGGCGCAGTGCGCGGCGTTGATGCCGGAACCGCAGCGGGCGACGCGGCGTCCTTCAGCTTTTGCAACTCCCGCCAATGCGCGACATTGATATTGTGCTGCTTCAGCGTATCGGCAAAAACATGGCCCCCGGAGCCATCGGCCACGAAATACAGCTCCTTGGTATGATCGGGGTGGGCAACGGCTTCCAGCGCGGCCTTGCCGGGATTGCCAATCGGGCCGGGCGGCAAGCCATAATGCAGATAGGTATTGTAGGGCGAGGGCGTCTGCAAATCGGCTTTGGTCAATTGATGGCCGAGCACAGCCTTGCCACCCACCAGCCCGTAAACCACGGTCGGGTCGGATTGCAAAGGCATGCGTCGCTGCAGCCGGTTGAGAAAAACCGCAGCAACGCGCGGACGCTCGTCAACCTTGCCCGTTTCTTTCTCGACAATCGAGGCCAGCGTCACCAATTGTTCCGGGGTCTTGAGCGGTAGCGTCGGGTCGCGACCATCCCAGATCTGCGTGAGCAGGTTCTGATCGTCGGCTTTCATCACGGCAAGCTGATGGGCACGCGTGTCGCCGCGCAGATATTTGTAGGTGCTGGGCAGCAGCGAGCCTTCCGGCGGCAACTGGGTGATGGTTCCGGTCAGCAGCGGGTCGGCATTGAGCCGATCCACCACTTGCTCAACGCTCCAGCCCTCGGGGATGGTCAGCGTATGCTCAATGGATTTGCCGGCGACGATCGTGGCGATCACCGATGCCAGGGTTTCCGACTTTGTGAATTGATATTCGCCAGCTTTCAGGCGGCCGCGCTGGCCTTGCAGAAACAGCGCCGCCTGCATCCAGAAACCATCACGAATCACGTTGTTCTGCTGCAAGGTGTTGACGATGCCGGGCGTGTCGGTGCCGCGCGGAATCATCACCACCGTGTTCTGGGTCAGAGGCCCGGGCATCTCCAGCTGCTTTTTGGCCTCGACGATGAAAAAGCCGGCCAGCAAAAACAAGGCAGCACCAAAGGTGACAAAGCCGCTGGCTTGCGAAAACAGCGAGCGGCGGCGGCGTTTAGGTCGCGGTGGCGGTGGTGGCACCAGATCGGGCTGCAACGCCTCTTTCGGGCTCTTGAGCACCCTGCGCGAGCCAAAAAACCGCTTGGTCGGCGCCGAAACGCTGGCGGCAGGCATCGCCGCTTCCGTGATCACCGGCGCGGTGGAAATCTCATTGTCTGCCAGGTCGCTTGGAGTGGCCGGTGCCGGAGTCTGATTGTCTGGTAGCTCGTCCGTCATGTCATATCGCGTTGCGCTATCGTGAGCTTCATGCCCGCTTCAGCCGCGACGCTCTCCTGTTGCAACACCCACCCGCACCGGTTCCCATAATGCGACTTTAAGCCAAGCTTGGCAACCGCGGCGGGCCGGGTTTTGTGCAATAGCTGCGCGTTTCACCCGGCGCGGCGGAACACCACCGAGGCATTAGTGCCGCCAAAGCCAAAGGAATTCGACAGCGCGACGTCGATATTTCGGGCGCGCGGCTTGTGGGCCACCAGATCGATATGGCTGACCACCGAAGGATTGTCGAGATTGAGCGTCGCGGGGGCCATTTGATCGCGCATCGCCAGAATCGAGAATATCGCCTCGATCGCGCCGGCAGCGCCGAGCAGGTGACCGGTCGCAGATTTGGTTGACGACATGGAAACCTTGCTGGCAGCCGCGCCCAACAATCGTTCGGCGGCGGTCAGCTCGATTTCGTCGCCGACCGGCGTCGATGTGCCATGGGCGTTGATATAATCGACATCGCCGGGCGCGATGCCGGCGCGTTTCAGCGCCATGGTCATGCAACGGAACGCGCCATCGCCATCGGGTGCAGGCGAGGTGATGTGATAAGCGTCACCCGAAAGGCCGTAGCCCACCAATTCGGCATAAATCCGGGCGCCGCGTGCCTTGGCGTGTTCATATTCCTCCAGCACCACGCAACCCGCGCCTTCGCCCATGACAAAGCCATCGCGATCCTTGTCATAGGGACGCGAAGCCCGCTCCGGCGTATCATTGAATCCGGTGGAAAGCGCACGCGCCGCAGAAAATCCAGCAAAGGCAAGACGGTTGAGACAGGCCTCGGCGCCGCCCGCCACCATCACATCGGCATCGCCGAGCGCCACCAGCCGTCCGGCATCGCCTATGGCATGCGCGCCGGTGGAACAGGCCGTGACCACCGCGTGATTGGGTCCCTTCAGACCGTGCTTGATCGAAACTTGGCCGCTGACCAGATTGATCAAACGTCCCGGAATGAAAAACGGCGAAATCCGCCGCGGCCCACGTTCGTGCAGGGTGACCGAGGCATCATAAATGCCGCCGAGGCCACCGATGCCCGAGCCAATCAGCACGCCCGTGGCAACTTGATCTTCAATGGTTTTGGGGAACCAGCCCGCATCTGCCAAAGCCTGATCTGCGGCAGCTATGCCGAAAATGATGAAATCGTCGACCTTGCGCTGCTCTTTGGGCTCAAGATAGCGGTCAGGATTGAATTGCGCTTCGCCGGTGCCGCGCGGCACCGCGCCACCGATCTTGCAGGCCAGATCGGAAACGTCGAACGACGTGATCGCCTTGATCCCGGATTGGCCAGCCAGCAATCGCTGCCAGCTTGCCTCGACACCATCCGCCAGAGGGCTAACCAGACCGAGGCCAGTGACAACCACTCTGCGCATATTCGATGCCCCCATTTTATCCTCAACATCAGTGGCCCTTGTTTCATTCCTGCGCGCCAAAACGGGTGCGAGCTATGAATCCTGTGCCACAAACATGAAAAACGCTGACGGTGATGCCGTCAGCGCCCGTATCGTTTTCATGATCAGCCAGTTGTCGCGACTGTCAAGTCGCAAATTCAGGCCGCTTTGGCTTTTTCAAGGAATTTCACGGCATCGCCGACCGTCACGATGTGCTCGGCAGCATCGTCAGGAATTTCGACCCCGAATTCTTCTTCGAAGGCCATCACCAGTTCGACTGTGTCGAGCGAATCCGCGCCAAGGTCATCAATGAAATTGGCATTGTCGACAACTTTCGACGGATCGACATCGAGCTGTTCGACCACAATTTTCCTAACCCGATCAGCGACTTCGCTCATTGCTCACTTCCCTGTTGAAAAGGTATTTTTGCAAAATACCTTCAGCCTCGATCATCATTCTGGCCACACCGCGATGGATGGGCCTGAATTCATTTCGACCCCTCGCTGAGGCGCATGACACGGCTCAACAACAAAAGGTCGCAAAAATCGCGCTTCCGCGACTTCACGTTGATTGGCGTCTAACACACTAATTTGAGCATGGCGATACCCTGCCAATGCCAAATTTTCAGCACTGTGAAACACTTCAAGGCCAATCCCGGCGCGCGACGCTTCAGATCATCGCCATGCCGCCATTCACATGCAGCGTCTGGCCGGTGACATAACCGGCCTCGGCGCTGGCGAGATAAACGCAAGCTGCAGCAATATCCTGGCCTTGCCCCAAAGCGCCCATCGGCACATTGGCCAGTATGCTCGCCCGTTGCGCCTCGCTCAAAGCGTCCGTCATCGGGCTGGCGATAAAGCCCGGCGCGATGCAATTGACGGTGATGGCACGGCTGGCGACCTCCGCCGCCAGTGCCTTGCTCATGCCGATCATGCCGGCTTTCGAGGCGGCGTAATTGCCTTGACCGGGATTGCCCGTGACGCCGACGATCGAGGTTATGCCGATGATGCGGCCGAAGCGGCGCTTCATCATGCCGCGCAACACGGCGCGCGAAAGCACGAAAGCCGAGGTCAGATTGATGGCGATGACCTGATCCCAGTCGGCATCTTTCATGCGCATGAACAGATTATCACGCGTGACGCCGGCATTGTTGACCAGAATATCAATCTGCCCGAGCGCCTTTTCGGCGGCCGGCACCAGCGCATCCAGCGAGGCGCGATCCCCAAGGTCGCAAGGGGTAACATGCGCCCGCGCGCCAAGATCGCGCGCCAGCGCTTCCAGAGCCTCAACGCGTGTGCCCGACAGCGCCACCTCGGCGCCCTGTTGATGCAGTGCCCGCGCAATGGCGCTGCCCAATCCGCCGCTCGCTCCGGTCACCAATGCCTTGCGGCCCGTGAGATCAAACATGCCCAGCCCCCTCTGCAGCCTTGAATGCGTCAACGTCGGCCTTGGTGCCGATCGCCCGCACCGGCATTGTGTCACTGATGCGCTTCACCAGCCCCGTAAGCACCTTGCCAGCGCCAAGTTCAAGCGCGTCGCGCACCCCGGCAGCGGCCATGAACAACACAGATTCGCGCCAGCGCACTGTTGCAGTCACCTGACGCACCAACAATTCGCGGATGATTTCGGGGTCGCGCACCGCCGCAGCCGTGACATTGGCGACCACTGGCACCAGCGGTGCGCGAATCCGCGCCTCGGCAAGGGCCTGCGCCATGGCTTCGGCCGCGGGCTGCATCAGCGCGCAATGGAAAGGCGCGGACACCGGCAACAGCACTGCGCGCTTGACGCCCGCAGCTTTGGCAATCTCGATGCCGCGCGCCACGGCGGCAGCCGAGCCCGATATCACCACCTGGCCGCCGCCATTATCATTGGCGACGCCGCAAACTTCACCGGTAGCGCTGGCCGCCTGCTCCACATATTGTGCCGCAGCGGCAGGCTCAACGCCGAGCAGGGCCGCCATGGCGCCGACACCCGCGGGCACGGCCTTCTGCATAGCGAGGCCCCTCAGCCGCAACAACCGCGCGGTCGTCGTCACGTCAAGCGCGCCCGCCGATGCCAGCGCTGAATACTCGCCGAGCGAATGTCCCGCGACAAAGGCAATGTCACGCGCGAGATCAAGGCCCGTTTCAGTTTCCAGCACCCGCAAGGCGGCCATCGAAGTCGCCATCAGGGCGGGCTGGGCATTGGCGGTCAGGGTGAGATCAGCCTCCGGCCCTTCGAAGATGACTTTCGACAGCTTTTCGCCCAGCGCCGCATCAACTTCGTCATAAACCGCGCGTGCGACGGCAAAATTTTCTGCCAGATCCTTGCCCATTCCGGGCGTTTGCGACCCTTGACCGGGAAATAATAAAGCGCGCGACATTGGCCCCACCAACCTGAAAAAACCGTTTGGCAGTGACATTGCCGCGCTTCCGAGTCAAGGATAGCGCCTCTTTGGCAGGCAAGCAGGGCAAACATGAGCACCCACAATCAGAGCGACCATTTCATTGGCATTGATGTGGGCACGTCCGCCGTCAAGGCCGTGCTGGTCGACAAAACGCAGGAGATTGTTGCGGAAGCTGACGTTGCCCTCGCCACCAGCCGCCCGCACAGGGGTTGGAGCGAGCAGCACCCCGACCTGTGGTGGCAGGCGGTTGAGCATGTGCTCGGGCAATTTCACCAGCGGCACGCGGCCGCCATGGCGCGGGTGGGGGCCATCGGCCTCTCCGGCCAGATGCACGGCGCCGTCATGCTCGATGCGGCCATGACGCCGCTGCGCCCGGCGATTTTGTGGAATGATTCGCGCAGCGGCGCAGAAGCCGAGGCCCTGGCCCAGCGGTTTCCTGATTTGTCGCGCGAGACCGGCGTCATGCCCATGTCGGGTCTCACCGCGCCCAAGCTTGATTGGCTGGCCCGCCACGAACCCGCGCTGCGCGCCAACCTCGCCATGCTGATGCTGCCCAAGGATTATGTGCGCCTGAAGCTGACGGGCGATTGCGTGACCGACATGTCCGATGCCGCAGGAACCTGGCTGCTCGACGAGGCGCAGCGTGCCTGGTCGCCGACCGCGCTCGGCGCGTTGAACATCAGCCAGCGCCAACTCCCGCGCCTCGTTGAAGGCAGCGAGGCGGCCGGCGCGGTGCGCGCCGACCTCGCGGCCCGCTTCGGACTAAGGCCCGGTGTCATCGTTGCCGGTGGCGCCGGTGATGCAGCGGCAGGGGCCGTCGGCATAGGTGCCATCAACGATGGTGATGCGTTCTTGTCGCTGGGCACGTCAGGGCAACTCTTTGTCACCACCAGCAGCTTTCGTCCCGCCCCGCAACTGATGGTGCACGCCTTCTGCCACGCCTTGCCGGGCCGCTGGTTGCAGATGGGCGCGATGCTCAGTGCCGCGAGTTCATTGGCCTTTGCCAGCGACCTGTTCGGCACCGAAGTCACGGCTTTGCTGGCCGAGGCAGAAAAGGCGTCGCCAGCAGGGCCTTTGCTGTTCCTGCCTTATCTCACCGGTGAGCGCACGCCTCACAATGATCCCGATGCGCGCGGCGTGCTGTTTGGCCTCACCCCGGCGACGTCACGCGGTGATGTGGTGCGCGCCATCATGGAGGGCGTTGCCTTCAGCTTCGCCGATGCCCGCGATTGTCTGGCGCGCTCGGGCACGACCATTACCGAAGCTGGCGTCATTGGCGGGGGCGCGCGCAGCCCGTTGTGGCTGCAAATTCTCAGCGATGTGCTGGATGTGCCTCTGGTGCGTTATGACGCCAGCGCGCGCGGCCCGGCCTTTGGCGCCGCCCGGTTGGCGCGCCTCGCCTTGACGCGTGAAGCCGCCGAAGCCGTCTGCACCGCCCCGAAAATCAGCGCCACCATCACGCCGAACCCGCGCGAGGTGGCGGCCTATGCCCGCCGCCTGCCGCATTTTCGCGCGCTTTATCAGGCCCTGAAAAGTCAATTCCCGCCGCTGCAGGATATGGCGTGATCAAAAGACTTGCCCTTTGCCTGCGCTTGGCGTAACAGCGAGCCGTTCAGTTCCGGCCGGGGGCTGAAAGGTTGACGCGTGTCAAAACGTGCAGGATCACCTGATCCGTCTTCCCTTGTCTCCGCCTTCGACACCGTTCGGGCCCTCATCGGCTCGGGGGGCTCCGCGCCGGACAATTTGTAACATGAGAAAGGGTCCCCATGGCTCTCTACGAGCACGTATTCATGGTCCGTCAGGACGTCACCAGCCAGCAAGTCGATGCCTTGACCGAGCAGTTCAAGGGCATCATCACCGCGAATGGCGGTTCGATCGCCAAGGTCGAGAACTGGGGCGTGAAGTCGCTGGCTTACCGCATCAAGAAAAACCGCAAGGCGCATTTTTGTCTGTTGAACATTGACGCTCCCTCCGCCGCCGTGGTCGAGATGGAGCGCATGATGGGCATCAGCGAAGATGTGCTCCGTTTCATTACCCTGCGCGTCGAAGCCCATGAAGAAGGCCCTTCGGCCATGTTGCGCAAGCGCGATGATGATGATCGCGGCGAGCGCGGCCCGCGTGGCCCGCGCGGTGATCGTCCCGATCGTGATCGCGGCCCGCGCCGTCCGCGTGACGACGCCCCCAGCTACGAAGGGAATGCCTGATCATGTCCATGTCCACCGAAACCGCCCGGCGTCCGTTTTTTCGTCGTCGCAAGACCTGCCCGTTCTCCGGAGCCAATGCGCCGAAGATCGATTACAAGGATACGCGCCTGCTTTCGCGCTATATTTCCGAACGCGGCAAGATCGTGCCCTCGCGCATCACCGCCGTCTCGGCAATCAAGCAGCGCGAATTGGCCAATGCCATCAAGCGCGCCCGGTTCCTGGGGCTGCTGCCCTATGTGATCGGCTAAATCAGGAACGCGCGTTGCGCCCTTGCTGGGTGCAGCGCCTTTAATCTTGGCTGGGGGCAGCTTGGCTGCCTCCTAACCGTCACCGACGGGACAGCCGCTGACCGGGCGCCGCAAGCGCACCGCGTTGTGTGGATCCCGTCTTCATTTTGGTCATGAAACGAGGTCACACCATGGAAGTTATCCTGCTCGAACGCGTTGGCAAATTGGGCCATATGGGCGACAAGGTCCGCGTCAAGGACGGCTATGCCCGCAATTTTCTGTTGCCGCGGCAGAAAGCTTTGCGCGCCACTGAAGCCAACATGAGGAAGTTTGAGAGCCAGCGCGCGTCGCTTGAAGCCCGCAACAGCGAGTTGAAGGCCGGTGCCGCCGCTGAAGCTGAAAAGCTCAACGGCAAGAGCTTCACCATCATCCGCCAGGCAGGTGAAACTGGTCAGCTCTATGGCTCGGTGTCGCCGCGCGACATTGCCGAATTGATCAATGCTGAAGGTTTCAAGGTTGAGCGCAATCAGGTGACGCTCAACGCACCGATCAAGGCCATTGGCCTGCATGAAGTGCCGGTGCATCTGCATCCGGAAGTGACCTCGACCGTCACCGTCAACGTCGCGCGTTCACCCGAAGAAGCCGAACGTCAGACCAAGGGCGAGACGCTCGCGACTGTGGAAGAGACCAGCATGGCTGATCTCGGGTTGGAAGTGGGCGCGGCGCTGGCCGATGCCGGCGGGAGCCTCGGCGATCGGTAATTCGGCCTCAAGTGCCTGAAATCGACAAGGTCTACCGCCCCATGCCCAAGGCACGAAGGGGGCGGTAGCAGTCTGTCCCAGTGGCAAAGTCGAGGCTCGACGTTGCTGCCCGCAAGATCGTCGCCGGCTCTGGGGGAGCATGACCTCCGGCACGGCGCCAGAGCCGCACTCATCGCACCGACAGCGTTGTGATTGACAGAGGCCCAAAGGCCATTGCCAATCTGGAAGCGCTTCCATATCTTGTTGCGCTGGCAGGCAGCAGTGTCTGGCGTTCTGCTCGCTCCTGCGAGCCCTTGGATGCTCTGCGGGACTCAACCATACCGGAGTTGCACAGTGACCGTCACCCTGGCCGATGTAGCCAAGCGCGCGCGGGTGGGCACCGGCACCGTGTCGCGGGTGCTCAATGGCGCGAGAAATGTTTCCCAGTCCACCCGCGACCGTGTGCAGGCCTGCATCCTCGAAATGGGGTATCGGCCCAATCTGGTGGCACGGGGGCTGGCCGCCAGCCGCACGGGCATGGTTTGCGCCCTGATTCCCGCGATAGGCGCGCCGCAGCACGGCGAAGTCATTCAGGGCCTTGGCGATGTTCTGCACGAACACGGCATTCAGGTGATGATCGGTGATTGTGGCTATCAACCTGACCGCGAAGAGGCGATTGTCGCCGATTTTCTTGAGCGCCGCCCCGATGCTTTTTATCTGACTGGCGTTGTGCACAATGCCAAAACCCGGCACATGCTGCGGGCCAGCGGCATCCCCATTGTCGAGGGCGCGAACCTGACCGATGACCCGATCGATTGTGTCGTCGGCTACAGCAATCATGACGCAGCGCGAGCGCTGACGTTGCTCATGCACAAGCGTGGCCACCGCGCCATGGCCTTTGTTGCCAGCACCAGCGAACACAATGACCGCATTGGCGATCGGTTGAAGGGCTATTATGCCGCCTGCGCCGAACTGGGTTGGGATAGCCGCCACCTAGTGCTTGAAAATGCCAACAGTTTCAGCGGCGGAGCGGCGGCAGTCGAGCGCGTCTTGCGCCACCCGTCGCAAATTGATCTGCTGCTCTGCGCCACCGATGTGCTGGCGGTGGGCGCGATTTTTGAGTGTCAGCGGCGTGGCATCGATGTGCCCGGACGTCTGGCGATTGCGGGCTTTGACGATCTGCCGCTGGCGGCGGCCATCAATCCGGGTTTGACCACAGTGAGCGTCGATCGCATCGCCATGGGCCGTGTTGCCGGTCACATGCTGCTGCAAAGGCTGAGCGGCAGACAAGGTGCCCATGCCAAAATCGATGTCGGCTTCACCATCCGCGAGCGCGCCAGCACATGCGCCGGGCCAGAGGCGTGACGAAATCCCGTGCCGACGCGTCATGCCCCGCCATGGCGCCGCCAGATTCGCGCTTTTTCATGGAATGGGGCGGCCTGCGATTGATGTTGACAGCTGTCTTTGCCGGGCCATTTGCCAAATGGGGCCGAGCGCGATTTGTTGCTCAAATGAGCAATTGCGTATAAACGAACAAGATATGATGTGTTGGAGACAGGAATGGCTGGTTGTTGCAAGTGCGCTTTGCATGGCGATCGTCTGACGGACGTCGGCCCCGTTGCGCAGCGCCGCAAACAACATGTCCGACCTGAGGGGTTTGGTTCAAACGCCATGGCAAAAGTGCACGCACATCGCGCGGGGAGACATATGCTGTGAACCAGATGCTTGTCGATATCGATCCGATGGAGCAACTGGCCGACAAGGCCGACCATGCCGCTCTTGTATTGAAATCAATCAGCAACAAGTGGCGGCTTTTGATCCTTTGCCAATTGATGAAGGGCGAAAAATCTGTCGGCGAGCTGGAAAGCCTGATCCCCATCAGCCAATCCGCCCTGTCGCAGCACCTCGCCGTGTTGCGCCGCAACAATCTGGTGGCCACCAGGCGTGCCGCGCAGATGATTTTCTATACGGTCGAGGGTATGGAAGTATCTTTTATTCTGAGCGCATTATACGAATTGTATTGCAATACTGATCACGGTGACGCGCGCCAATTAAGCAGCGAAGTCGCCTGACAAGACCGCCCCGCTGCATGTCCTTGTCTGACACCGCCCATGCAGCGCCACAGCTGGATCATGGTGCGTCGGCGGGCGGTTCAGGCAAGCTCGTAACGGCTTTGCCAGGCCGGTGCGACATAATTGATGATGATCGATTTGCGCAGACCACGGATCGGACGCTTGGAAAATCCATGCCAGCTGTTGGTGCCAGGGATGAAAATCAGGCCCTTGTTCTGCTCGTAAGGCGCCGAAGTAACCAGATGATGCTCCGGTGGGCCATCATAAATATCGGTCCCGGCATCGCGCAGATTGGGGTCGTCGGACAGATAAACCAGCATGGTGAAAAGCTTCACCGAAATATCGAGATGCGGCTCCAGCCAGAAGCCGTCAACATCCTGACAATACTCGACCCGCAGATGCCCCTTGGCGACATCCGCGCCTGTCAGGCGGGTAAGTCTGGCAATGACTGCCGGGTCGCGGAATGCCGCCACGACATCGCGGCAGACCGCAAAGCGCGCCTGTTGTTCCGGGTTGAAATAGACGCGGGTTGAATTGTTGCTTTCGCGGCGGCCATCAAACAGCGGTGCGTTCGGCGGCGCAAACGGCAATCCGGCAATGGCTTTGATGCTGGCCATCGGCAGCACATCATCCAGCAGCCAGTAATCGAACGGCTCTGGGCAATGCTGCGCGCGATCAAGACAGGCGAGCACATGTGCGGCATGGTCCGTTGACGGCGACGCCGCCTGCACGCTCTGGGCCTCAGTAGCCATAAGACCCTCGCATTCGCTTGAACAAGGCAGATAATCTGTGGCGGCCAAGGTTTTTGGCCAGTGTCGCTTCCGATGTCACCCAATTGAACATCACATAACGGCGCGGTCCCTCGAACGGCGCGTGGCCATGCCATGAATTGTCGCTGCGCTGAAACGCGACAAAATTGCCGCCATTGGGCGGCACTTCAACGATTGTGCTTTCCAGATCATTGCCGTCGCGCAGCAGGCGAAGGCGACCGCCATCGGCATTCCAGGACTTGTCATTGAGATAAAGCAGGCAGGTCACCACTTTGTCTTTTGAATCAGTGTGGATGCGCCCGTCCTTCTTCTGGCAACGGCCGCGCACCGTGACCATCAACGGCTTGTCCGACAGTTTCAGGCCGAACTTCGCCTCCAGCACCGCTTCAAGCTCGCGGCCCCTGATTTCATCGATCAGCCGCGCGAAGGCCTCGCCGAAACGCAGATCCGCCAAAGGAAAAATGCCCGGTTTGCTGATATCCGGAAAATCTTTGGAAATCGCATCCAGCGCTGCGTCATCGAGGACATTGCTGGCGGCGAAATAGGCAAATGGCTGCCTTGCCATCGCCGCTTGCTCCAAGGCACCAAGATTCAGCACCGCGCCCTCGCATTCTGATAGACCAAGGGTGCCAGTATCCACGCATTTTGCCGCGACCGCCTTGCGTTAGATCAAAATGCAGGAACGAAGCGGCGGCGGCCAAGTCGTGGCCCGCTCGCGCCTCGGCACGCGATGGCAAACCCAAGGCGGGTTGCCGCAAGAAGGCGCGCATGCCGCGTTGACAAAGGCGCGGCTGCAAGCGTAAAGCCCAACGCGTCGGGGCTGTAGCTCAGTTGGTAGAGCGCTGCAATCGCACTGCAGAGGTCGTGAGTTCGACTCTCATCAGCTCCACCATGACGCAAGCTCCATCATGGTGCGAGGCGGCATGATCCGCAGGCTGGGTGCGTTTCGCGCCTCAAGCCTTTTTCAGCAGCATTTCCATGGCGACCGCCAGCAGCAGCAGCGCAAAAATGCGCCGCAGCAGGTCAGCGGGTAACACAAATTCCAGCTTGGCACCAAACACGCTGCCGATCAGAAAGCCAAGGGCGATCAGCAAGGCTGCTGTGACATTGACATAGCCCTTCTGGAAATATTCATAGGCCGCCACCAGCCCGATCGGCGGCACCATCAGCGCCAGCGTGGTGCCCTGCGCTTCGTGGATGGAAAAGCCGAACACATAAAGCAGCACCGGCACCAGAATCGTGCCGCCACCCATGCCCGTGAGCCCGCTCAAGGCGCCAGCGGCAAGCCCAAGCACTAACAATCCTGCCAGATTCATTGCCCCGTTCCCCGATTTGCGCAAGGCTCTACTCCGCCAGCACCCGCGTCGGCGGAAAGGCGATCTCGACCATCGTGCCTTCATTTGGGCGGCTGCGAATGACCAGACTGGCGCGGTTGGCTTCAATCAGCGCCCTGGTGATCGGCAGGCCGAGTCCGGTGCCGCGCTTCTGGGCGGCATTGGGCAATTGTCGAAAAGGTTCCATGGCGAGTTGCACCTCATCTTCGCTCATGCCGGTGCCGGTATCGCGCACCCGCAGCACGGCATGGCCGCTGTCGGTCAAGGCCGTCGAAACGATCACCTGGCCACTGCTGACGTTGAATTTGATGGCATTGGAGAGGATATTGAGCATGATCTGACGCAGCGAGCGCTCGTCAGCCACCACAGGTGGCAGATTGGCGGCAAGAGAGCGCCGCAGCACGACGTGCTCGCGTGCCGCGACGGGCTGCATCAGCATGATACATTCTTCGGCGATCTGGTTGATATCTACGCTGGTGAAACTCATGTCCAGCTTGCCTGATTCGATCTTTGAAAGATCGAGCAGGTCATTGACCAGGCTCATGACATGCTGGCCGGAAGCGTGAATGTCTTTCAGATATTCCCGGTAACGCTCGTTGCCGACGGGCCCGAGGCGCTCCTCGGACATGACTTCGGAAAACCCGAGAATCGCCCCCAGCGGGGTGCGGATTTCGTGGCTGATGCGCGCCAGAAATTCTGATTTGATGGCACTGGCGCGCTCGGCCTCATGGCGCGCTTCATTGAGTTCGGCTTCGACCTTTTTCCATTGCGTCATGTCGCGCAGCACGCCGCAATAGCGCGGCTCTTCGGGCGTGCCGATGCGCCCCAGCGTCATGAACAGCGGGATATGCCCACCTTTGGCAGTGCGTCCGGCAATCTCGCGCCCGTCATTCATGAGGCTGGCGACGCCATTGGACGTCACACCGCTGAAATAGCCGGCAAAGGCGGCTTGGCCGTCGCGCTGCAGCAGGCTGGCGAAGGGTTGGCCGATGTAATCCGCGCCATCGCAGCCAAACAGCGCCTCGGCGGACTTGTTGAGCGACAGCACATGCGCATTGGCATCCAAAGTCACGACGCCGTCGGTTGCGGTGTCGAGTATGGCGCGAAGATCACGCGCTTCAGCTTCGGCTGTGCGGTGCTGGGCGCGCACGCTGTCGGCAGGCTGGCCCAGCCCCGTCGTCAGCAGACTGGCGGGCTCGCCCTGCCAGATGATCTGGCGCAGAAGGAACACGCGCCCATCCTCGCCGGGCTCGCCTTCGTCGCTGGCTTCCATCATGCCCTGCGCGGAAGCGAGGCGCGCCGTCACTTGATCGGCACCACCGGCAGCCGCCAGCGCGGATGCGTCGGAAAACCCGGCATGTTGCAGCAGCGGCTTGTTGATGAACAAGGTCTCGCCGCCGCGCGCCACCAGCAGGCCGAGCGGCAGTATGTCGAGCAAGGCGGCAAAGCTGGCCTCATCCGGCGCGGCAGATGGCGTCGACGTCTTGCCAGTTGCGGCGGGTTCTTCGGGGGTGGCAGCCGGTTCTGCCGCGACGAGATGCGGCGACAGACGCTCGCCGATCTCGTTGAAGGCCCGCGATTCTGCCGCTGTCAAAGGCTCTACGGCGATGCCGGTTGCGGGTTCGTCGGCGTCGGTTGATGGCTCATCTTCATGGTCGCTCTGCAGCACGGGTTCATGTGGCAGCGGGTCATGCGGCGCTTGACCTTCGGCGGCCTCGGCGACGATCTCGGAAGGGGCGGCCGACGTCGCGAAACTGGCGGCTTCGTCGGCAGCTTTGGCATCTTCGTGGTGGGCTGGCGCCGGCATGGCCTCTGCATCATCGGGCGCGAACCCGCTTGCGGGAGGTGCGTGCTGGACAACGCCGTAACCGCGCCACCCGGCAAACAGGCGCACCGGCTTGAACAGCGGTGTTGCCCCAAGCGTCAGCAGCAGGGCAGGGCTCCAGCGCAAGGGCTCGCCGCTCCAGCTTGCGGTCTGTTCGAGGTGAGTGACAAGTTGTGCGCCCGCCTCCGCGTCAGGGATGATCTCGGCCCAAGTCTTGCCGCGCCATACCTCCTCGTCAAGGCCAAGGGCAGCGCATCCATCTTCCGAAATATGGGTGAGGCAATGATTGAAATCCGCCCGCCAGACAAAGCGTCGGCTTGCGGCGCCACCTTCGTCATCACTGGTCACGTCGGGGGCGTGCGTGACACTGACCACAGGTGCAGCCACCGCCTCGGCAACGGCCTCGGGTGCATCCGTGCCGCCCATGGCCGCATCGGGCTCAAGAGCGGCGACGTCGTCAATCGCCGCCGCTTCCGGCAAATTATCGAGGCGCGGTGTCACCTCGGGCCGGTGCCGCCAGGCGCCATCGAGGCCGGGGGCGATCAGCAGCAAGGCAGGCTTTTGATCGTCTGTGGTGAACCTGCGGCAAAGCAGCGTGATCTGCCGCATGGCACCAGCCACAGGCAGACGCAGGCGCTCCATTTGCGGATTCGGGCGCGGCGTCAGGTGGTTTGCGAGGTGCTCCAACCGATGCCATGCGGCCCGATCACCAGCTGCAAGCGTCGCGGTGAGCTCGCCGGGCGTTGCCGCCCCGATCATGCTGGCCGCACTGGCATTGGCATAGACGACATGCAGCGGATCGGCACGGATCACCAGAATCGGGTCGCCGCGCAAATGGGCGTCGGCTGTGGCAGGTTCGCCAAAGAGCTGGTCGCGCGCGTCAATGCTGAAGCCCGGGTCCCTCAAGGCTCCGTGCTCTCCAGTTTCCATTGCCTTACCGCCGCTCTCTTGCATCGCCTGTTCCTCGGCATGATCGTCATGGCTTGTCCCTGAGCGCTGGCCTCCTGCGCCCGGCGCGGTTTGCTTGCCGCGCTGCATGGGTAAAAATGCCGCGACAGGCTAGCGGCAACCCCCCGGTCTGTCCATGCCTGCAAAGCTTGAATCATGGCGATGGTTGCAATTCACGACCGACCACCACGACAATGCGCCAATTTGACCCCAAAATCCGGCGGAAATTCGCATATTGCACCGCACAATTATGTTGCAATGCAATATAATCGGCCCTATATCATGCTCGCGTTCAATTCGAGCGCGGGCCAAGGCCCGACCGGCTCCCAGCACATGAGGCAAGGGGGAGCCCCATCAATGGAGTTTGGACATGAGCAATTCACCCTATCAGGTTCCCGGCGAAATGCGCGAATTTGCAGAAAAGAGCGTTGATCAGGCACGCAAAGCCTTTGAGGGCTTCATGGGCGCGGCCCAGAAGGCCGCTGGTCAGGCCGAAGGCACGACATCATCGCTGCAAGCCAATGCCAAGACCGTGACCGAAAAGGCCATGACCTATGCGCAGGACAATGTCTCGGCTGCATTCGATCTGGCCCAGAAACTGGTGAAAGCCAAGGATTTCAGCGAAGTTCTGGCGCTCCAGAGCGAATTTGCCAAGACTCAGATGGCTGCCATCCAGACGCAGGCCAAAGAACTTGGCGAAGCGGTTCAGAAATCAATGAAGGCCAAGTGAGCAGCTGACAGGAGTTGATGTGATGGAGCGCAAGCTTACCAATTCGGCGGGCAAGGCCAAAGCAGCAGCGTCAGCCGCGCCGATCGTTCAAAAAACCACGCCGCCGCAGCCCAAGGCGCGTCCCACCGTTGCTGCAAAACCGGCCATTGTCAGCGCACCAGCGCCTGTCGCTGCGCCCAAGCTGACGGCCGCCCCCGTGGTCGAAGCCGCTGTCAAGGTCGCGGCGCCGCAAGTTGCCGCACCCAAGCTGGTCGAGATCAAGACCGGCCCGGCACCTGTGGCAAAGCCCTCCGTTGCTGCGGCCAAGCCGGAAGCCGTGCGGGCCAAAGCCGCAACCAAGACCGTAGAGGCTGCGAAGGGTCTCCAAGCCCTCAATGCCCGTGCGGTGGCACTGTGGCTCGATCAGGGCAAGGGGCAGATTCAGCTCGCCAATGCCCTGGCTTCGAGCAAGACACCTGTGGAAGCTTTCAAGCTGGCGCAGGATTTCTCGCAGACCCAGTTCAAGGCCTGGCAGAGCTTCGGCGAAGCCTGGCTGGAAAGCCTGCGCCAATCCGGGGCAGGTATTTTCAAGGCCTGAGTGCCCGGCACCAATATCGCGGGCCGCACGCGGCCCGCCCCATGACAATGATGACCGCAGTTGACAGCGCTGCGGTCATCAATTTGCGTAAAGCCTGTCGATGGCCCCTTGCATTTGGCGGGCTTTGCTCATAGGTTCCGCGCCGTTGCAGCCATAGCTCAGTTGGTTAGAGCGCTAGATTGTGGATCTAGAGGTCCCCCGTTCGAGCCGGGGTGGCTGTACCATAGTGCAAGGTCGATCGGCCATCACGCACGATCAAACGCGGTGAAGCGACCAGCTCCAAAACGGTCGCGATTTGCTCGCATTTCGGGGGCCGGATGAAGCAGCTAGTTCTCCTTCTTGATGGCACGTGGGACAATACCGACACCAGCGACAAAGATACCAACATCGCGAGGTTGCGTGGCCTGCTTGATCGCAGCTTGAGCCACACCGGCCATAGCAGCCCGCAACCGGGCCATGGCGGACTGTGGAAGCCGCGCCGCTTTGCCGAAAATGGCCATGAATGTGTCGTCTATTACCAGCCGGGTCTGGGATCGACCACCGACCGCATCCAGCGGCAAATGCAAAGCGCGGCTTTCGGCGAGGGCATCGCCTTCAAGATTCGCGAGGGCTATAAATTTCTGGCGCAAAACTATGTGCCGGGTGACAAGATCTACATCCTGGGCTTTTCACGCGGCGCTTTTGCGGCCCGCTCGCTGGCTGGTTACGTGGCGGCGGCGGGGCTGCTGCGCCCGGAACATTGCACACCAGCCATGGAATCGCGCGCTTGGGCCTATTACCGGCAAAAGCCAGCAGATCGATATCCGGCCGAGAAACTTGAACTCGCTGCTCATGTTTGGCCCGCCGATGAATTTGCGATTGAATTGCTGGCGGTGTTCGACACTGTCGGGGCGCTGGGGATTCCGTTGGTGGCCTTCAGCCGCGCCAATGCCGCGAAATATGGCTTTCACGATGTCGAATTGAACCGCATCACCAAGGTCAATCTGCAGGCTCTCGCCGTTGACGAGCATCGCGAGGCCTATTGTGCCGCGCTCTGGCAGCGCACGCCGTTTCTGGATTTCAGTGGCAAAGTCGAGCAGGTGTGGTTTGCCGGCGCGCATGCCGATGTCGGCGGCTCGATGGTGATTGAAGCAGAGCGCAAGGCGCTGCCGCAACCGCAGCTCGACGACATTGCGCTGGATTGGATGCTGAAACGCATCCGCCTGCATCTACCGGATTTTCCGATTGACCCGCGTCTGGGGCCGCACCTTTCCGGCACCAAGGACTATCTCGCCCCGCAACATGAAATGCGCCAGTTTGCGTGGCGTTTGCTGCGCACCAATCTGCGTGCAATCGCCAACACCCCGGTGCCCGATTCGTGGCTGCATTTTGTCGAGGCCAGCGGCTATGATCGCCACGCTGAGGTTCTGCATGAGAGCATTCATCAAAGCGTGATCGAACGGCTCGGCCATTATGTCGATGTCAGCGGTGACGCCTTGCTCTACAGCCCTGAAAATCTGATGGCCGTTTTCGACCAGATCACCGCGACCTACATGCGCTTGCCGGGGCTGGCTCAGCCCGCGCGTGAAATCCGCATTGTCGACTGGGCCGGGCATCCGCTGAACCCCTATCAAGCGGGCGAATGCGCGGCAGCAGCGACGCTGGTGCTGGCGGCCCGCGAACGCTTGAAACTGCCGACGCTGCCGGGTGCCGACTAAGTCCTCGATCCAACGACAAGTGAACGAACCTGCGACGCGGGTTCCGGCTTGCCTTTGGTGGCGCGATCGGGTCGCCGGTTCATGACACCCTGGATAATCCAAGGGGCATCGGCAGCAAGGCACGCGGATCGTCCGTCTTGACGCGTGCTGGAACCAGTTCGACCAGAAACGCCTGTCAAGAAACGTTGCAAGCCACGCCATTGACGCTTTGACAATCAGGCAGCGGCCGCGCATTCATAGGCGGCCGGAGTCTTGGTGCGCGCTTGAAATCAACGCGCGGAATCGATGAGGCTGCTCGATGTATAATGCCGTGACACGCAACATCCACGTGACCGTCATGCCGGAATATCTGCCGCAAAGATCAGACCCTGAATCTGGCCAATATTTCTGGATATATACCGTCGAGATCGCCAATCATGGGCCGGTGCGCGTGCAATTGCTGCGGCGCCACTGGATCATCACCGATGCGCGCGGCATGACGGAGGAAGTGCGCGGTTCGGGGGTCATCGGCGAGCAACCCGTGCTCGATCCCGGCCAATCCTTCCGCTATACATCCGGCTGTCCGCTGAAAACGCCCTCGGGCCTGATGCGCGGCAGCTATCAGATGATCATTGAGGGCGGTGAAACATT
>JAJZGX010000141.1 GCA_021804825.1 Pseudomonadota bacterium | reverse complement strand
TTGTCGTTGTGGCCGCATGCGCGCTGGCTTAGACAATTCTCCATATGACAGATGACATTTATTGATAATTGTAACATGACTGAAGTCATTGTTTCGCGCTGGTGGCGTGCCCCCTGAAGTGCATGGCAGAGCAGCACATGGCGCCGTTGGCGCAGAACGCGCGAGAAAAGTCTTGCGTTTGGCTTGGCGCATGGCACGATAAGCGCCTGAAAACAGCGGGAGACCAACGTGAACACCATTGCCAAACCGACATTGATGCGCATTCCGGATCTGGCGGACAAGGTGGTGCTGATCACCGGCGCATCCACGGGCATAGGGGCGGCTTTGACGCGGGCCTTTGCGCAGCAGGGTGCCAAGGTTGGCCTGCATTATCACGCCAGTGTCGATGATGCGCTGAAATTGCAGGATGAAGTTGAAGCCATGGGCGGACAGGCCTTCATGGTGCGCGGCGATATGGCGGATCCGCTGGAAGTGGAGCGCATCATTGCCCAGACCGCGCAGCATTTCGGGCGGCTCGATGGCTTGATCAACAATGCTGGTGCCATGCTGGGACGGGTTCCTACCACGACGATCACTGATGAGCATTATGATGCGGTGATGGACCTCAATGCCCGCTCGGTGCTGGTGGCCATCCGCGCCGCGAGCCCCTATCTGAAGAAGCGTGGTGGTTTCATCATCAACACCACATCGATTGCGGCCCGCAACGGCGGCAGCGGCGGTGCGGTGCTTTATGCTGCCAGCAAGGGCTTTGTCTCCACCCTCACGCATGGCCTCGCCAAGGAATTGATCGGCGATAAAATCCGGGTGAACGGCGTCGCGCCGGGCGTGATCACCACGCCGTTCCATGAGCGCTACTCAACGCCAGCGCAGCTCGCCGCCATGCAGGCGACCATCCCGCAGGGACGCCTTGGCACGGCCGATGATTGCGTCGGGGCCTATCTGTTTCTGGCGTCAGAGGCGTTGTCGGGCTACGTGATCGGGCAGATCATCGAGGTCAATGGCGGCCAACTCATGCCGTGAGCGGTCGGCCCGTTCTAAGGCCATGGTTATTGTGAGCACCCCACCATCGTCATTGCGAGGGTCGGCGAAGCAACCAGAACGTTCGTGAAATCAATATCATAGCGCTATCCGAGACCCTCAAGCTTGCTGTGGAGCTTCGTTCCGCGCACTGACGGTGGGGCAGGTTGCACGCACCCCCACCATCGTCATTGCGTGCGTCAGCGAAGCAAACCAGGGGGCTCGCGAAATCAACGTCATAGCGCTATCCGAGACCCTCAAGCTTGTTTTGTCGCTCCGCGCCATGCCGGCAAGGGAGGTTTATTGCAATCTCAAAAACCGCCGTCAGATCAAAACGACATGATAAATGACGGCGGGGGTTGTGCCATAGCTTGTCAGCGGTTGCGCGTTACTTGGTGCGTGTCCAATTCTCATGGCCACACATGGATTGGCCGATAGCGCAGCCCTGCACGCTGAGGGTGTTGCCCGAGAGCACGGCGGTGCCGTTAAAGGTCATGAAGCCCGGCGCCGAGGGGTTCTTCATCTGGTTGCCCTGCCATTTGTCGGGGCCGGTCTTGGCCATGCCATGAAACATTTCATAACCGGTCTGTGGGCCGCTGACGAGATGGCCGCACAGTTTGCCACCGCAGGCCGAAACCAGCGCAACCGAGCCATCCGGCCGCTTCCACTTGCCGTAAACCGATCCTGCGGCCTGCGCCGCCAAAGCCCCGCCGCAGGCAATAATCAAGGCGAGTGGCATCACTTTCAGACTTTGCATGTTTTCCTCCCAGTGTGCGTTTTTGAGCGTGCGCCTTCGTCAGGGCGCATTTCAGCCTGCGGCGCGCGTGTCGCGCGCGCCGGGACATGATTGATCAGTCGGTATTGAACGAGGCTGACGGTCAGAAGGACTGTTTGCGAACCGGTGCCTTCGGCCCGTCGAAATGATAGGCATAGCCCAGCGTCACCTGAAACTCGCTCAGATGGGCGGTGATCAATCCTGCTGGGTTCACGCCAGCGGGCGTGACTTCATTACCCGTCACAGTCGCCCGGGGATCATAATATCCGGCAAGCTGGATGGTCGAGTTCTGATTGAGCGCATAGCTGATGCCACCGCTGAACTGATCGGTGGTGATGCCAGGAGCCAAAATGCCAAGCGTGATGTCTCTGCCCTTGAGCGGGCTGGTGTTATGCTCATAGCCAACCCGGACTTTCAGAGCCTGCGTCGGACGCCACTCGGCACCCACCGCGAAAACATCGACATCACTCCAGCCGAAGCCGGGGCCGCCCGATGAGCCAAACGGCAGCGGAATGCGCGATGAATCATGGATCGCCGGAACGCCGGAATAAAAAATGTGCTTGTAATCGGCCATGAAGGTCAGGGTCGGCAACACATCATAGGCGAATCCGACAGTGACATCGCCGGGAACATCAAGGCTGCCCTGACCGGCAAACAATCCGCTGTATTTGCTGAATTTGGTCATCCACATCGGCGTTGTCGCGGCGATGCCAAAGCGCAGGGTCTGGGTCGCGCGCCATTCGGCACCAACCCTCACACCGCCGCCGTAATTGTAATCAAAGCCATTGTTGGTCAAGTTTGACGGCGAGGCCGAAGACGGCTTGAAGGCGCCAAGACCATAGGCGCTGAATTGCTGGATCGCGAAGATCGGCGAAATGCCGAGTGAAACATTGCCAAAGCGCCTAGCATAGCCCAGCGACATGAACATCTTGTTCAGACTGACGCCGCTCTCGCCGGCGCAATAGATGCCAGGCCCGCACCCCGGCGCCAAACTGGGGTTCGGAATGGCATTATAAAGCGTGTTGCCGCCGCCGATGCCATAGACCGCGACGCCCCAGGACGAGGTCGCGTCAATCGGCTGGCTGTAGGCGATATTGGGGATGGGAAACAGCGAATTGCGGCTGGTGGCACCTTCAGGTGCGACAAAACCGGTTCCGCCATTGGTGCTGTAGCCGCGTTGCGGTGAAAACAGCGACACGCCGAAATCGAATTGCTGACCGGCATCGACCAGACCTGCTGGGTTCAGGGCCAGTGACATGGCGTCGGTGGTGTCGGCAACATCGGAACCGCTCAGCGCCGTCTGGGTGGCACCGAAACCGGGCAGCCCGTCACCCTCGGTGGCGAAGGCAGTGCTCGCCATCGACGTGGCCAGCAAGGTCGTCGCCAGCAAAATTGTTCTCATTTTCATAAGATACCCCCACGTTAGGCGCTCGATCATAAAGGCCGCGCTCTGCAATCATCTCCGACCATGCTCATCAAAACACCACGTGCCCAAGCTTGCGGGTTTCACATCAACATCACCGAAAAAATCAACGATCTCAACAACCAGCGCGCCGATGCGCTACATGTCAGACTGTAATCCACCCTTGCAAACCCGGATTTATTATCGAGAGTTTGTCGCTTTGTTTCCTCGTTACGCCATTTTGATTCGATGACGCAGCAAATGTTTATTTATTAGATGAAAGGAATATACGAGTCGACTCGCGCGTCAAGTGGCAATCCAATGACATCACCCTAGTCATTTAGTATAGGATACGCGTCTGGGCTGCCGCTGCGGGCCGTGGTGATTTTTTTGCGCCAGCGCCAACTTCGTCCACCTTGCGCAACCCCGCATCGCGCCTTATAGACCAGCCTGTCCGCTCCCTTCGTCTAGAGGCCCAGGACGTCGCCCTCTCACGGCGAAAACAGGGGTTCGAATCCCCTAGGGAGCGCCAGCATCCACTTTTGCAGATCGACGCGCCAGCCATGCAGGGCGCGGCTATTCTGCGGCGTGACGCATTTGTTCGGGCACGGCTTCCAGAGCCAGCACCACCGGTTCACGCTCATCCGCCTGACCGACGAAGCGTCCGAACAGCCAGGCTATGGCGCGGCTCACATCATCCATGATGGTGAAAAAGGCCGGCACGAAAATCAGGCTGAGCATGGTGGCGACGATCAGGCCACCCATCACGGCAATCGCCATGGGGGAACGAAACTCGCCACCATCGCCCAGAGCCAGGGCAGGCGGGATCATGCCCGCCACCATGGCGACAGTGGTCATGATGATCGGGCGGGCGCGCTTGCGTCCGGCATCGACAATGGCTTCCAGTCGCGGCACGCCGGCCGCCATTTCTTCCATGGCAAAATCGACCAGCATGATGGCGTTTTTGGTGACAATGCCCATCAGCATCAATATGCCGATGACCACAGGCATGGAGATGGGCTTGTGGGTGATCAGCAAGGCGAGGATGGCCCCGCCAATCGACAAGGGCAGCGAGAACAGAATCGTGATCGGCTGCAGGAAGTTGCCAAACAGCAGCACCAGCACCGCGAACACCATCATCAAGCCGGAGCCCATGGCGACCGCGAAGGAATGGAACACCTCGCCCATCACCTCGGCATCGCCCGATTGCACGATACGCACGCCAGCGGGGAGGTTTTTGGCCGCCGGAAGCGCCATCACCTGCTGGATGGCGCCGCCCAGCGCATCGGTGCCGTTGAGATCGGCTTCGACAGTCACCCGGCGCGAGCGATCATAGCGGGTGATCGACGAGGGGCCGCTGCCCATGGAAATGTCGGCCACAGTCGAGAGCGGCACCGGCTTGCCGCGCGCGGTCGGCACATTCAGAGACTTCAACAGCCCGAGGTTGCCACGTGCGGTGCGCGGCAATTCAACCCTGATGGGTATCTGCCGGTCGCCATCGGTGAAATTGGCAAGCTTCGGGCCGACATCGCCAATCGTGGCAACGCGCACAGTGTCCGCAATGGCGTCGGTCGAAACACCGAGGTCAGCGGCTACATTGGCGCGCGGCACGACATGCAGTTCGGGGCGCAGCAATTCGGCGGTGGAAACCGGGTTCGCCAGCGTCGGTATTGTGTGCATTTCGCTCGCAAGCCTGCCCGCGACTTCGGCCAGCGGCGCGCCGGGATCGCCTTCCAGCGTCAGTTGCAGATCGCGCATGCCGTTGTCCTTCATGAACCAGGCGCGGATGTCGGGCACGGTGGCGACGATGCCATCAATCTTGCGCTCGATCTGCTTTTGGGTCAGCTTGCGCTTGTCCTTGTGAATGAGGTTGATCACCAGCGTCGCCCGACGCAATTCATGGACGCCGCCGAGCACTTCGCCGCCATAGACCAAGACACCCGTCACCTCAGGCAGAGCCTTGATTTTGCGCGATAAAAGTGTGGTGACGCGGGCCGTGTCGTTGAGCAGTGATCCCGGCGGCAATTCCACGGCGAGCAAGGTGCGCCCGGTATCTTCGCCGGGCAGGAAGCCCTTGGGCAGCAACCCGGTGGACATGATCGAGGCCACGAAAAAGATCAACCCGACGCCCACCGTGAGCCAGCGCCAGCGCACCGAAAAGCGCACAGCTCTGGTGTAGGCCCGCAGTATCGGCCCCTCGGTTGCCACGTGCTCGGGCGTCGGCCCCATGAAATAGG
>JAJZGX010000140.1 GCA_021804825.1 Pseudomonadota bacterium | reverse complement strand
GTCATCGCGAGACCAACGTCGCCGTCATTGCGAGCGCCAGCGAAGCAACCCAGTGGGCTCGCTCAACCCTCGCGCAAAATGCCCCGAAACCCCTAGGTTGCTTCGTCGCAGCGCTCCTCGCAATGACGGGTGTTGATAATGCTCCCCATCGCCGTCATTGCGAGACCAACTTCGCCGTCATTGCGAGCGTCAGCGAAGCAACCCAGTGGGCTCGCCCGATCCTCGCGCAAGATACCCCGAACCCCACTGTTGCTTCGGCGCTACGCGCCTCGCAATGACGACAAAATTTGTGTCTGTTGCGGTCGCCTTGCGAAAACTATCTACTTGGCTTGCCGTTTCAAGCGCGCCAACAACGGCACATTGATGTTGAACAACCGCAATTGTGCCAGCATGAAGCCGCCATAAATCACCGCACCGCCACCTGCCAGCAGAATGACCTGCACCGGTGCCGCCCAGCCGTGCAACGGCGCCGTGAAGGCTCCAAGCGGATCGGTGGCCCCATAGATCCATACTGTCAGCCACATGGCACTGTTCAGCGTCGCGGCCATCATGATGAGCAACGTGGCATCGGGATGAAACAAGCGCCGCCGGTAGGCAAAGATCGCCAGGAGCAAGACATTGATCCAGGCCCCCACGGCGGTGGCGCCTGCCAGCCCCGCAGCGCCAAGGTGCTGCACCAGCCCCAGTTTCAGCGTGACATTGACCGCCACTGCCGCGAGCGAAATATACATCGGGGTCTTGAGATCACCCTCGGCCTGAAAGCCGGCAACGACGGGGCGGATCGAGACCAGCGCCAGCAATCCCAGCGCATAGGCGAACAGCACGCGGGCCGAGGCGGCGGCATCGCCCGCGTTGAAGCGCCCACGCATGAAGGCAGCCTTGAGCACCAGATCAGGCACCATCAGGAAGGCAACGAAAAACGGCGCCGTCAGCGCCAGCGTCACCGCAAGCGTCATGTTCTGGGCGCCAAACGCACCCTTCGCGTCCTGGTTGGCGAGGCGGCGGCTCATTTCCGGCAGCAGCACCGTGCCCGCCGCCACTCCAATGACGCCCACCGGCAGCAGATAAAGCCGGTCGGCATAATTTATCGAAGCCTGCGCACCATCGGGCAAGGTCGAGGCAATGATGGTATCGGCGAATATCGCAATCTGCACGCCCGCCGATCCTATCACCGCAGGGCCGAGAATACGGAAAAACCGCGCCATATCAGCATCCCACCGCGGCCAGGCCAGCGCCTCGCCAATGCCCGCACGCCGCAGCGCCAGCATGATGAAGGCCATTTGCACAAACCCGGCCAGCAGCACGCCGAAACTCGCAGCATAAGCAGCATTGGGGAACAGGAAAGCCAGCGCCAGGCACGCCCCGATGCTGACATTGAGCAGGATCGGCGCGAAGGCGGCCGCAGCAAAATGGCGGTTGGCATTCAGCGTCGCCGAATGCAGCGTCACCAGCACGATGCACGCCAGATAGGGAAAGGTGATGCGGGTGAGGCGCAGGGCGAGCGCGAATTTTGCCGGCTCGGCTCGGTAGCCGGGCGCCAGCAAATCAATCACCTGCGGCATGAACCACCAGGCCAGCGCCAGCAACAGCAGTTGCGAGACGATCAGCATGCTGAACAATTGCGCGTAGAATTTCTGCGCTGATGTCGGCCCTTCCGTGATCTGGATGCGGGCATAGGTCGGAATATAGGCGGCGTTGAATGCCCCTTCCGCAAATATCGCCCGAAAATGGTTGGGAATGCGAAAGGCCACCAGAAACGCATCGGCGAGCCGCCCCGCCCCCAGCACATAGGCCATGATGATATCGCGCGCGAAGCCCGAAAGCCGCGAGAGCAAGGTAAGGCCACCGACCGAGGCGAATTGCCGGAACATCGTCTAGCTTTCCGTCGCCTTGGGCGGCAAGGGGCCGCGACCGGGCTCCGCCTCAAGGCCAAGCCGCTCGCTCACCAGATACAGCGGCCTGCCTTTCACTTCTGCAAAAATCCGCCCGACATATTCGCCCATGATGCCAAGCGACATCAATTGCACGCCGGCCAGAAACAGCAGCGAGACGATCAGAGTCGCAAAGCCCGGCACATCGACACCAAAAATCATCGTGCGCGCCAGGAAATACAACGCCGTAGCCACCGAAGCGGTGGAAATCAAGGTGCCTACATAGGTCCACACCTTCAGCGGCAGGGTGGAAAATGACATCAGCCCGTCAAAGGCAAAGCGGGTGAGCTTGCGGTAACTGAATTTGCTGCGCCCCTCGTGACGCGGCTCGAAGACCACCGGCACGCCGATGCTGCGAAAGCCGATCCAGGAATACAATCCCTTGTTGAAACGCGCGCGCTCGCCCATGGCCCGCAGCGCCAGCACCGCTTTGTGATCCAGCAACCGGAAATCGCCCGCGCCATGTGGCAGCGGCGTTTCGCCGAGGAGTTCGAAGATGTGATAGAATCGCTTTGTCAGAAAGCGCTTCAGACGGGATTCTTCGGCGCGTGAAGCGCGCGCCGCATAGACATTCTCATAACCTTGCCGCCAAAGCGCAACCATGGCCGGGATGGCGGAAGGCGGGTGCTGCAAATCCGCATCGAGGATGATCGCCGCCCGGCCCTTCACCGCATCAAGCCCCGCCGCAATGGCGATTTCCTTGCCGAAATTGCGGCTGAGGGCGAGAACCTTGATTCGCGCATCCTCGTCATGGGCGCGCCGCAGGGTTGCAAGCGTGCCATCTTGCGAGCCGTCATCGATGAAGATGATCTCATAGCTCGCGCTGCAAGCCGCCAGCACCGGCTTCAACGCGGCAAGCAGCGGCGCGACATTGGCCGCCTCGTCCATGAGCGGGATAACTGCGGAGACTTCGGGGTTGCTTGGCTGGTCCATGCCTACCGTTTGCCTTTGCCCCCGACATTTGGCAAGTGTGCCCTTGCGCTCGTCCCAAGAGACATGTGTCCATGCCGCGAAATTTCATACTATGTGCCGATGATCTGGGCCTTTCGCCCGCTGTCAGTCACGGCATCATCGAGGCAGCGGCAAAGCAGCGCATCTCGGCGGCAAGCGCGATGGTCAACCTTCCGGCCTGGCCTGCGGCGGCGCGTGACTGGCAGGCTTGCGCCCCCATGGCGCGGCTCGGCCTGCATCTCAATCTCACCGTCGGTGAGCCATTGAGCGGGTTGCGCGACGTCACCGGACAAGCAGCGCTGCCACCCTTGGGCTTCTGGCTCCGCTCCAGCACGTCCAGCCAGGCCCTCGTGCCCGCGCTGGAGCGCGAGATTACCGCGCAACTCGATGCTTTTATCGCCGTAACCGGCCACGCACCGGCCCATGTCGATGGCCACCAGCACGTACAGGTTCTTCCCCCGGTGGCCCAAGCTCTGACGCGGGTGCTGCAGGCGCGGGCTCTGGGCGCTTCGCTCTGGCTGCGCGACAGTTCCGACACCACGCGCCGGATTTTGCAACGCGGCGGCCAGACGGGCAAAGCCTTGGCCATAAAACTTCTGGCGCGGGGCTTTGGTGCGCGTTTGCGCCGCGCCGGCCTTGCCAGCAATCAAGGATTTTCGGGATTTTCCGCATTTGATCCGGCCGCCGCCTATGGGCAGGCCTTCGCGACTTACCTATTGGCCCCCGGCCCACGCCATCTCGTGATGTGCCATCCGGGCCATGTTGATGATGAATTGCGGGCGCGTGATCGTGTGATCGAAACGCGCCCGCTTGAATTGCAATTCCTGCTGTCAAATCAGTTCGAAGACCTGCTCGGCGCGCATGACGCACGCCTCGCAGAGGCGTTCGAGCCCGACTGACGAAACTCACTTCACCTTGGAAAACATCTCGGCGACATAGTCCCAATTGACCAGATTTTCGATGAAGGCCTTCATGTAATCGGGGCGGCGGTTGCGATAATCGATGTAATAGGAATGCTCCCACACATCGCAACCCAGAATCGGATGCGCGCCCTGCACCAGCGGGCTTTCGCCATTGGCAGATTTCATCACGCTGATCTTGCCGTCCTTGACCGCCAGCCATGCCCAGCCGGAACCAAATTGCGTCACACCAGCTTGAATGAAATCGGCCTTCATTTGCTCGACTGAGCCAAGATCACGGATGATGGCCTTTTCCAGTGCGCCGGGAATGGCACCGCCACCATTCGGTTTCATCCAGTGCCAGAAATGCAGATGGTTGTAATGCTGGCCGGCGTTGTTGAACAGACCGGCATTCTTGCCAAATGATCCCTTGACGATCTCGATCAGAGACTTGCCTTCAAATTCGCTGCCTTTCAGCAGATTGTTGCCATTGGTGACATAGGCCTGATGATGCTTGTCATGGTGAAATTCCAGCGTCTCTTTCGACATATAGGGCTGGAGTGCATCATAGGCATAGGGAAGGGCTGGAAGCTCGAAAGACATTGTGAACACTCCTGTGACAAAACAGTGCCGCAAAAACCAGAATGCAGCGGCTTTGATCTTTGGGATCGGAAATCTGTTTTATTGGAACACCCGCAACGCGGCAATGGCTGCAAACGCTGAAGCGCTGCCATATTTTGCATTGCAGGCAAACCATGTTTTAATTTAGCCCGCACAAGTGGAGCGGCGCGCCAACCCCGACGAGATACGGAAACGAGACATGAAAAAGCTTATGACGTGGCTCCTCTTCGCGCTTGGCGTTTTGCTGATGGCATTGGGAACCGCATTTCTTTACAGTGGCTTCGGCCTGATCGAGATCGAGCGTGGTGCCGCCCAGGTGAGCGCTGGTGCAAGCCTGCTTGCCGGGGGCGCCGTGACGCTGGGCTTCTCGGTGATTCTCATGCAGATGCAGGAAGCTCTGGCCCATCTGGTGGACCACACTCCCATGTCTGCCGACGACATTGCGGCGCAAACCAAGGCCAGTCTGCCGCTGATGGCAGCGGGCGGCATGGCTGGCGCCGGTGCGGCAGTGGCCGCCAGTGTCGCTGGCCTGTCGAAACTGGCTGAGCATCAGCCTGACGCCGACCAGCCTGCTGGCGATGACATCAAACCGGAGCCCGAGGCGACGGTCCCCGCACCTGCGCCGCCATCAGAACCGCTGCACATCGAAAAGCCCGAGGAACCGGTGGCCCCGGTCGTGCCCGAGCCCGCAGCCGAACCGCCGCTGGCGCCGCCGCCGCACGATGCCGCCCCAGCAACGCCCGCGCCAGCCACGCCGAGCGAGCCGCCGCGCAGTCCGCTGACCTTGGTCGAGCCGACGCCACCTTCCGATCAGGCGGCTGACGACTGGTTTGAGCGCATGTTTGCGGAAACCTCGTCAACGCCCACCCTGAGTGCAGTGCCCAAAGAGATCGACGAGAGTCACGCCGCGGAACCGCCCGCACAGGCCCCCGCCGCCAAGGCGCCCGAGGTGAGCATTGCGCCACCCCATCCCGAACCGGCACCACCCCATGCCGAACCGGAGGCACATGTCGCCCCGACCATGGTTGCCCCGATCACAGAACCGCGCCCCGAACCTCACGCCGAGACGCATCTGCCCAGCGATGAAGTTGTCG
>JAJZGX010000139.1 GCA_021804825.1 Pseudomonadota bacterium | reverse complement strand
CGCTGCGACGGATGTGCCCATCTGTCGGCAGGATTCGATGAAGGCGGCGAGGGCGGGATTGCCCGCGGCACATTGCGCGGCCAGCGGATGGTCGGCAGCCAGCGCAATGAACTTGGCGCCAAACAGCGTGTCGGGGCGCGTGGTATAGACCTCGACCTCGCTTGCCGTGCCCTGATGCGCCGCCAAAGCAAAGCGCAGCAACAGTCCCTCCGAGCGGCCAATCCAGTTGCGCTGCATGAGCCGCACCTTTTCAGGCCAGCGCTCCAGCCCGTCGAGAGCGCTGTTGAGATCATCGGCATAGGCACTGATCTTGAAGAACCATTGCGTCAGTTCGCGGCTTTCGACCAACGCACCCGAGCGCCATCCGCGCCCGTCGATCACCTGCTCATTGGCCAGAACCGTGTGATCGACCGGATCCCAGTTGACCCGAGAGTTTTTGCGATCAACGAGGCCCTTGGCGAGAAAATCCAGAAACATCGCCTGTTGGTGGCGATAATACAGCGGTGAACAGGTCGCGACCTCGCGCGACCAGTCGATCGACAGGCCCATCGACTGCAATTGCCCGCGCATGGTGGCTATATTCGCCCATGTCCACGTCGCCGGATGAGTCTTCTGCTGCATGGCCGCGTTTTCGGCCGGCATTCCGAAGGCATCCCAACCCATGGGGTGCAGCACATTGTAGCCGCGCGCCCGCCGATAGCGCGCCACCACATCACCCATGGCATAATTGCGCACATGGCCCATATGAATGCGGCCCGACGGATAGGGAAACATCTCCAGAATATAGTATTTTGGCCCCGGATGCTCATCGCGCGTGCGATAGATGTCGGCGCCCGCCCAGGCCTTCTGCCATTTGGCTTCGTTGCCCTGCGGTTCATAGCGTTCAGTGGTCATGTCACATCGGTCTTGAGGATATTCGATTGGCGTGGCAGTGAGCATGAAAGATCGATGCGGTCAATGTTTGAGCGCGGTTCATTTGTTGAGGGCAGGGCATGAACGCCGTTGAAGGCTTGCGCGAGGTTGAGATGCTGATGGCCCGCGCCGCCCGCGATGCCGGGCGTGATCCCGCCGACGTCGACCTTGTCTGCGTCTCGAAAACCCATGATGCCGCGGCAATTTTGCCGGTTCTGGCCGCAGGATGTCGGGTTTTTGGCGAAAACCGCGTGCAGGAAGCTGCGGGCAAATGGCCGGCCTTGCGCACCAGCTATTCCGATATCCAGCTTCACCTCATCGGCCCGTTGCAAAGCAACAAGGTGAGCGACGCTGTCCGCCTGTTTGATGTCATCGAAACTGTTGATCGCGAGAAAATCGCCCGCGCGCTGGCTGATGAAATGGCGCGACAGAACAAATTTCCGCGCTTGTTCGTGCAGGTCAACACCGGCGCCGAACCGCAGAAAGCGGGAATATTGCCGGACGAAGTCAAGGGATTCATGCAGTTTTGCCGAGAGACCTGCGGCCTTACCATCGCCGGTCTCATGTGCATCCCACCCGCCGATGAGCAAGCCAGCCCGCATTTCGCGCTGCTGGCGCGTTTGGCCTCCGAGGTCGGCGTCAGCGGCCTCTCGATGGGCATGAGTCACGACTTCGCGCTGGCGATCACGCTGGGCGCGACGCAAGTGCGGGTCGGAAGCGCGATTTTTGGCGCACGCGGCTAGCGCGCTGCATCACACCACGCTGATGTTGATCTCGCCTATGCCGTCGATGCCGCCGGTCACATGATCGCCACGCTGGATCGGGCCGACACCAGCCGGGGTTCCGGTCATGATGATGTCGCCGGGCGCCAATCGCATCGACCGCGAGACGGTGGCGATGACCTCGGGCACGTTCCAGATGAGTTCGGCAAGGTCGGCATCCTGTTTGATGACGCCGTTAACGGCCAGCCAGATGCGGCCGCTGGCCGGATGGCCGCTCAGCGCCAGAGGTAGCAGCGGCGCAATCGGCGCAGAATGATCGAAGCCCTTGCCCCAGTCCCAGGGGCGACCGAGATCACGGGCCGCCAGTTGCAGGTCGCGCCGGGTGAGATCGATGCCGACGCCATAACCAAAGACATGCTCCAGCGCGTGCTCCGGCGCAATATCGGCGCCGCCACGGCTGAGCGCCACCACCAGTTCGATCTCGTAATGAAAATTCCGGGTTTCCGGCGGGTAGGGGATGGCAGCGCCATTATCCATCACGGCATCGGCGGGTTTCATGAAGAAAAATGGCGGCTCACGGTCGGGGTCGCGGCCCATTTCACGCGCATGGGCGGCATAATTGCGGCCCACACAAAAAATCCGGCGCACTGGAAAGCGTGACGATGTGCCAGCCACCGCCAGGGAAGCGACGTCGGGTGGTGCGATCACATAGGCTGTCATGTCAGGCATTCCCCCGGTCTTCACGAAATAAATGCAGCGCTTCCTGAACGGGGCGGTCGGAATAGGAAAACAGTACCGCATCCTCCTCCGCCTCATGGCGCACGTGCTTCCAGCTGGGCACGACGAAAACATCGCGCTTTTGCCAATCCACGACAAAATCATCGCCAATGAAGCTGCGGCCCCGGCCTTCAATCGGCGCGAAGACGGTGGCATCCGTCGAGCGATAAGCGGTGGTGACAAAGCCTTTGGGCAGCAATTGCACGAATGTGCCCATGGTCGCCATGGCATGATTGCCGGTGACTGGGTTGGTGTAGCGCATTTTCAGCCCGTGGCACGGATCCCATTCGCTGGCCTTGCGCATGCGCTCAAGCGCGTCTCTGGTGCGTGCGTAAGGATAATTGAACACGGGCGATGTGCCGCCAGCGCCCTTGTGATCTACGGGAAGCAGGTTCGCACCAAAGCGTGCGTCAGCATCGCCCAAGGGGCGCAGCAAGGGCTGCTCGTCATCCTTGTGATGTTGCAGGAACGAAGCATCGAGAAATTGCACCAGCGGAATATCGAGCCCATCCAGCCAGAATACCGGATCGGGTGACGGGTTGCCGTGATCATGCCATGCCCAGGGCGGGGTGATGATGAAATCACCCTCGTGCATGGTGGTGCGCTCGCCATTGACAGTTGTATGCGCGCCCTCGCCCTCCAAGATGAAGCGCAGCGCGCTTTGCGTGTGGCGATGGGCGGGGGCCACTTCGCCCGGCAGAACCAATTGCACGCCGGCATAAAGATCCGTGGTGATCTTCGATTGGCCGCGCATGCCGGGGTTTTCCAGCACCAGCACCCGGCGCTCGGCCTCCTTCGCGCTGATCAGCCCTCCGGCCTCGATCATGGCGGCGCGGATATCGGCAAAGCGCCAGGCGGCAGGCAGGCAAGGGCTCCTTGGTTCTGGTGTCACCAGATTGGCAAGCGACAGCCAGAGCGGAGTCAGATTCTGCGTCGAAATGCGATCATAAAACGCGTGGCGTGCGGCGTCGCGCTCTGTGGCAGGGTTTGTCATGAAATGCGCCTCCATCGCAGCGGCATGACCGTTTGGATATTTGACAGTATGCTGAATATATGTATGCTGTCAATTATGCGGATGCGATATTTTGTGGCAGGTTCGCACACAAGATCAACCCGCGCCAATGAAGGAGCTTACCTTTGCTTTTGCATGGCTATTTCCGCAGCGCCGCCTCATGGCGGGTGCGCATCGCCTTTAACCTCAAGGGCATCAAGATAGATGGCGTCAGCCATCATCTGCGTCGGGGCGACCAGCATTTGCCGGCGTTTTTGCAACTCAACCCGCAAGGCTTCGTTCCTGCCCTCGAACTCGACGACGGCACGGTGCTGACGCAATCGCTTGCCATCATGGCGTGGCTGGATGAAAAGCACCCGCTGCCCGCCCTTTTGCCTTCAGATGCCATAACGCGAGCGAAAGTCAGGGCCTTCGCGCTGGTGCTGGCGGCAGATACCCATCCCCTGCAAAACCTCGCGGTTCTGGCAAAGCTGCGCGCTCTTGGGCTTGATGAGCCGAAGGTGCAGGCCTGGGCGGCCGACGTCAACGCCCGTGGGCTGGCCGTTTGCGAGCAACTCGCAGGGCAAGGCAGCTTTGCCTTCGGCGAGGCTCCAGGTCTCGCCGACATTTGCCTCGTGCCGCAGCTTGGCAATGCAAGACGCTTTGGCGTCGATGTCACGCGCTTCCCGCGCCTTCTGGCCATTGAAGCGCAGTGCAACGCGCTTGACGCTTTTCGCGAGGCCGCGCCCGCCAACCAACCGGACGCCGAATGATGCCCCAGTCTGATTTCCAAACCATGCCGGGGCATTTGCTGCGCCGCGCCCAGCAACTCTCCAACGCGCTGTTTGCTGAGGAGTGCGGGGCGTTTGATCTCACTTCCGTGCAATATGCCGCCCTCAATGCTTTGGCCGGCCATGGTGATGTCGATGCCACGCGACTAGCCAGCCTCATCGCCTTTGATCGTTCGACGATCGGCGGTGTGCTGGAGCGATTGGTCACAAAGGGCTTGATCACCCGGCGTACGGCGGCCAGTGACCGCCGCGTCAAGCGCCTGAAGCTGACCCCCGAAGGTCACAAGATCCTCGACGAAGTCGAAGCGCCGGTGGCCCGGGTGCAGCAACGGCTATTGGAGGCTTTGAACGCGCATGAGCGCGAGGCCTTTCTGGCGGCGCTGACCAAACTCATCACCGCGTCGCCGCATGAGGCAACGCACGATTCCACATCGACGCCAGCGCCAACAAACCGCGTTTGAGAGCAAAAGAGGAAAAACCCATGTCGACTCAAACCATTCTTGTTGCGGGCGGCGGCATTGGCGGGCTGACGGCGGCGCTGGCCCTGGCGCGTCGCGGCTTCAATGTGCGTGTGCTGGAAAAAGCCGCCCGGCTTGGCGAGGTCGGCGCCGGCATTCAGCTCGGCCCCAATGCCTTCCATGTCTTCGATCAACTCGGGGTCGGCGATGCCGCCCGCAGCATGGCGGTGTTTATCGACCGCTTGCGGCTGATGGATGCCATGAGCGGCGAGGAAATCGCTAAAATCAATCTTGGCGAGGCTTTCCGCACCCGCTTCAAGAATCCCTATGGCGTCGTGCACCGCGGCGATCTGCACAAGGTGTTTCTCGAAGCCTGCATCGCCCATCCGCTCGTCACGCTGCACACCAGCGTGCATGTCGTCAATTATGAACAGGATGGCAGCAGCGTCCGCGCCATTCTCGCCGACGGCACCGCCATCGACGGCGATGCACTGATCGGAGCCGATGGTCTCTGGTCGAAAGTCCGTGCGCAGATGCTTGGCGATGGCGCGCCGCGTGTGACCGGCCATTCCACCTATCGCAGCGTGATCCCCACCGAGGCCATGCCCGAAGATTTGCGCTGGAACGCCGCAACGCTGTGGGCCGGGCCAAAGTGCCACATCGTGCATTATCCGCTGTCCGGCTGGAAAATGTTCAATCTGGTCGTCACATATCACAATCAGGCCCCGGCACCGGTGGCAGGCCAGCCGGTGAGCAAAGAGGAAGTCGCCAAGGGTTTTGCGCATGTGCATCCGACAGCGCGCAAAATCATCGACATCGGCCGCGACTGGAAATTGTGGGTGCTGTGCGACCGCGACCCTACGGATCTCTGGACGGACGGCAAGGTGGCACTTCTTGGCGATGCCGCACATCCAACCCTGCAATATCTGGCGCAGGGCGCATGCATGGCGATGGAAGATTCGCTCTGTCTGGCCGAAGAACTCGCG
>JAJZGX010000138.1 GCA_021804825.1 Pseudomonadota bacterium | reverse complement strand
ATGGTGTGTGCCACTCCCACGCCGTCATTGCGAGCGTAAGCGAAGCAACCCAGGGGTTTGGTGATATCTCCACCGCAGCAACTCACCAGCCCCCTGGGTTGCTTTGTCGCTTTGCTCCTCGCAATGACGGCGATGATGGTGTGTGCGCCAACGCCCGTCATTGCGAGCGCCTTCCCTCCGTCATTGCGAGCGCAAGCGAAGCAACCCAGGGGTTTGGTGATATCTCCACCGCAGCACCCCCCAGCCCCCTAGGTTGCTTCGTCGCTTCGCTCCTCGCAATGACGCGGGAGGGGGGTGTGTCTCGCAATGATGGGGATGGCGGAGTTGCGCTGCTTATTGTCACCGGAAAGTTTTCACGGGAGGAAACGCATGCCCAACCGATTGCGCGGTGAGATTGCTGCTGAACTTGGGGATCGCACCCGCAAGCTGGTGTTGACCCTTGGCGCCTTGGCGGAACTCGAGGGGGCGTTCGGTGCGGTCGGCCTTGCCGGGCTGGCGGCGCGTTTCGAATCCGGCGCCATATCCTCGCGCGACCTCATTGCCATTCTTGGCTGTGGCCTGCGGGGCGCGGGCGAATCAATCAACGACAGCGAGGTGGCACAATTGACAGCTCCCGGTGGGGCGACAGGCTATGTCCGGATCGTGGCTGAACTTTTGGCCGCGACATTCGGTGCGATGGCACCTGCCAAGGACGATGCCGCCCGCCCTCCGGTGCCGCAGGACGCCTGAAAGACCCAAAAGCCAGCCCCTCCCAGCTTCGCCCCTTCCCGTGGGACGAGGCCATGGCTTTCGGTCTTGGCGTCCTGCGGCTGACACCAGCAGCTTTCTGGCAGATGACCACGCGCGAACTGAATGCCGCCTATGAGGGCATTTATGGCCGCGCCACCAGCAGCCTGACCCGCGCCACCCTTGATGATTTGATGACGGCATTCCCGGACGCGCCGCCAGAAAGGTGATTCATGCCCACTGACCCGCAACAACCAGCCTCACCCACTGCCTTTACGGCGCAGGATTTGAACGAGATCAAGACCGCGCTCGATGGTATAGGGCTCAGCAGTGACAAGGTTGCAAAATCTCTGTCCAACGCCTTTGCCGGGGCGATTACCAGCGGCAAGAGCTTTCAGCAGACCCTGCTGGCCGTTGGCATGAGCCTCGCGAAACTGGTGATTTCAAACGGCACCCAGACGATTTCAAGCGGATTGTCCTCGCTGCTGAGCTCGGCCCTGAGCGGTCTTGGCGGGGCCGGGGGCGGCGGCGTGACACCCTTTGCCGATGGCGGTGTCGTCGCCAGCCCCACATTCTTTGGCATGGGCAAGGGCACTGGCGTGATGGGCGAACGCGGTGCCGAAGCCATCATGCCGCTGGCGCGTGGCCCTGATGGCCGGCTTGGCATCGCCGCTCATGGCGGCACACAGGGCGCCTCGCCCGTCCATGTGCATATTCACACGCCCGATGTCGAGAGCTTCAGGCAAAGCGAGGCGCAGGTGACGACCTCACTGGCGCGGGCCGTGGCGCGCGGCCAGCGCGGACTCTGAAAAGGTTGATGACATGTCGTCTTTTCACGAAATCCAGTTTCCGCTGGATATTTCCATGCGTGCCAGTGGCGGGCCGGAGCGGCGCACCGACATTGTGGCGACCGGCACCAATGCCGAGGAGCGCAATGCGCGCTGGGCCAATTCGCGCCGCAAGTTCGAGGCCGGCTACGGTGTGCGCTCGCTCAATGCCATTGCTGCGGTGACGGCATTTTTCGAGGAGCGGCGCGGACGCCTTTACGGGTTTCGCTGGCGCGACCTGACGGATTTCAAATCCTGCCTGCCTGGGGCCAACCCGACAGCGACCGATCAGGTCATTGGCCTCGGTGACGGCAAGACTGCGCAATTCCAGCTGGTGAAGACCTATGGCGCGGCATTTGCGCCATGGCAGCGCGTCATCGCCAAACCCGTGGCGGGCTCGGTGACACTGGCCGTGAATGGCGTCGCCTTGAATGGTGCCACGGATTTCACCTGCGATCCGACAAGCGGGCTTGTGACCATAGCGGCGGCCAGAATTCCAGCGGCAGGGGCCAGCCTCACCGCAGGCTATCTGTTTGACGTGCCGGTTCGTTTCGACACGGATTATCTTGCCATTGACCTTACCGCCTTTGCGGCGGGCGATATTCCGAAAATCCCCATTCTTGAGATTGTTCCTTGATGCGAAGGGTGATGTTTCATGAAAATGCTCGATCCGGCCCTGGCGGCGCATATGGCCACAGGCGCGACGACCTTGTGCCATTGCTGGCGGCTCATCAGGCGTGATGGCACGGCGATGGGTTTTACCGACCATGATCTTGACCTGACTGTGGCCGGCACGCTGTGCAGCGCCCGCACCGGCGCAGATTCAACGGCAGCCGAGCAAGTGCTGGGCTTTGCTGCCGGTGGCGGCGAGGTGACGGGCGCTCTCGCCAGTGCCGCGCTGAACGAAACCGATCTCGCCAATGGCGCTTATGATGGCGCAACGATCGAGAGCTGGCTGGTGAATTGGGCAGATACGGCCCAGGCCCTGCTGCTCGATGTGCACACATTGGGGCAGGTGGCGCGTTCGGAATTTGCGTTCACCGCGGAAATGCGCTCATTGGCTCAGGAATTTGATCAGGAGCGGGGACGGCTGTTCCAATTGAACTGCGCGGCCGATCTGGGGGATGCCCGCTGCAAGGTGGCGCTCACCGGCGCGAGTTTTGTTGCGACCGATCAGGTGAGCGCCACGGATGGGCGGATTTATCTTGCCGCCGGGCTGATCGGCTATGCCAATGATTGGTTCTCTGGCGGCGAATTGCGCTTCACGACGGGCGCAAATGTCGGCGCGACCTACATCATCAAGCAACATTCGGTCTATGCCGGGGCCAATACCCTGACCCTTTGGACTCCGGCGGCCGCCCCTATCGTCGTGGGCGATGCCTTCACGGTGTCGGCTGGGTGCGACAAGTTTTTCGCCACCTGTCAGGATAAATTCGGCAATAGCGCCAATTTCCGGGGATTTCCGCATATCCCTGGCAATGATCAGGTGTTGCAGTTTCCAAGTCAGGCGGATCTCAACATGGATGGCGGGAGTCTCTTCAGATGAGCGGCCCGGCCAGCACGACCCGCGCCGACATCGTGCTGTGCGCCCGGCGATGGCTTGGCACGCCCTACCAGCATCAGGCTTCGCTGATCGATGTGGGATGTGATTGCCTCGGTCTAGTGCGTGGCATCTGGCGCGAACTCATCGGGCCGGAGCCGGAAGCGCCGCCACCCTATAGCGCCGATTGGGCGGAGGCCGGTGGCAAGGACACGCTGCTTTTCGCGGCCCGACGCTATCTGGTGCCAAAGGACAAGAAGGACTGGCAGGCGGGCGATGTCATGCTGTTTCGCTGGCGCGCTCACCTGCCCGCCAAACACCTTGCCGTCGTCACGGCCAAAGACATGATGATCCACGCCCATGACGGCGCGGCCGTGGCTGAGGTGGCGCTTTCGCCCTTCTGGCTGCGCCATCTCGATCAGGTCTTTGGCTTTCCGGGCATTGCTGCGTGAGTCTGCCGGGCCCCGGCCTGGGCAACTCCACATTTTGATCGAGGATTACCATGGCAACGCTGGTTTTGCAGGCTGCTGGCGCGGCCTTGGGCGGGATGTTGGGTGGCCCGATGGGGGCGATTGCAGGTCGCACGCTGGGGGCCATTGCCGGCGGCGTCATAGACAATCGGTTGATGGGCTATCTGACCCATGCGCAGATGCCGCGCCTGCATATGCTCAATGGCATGGGCTCGGTCGAGGGCACGCCGATTCCACGTATTTATGGGCGTGCGCGGATTGGTGGACAGGTAATCTGGGCGACCCGTTTTCTCGAAGTCAACGGCCATCAAAGCTCCGGTGGCAAGGGCACTGGGCCGCGCGTCACCACTTACAATTACTATGCTAATTTCGCTGTTGGGCTTTGCGAGGGACCAATAGCCTATGTGCGGCGTGTCTGGGCCGACGGCAAGGAAGTCGATCTGACCCTGCTGAATGTGCGCGTTTATACTGGAGACGAGACGCAAACCGCCGACCCGCTGATCATTGCCAAGGAAGGGCTTGCACCGGCCTATCGCGGCATGGCCTATGTGGTTTTCGAGTTGATGCCGCTTGCCAATTTTGGCAACCGCATCCCGCAACTGAATTTTGAGGTCGTGCGCCCCATTTCTGGTCTCGGCGCCATGATTCAGGCGGTCGATCTCATCCCTGGTGCCAGCGAATTTGCCTATTCGCCGCTGGCCTTTACCAGCAGCCTTGGTGCCGGCAGCAGCGTTTCGGAAAATCGCCACCAGTTGCAGCGCGTCAGCGACTGGACGGCCTCGGTCGACGCCTTGCAGGCGCTGTGCCCGAACCTGAAGAATGTGGCGCTGGTAGTGGCTTGGTTCGGCAATGATCTGCGCTGTGGCTCTTGCACCATCACGCCACGCGTCGAAGATACCAGCAAGCTGGTGCTGGGCGGTGACTGGCAGGTCGCCGGGCTGGCGCGCGCGCAGGCTACACCTGTGTCGCTTTATAATGGCCAGCCGGCCTATGGCGGCACGCCGACGGATGCCTCGGTCAGCGCCGCGATTGCTGACCTGAAAGCCCGCGGTCTTGGCGTCACCTTCTATCCTTTCGTGATGATGGATATTGCCAATGGCAATGCCTTGCCTGATCCGTGGTCATTGGCAGCCTCGCAATCTCCCTATCCCTGGCGCGGGCGCATCACCTGCTTCCCGGCACCGGGCCAGCCGGGCACAGTTGATGCTGCGCCACAAGCAGGGGCGCAGGTCGCGGCCTTCTTCGGCTCGGTCATGCCGCCCGCCGGGGAGTGGTCGTTTCGGCAGTTTATTCTGCATTATGCCACCCTTTGCCTAGGCGCTGGCGGCGTTGACACATTTCTGGTGGGGTCGGAATTGGCGAGCCTCACGCGCGTGCGCTCTGCCAGCGGCATCTATCCGGCGGCTTTGGCCCTCGCGCAGCTTTGCGCCGATGTGAAGGGTGTGCTTGGCGCCGCCACCAAGGTTTCCTATGCGGCCGACTGGAGTGAATATGGCACGCATGTCTTGGACGGCGGCGCTGAAGTGCGCTTTCCGCTTGATCCGATCTGGGCCTCGCCGCATTGCGATTTCATCGGGCTCGATGCCTATTGGCCTTTGTCGGATTGGCGCGATGGCACCGCTCATCTTGATGCACGGATCGCGACTTCGGTGCATCAGCAAAACTACCTTGCCGCAAATATGGCGGCGGGCGAGGCCTATGATTTCTATTATGCTTCGGCGGCTGACCGCTTTGCGCAGAAGCGCACACCGATCACCGATGGGGCCTTTGGCAAGCCCTGGATGTTTCGCGCCAAGGATTTGGTGGGCTTTTGGTCGAACACCCATGTCGAGCGCGTCAATGGGGTTGAACTTGCCAACGCCACCGGTTGGGTGGCGATGTCCAAGCCGATCTGGCTGATCGAAACAGGCTGCCCGGCGGTCGATCGCGGCACCAATGCCCCCAATGTATTTCCTGATCCGAAATCCTCAGAAAACGGCCTGCCACCCTTTTCGCGCGGCGGGCGTGATGATCTGATTCAACTGCGGGCTCTCAAGGCTGTCATCAGCTATTTCGACAGCACGCAGGCGGGGTTCGCTCC
>JAJZGX010000137.1 GCA_021804825.1 Pseudomonadota bacterium | reverse complement strand
GGACGTGCCTGCCTCGATCATGCGCTGGAACTCAGGGCGATGGTCGTTGGTAGCGGATGCGCCCGGTTCCTCGAAGGTTTCCACGAACGGATAACCCTGTGACAGGCAATAGGCCTCGCCCTGCGGCTTCTGATCCGGAATCGAAACATCTTGCTCGGCCTGCCGGGCTGTCGAGGTGCGCAAGTAAAGGGCGGCGCGTAGCGGCACGATCATGGCGAATGCCTCCTTCTCACCTTATCGGTGCGGTCCAAAGAGCTCGTCGAAGAGATCACCGAACCATGGCTCGAACACTTCCACCTCGGCTTCCGTGAACGGGATATGCTCGGGCCAGTGGTCGGTGACGGTCCTGGTCGAGAGGTCATGCTTCGGCGGCCGGCCCCGAAACGGCCAAGGATAGCCCAGCAGCGCTTCAAGCTGCTCGAATGCGGTGGGGGCAGGTTTTAGGACAGGCCAAGGCATGTCGGCAACATCACGCCAGCAGACGGCAAGCATAATGGCCCAAGATTGCGCCACGACACACCCGGATACACCTTGGTCGCGGCGTTTCTCATCATTCCCCTTTCCTGCCCATTCTCGATGACACGGCCAACCCCAGGAACACCATCATGGCCTGGTTGAGCCGGATCATATCCTCGTCGTCTAGCCGTCCGATCCGCTGGCCGACTCTGGACTTCGGGACGGTGGTGATCTTGTCCACCATCAGCCGGGAAGGAGCGCGCAGGCCGTTGCGCTCGCTCGGCTCCACTGGCAACCGGAACAAGGGCGCCTCGGTCGGATCCGTGGTGAAGGCGCAAATCGTGACCGAGTCGGTCGCATTAAAGGAATCATCCTGCACGATGACGACGGGGCGTGGCTTGCCCGCATAGTCCTTGCCACCGGAGACGGTCCAGACCTCGCCTCGCTTCATTCATCGTGCCAGTCGGACACCGCGTCGATGAACGCCTGATCGTCAGCCACATAGGCGCTCGCTGCCACAGCCCGCGATTGCCGGTGCGCCTCCGCCTGGAAGGACGAGGCGCGCACGTCTGGCACCCAAATCTGGATCGGCCGCAAGCCCTGTGCGCGCAGCCGATCGCGGTACTCCCGCACCTTCACTTTGGTGGGCTTAGAGCGTCTCGCCGGGGCCATGATTCAAACCTCTAATTTGGTTACATGTAACCTGTCGCGAGCCACTCGGCAAGAGGATCGATTCGGTTTGGAATGGCATCCGGGATGAGGGTGGGATAAAAGGCCATGCCGCGGTAGCCGCCAAGCCTCTGACTAGGCTTGGATTTTTCCGTGCAGGTCGGTCGGCGGGTGTACATGACCGACAGTATTCTTCAATGATTTCAATATGATGTGATGCCTAGTCCTGATCTATTAACTGTCATTCCCTCTTGGAGCGACCCGAACGCGAGCGCAGCGCATCGGGGAGAACTAGAGACGGGATGCACATTGCGTTCATCCCATTGAATTTCCGTTCAAAAATCTCTCTTCCCGACCTTCACGCAGCTTGCCAGGGGACGCCACACGTTGCGGAATCTGCTTCCAAGCCATTGAAAACAAACGACCGTCTAGAGCCGCAATTTGGGGCCTTTTATCTCGCCATCTGCATAACTGCCCAACTGGCTGTTCGAACGGCCCGTCATGAATTGCTTGGCGCACCTCTTTCTGATAAATCCTCTTGCAAATCCAAAAAAAGATAGCAAATTTGAAAAGATTGACATATTGAGATTGACGATGGCAAGCCTCTCGGACGTAATTGCGCGCACTAAGCAGCAAATCGGCCTACCCTCCGGCGTGAAAATCGCCATCACCAAGGACTGCGGTGGGGTAGTTCACGGCAGCACGACGATTGTGACCACTGGCCTAGATCGGCTGCTCAAGGAACCGAGCCTCTTGGATATGCGGGTGGGCACGTTCTGTGAGCGCTTCGCCCGCTGCATCGGGGCCCAAATCGGGGCGCGGGTCACGCTGGAGTTTGCTGGTCAGGTGGTGGATGGCCGTCGCGCGCTGAAGACGCTTACGTAGGTTGATTAGTCGGTTTATTGAAATATACAAACTGTATAAACATTGGGAAAAAATTCCTATTTTGAGGAGGGTAGTGCCATGGCCATCGGGAGCGTCGTTCAGCGAGGTTCCAGTGTTTACATTTACAACGAAAAAGGCCATCAGCTTGGCGTCGTCAGTGCGGGTTCCGGGCCGAATGACGGCCTCAAGGGCTACACAGGTTCGACTGTGAGTGTCCGGCGTGGAAATTCGATCTACATCTACGACGAGAAGGGGCGGCAGAAGGGCGTGACACCTGCCAGGTGATCTTTGCATCGCCCCCGCGCGTCGCGCAGTGCCCAATGTTGCGCAACCAACAAAGTTGAGGATAACGACTGATGCGTCGGTATTTTGTCGAATTTAACCGTGTCGTCGGAGATAATATCAGGATAGCGGCGAAGCGATTAGGTCGGATGGGACTGAACGCGAACGTCCTTCAACATAAGACATCACTCGTGATCGAAAGGCCGAGTTCGATGCCTTGGCACCAGTTTACTGCGGCAATTCTTGCGGTCCTCCAGCCGCGCCGCGGGTCCGCCATGATGTCGAGCGAGCATTCGGGCAGGGCGTGGATATGTCAAAACGGTGGGCACCGCCCTAGTCGCTTTCAACGCGTCTGACACTCAGAGTGCCACAGCGAAAACATAGTGATCATCACTATCCGTCGCGGCCGGCCAACAAATTCCCTAAGACTTTGAATGTGCTTGATCTGTATTTGATGGATCACGACCCAGCCGGTGCAGGTGTGGCGGCGCGCTTGCTTGGGGCCTGGATGGGGGCTTTCGGGGATTGTTGCTGGTGCCGCCTGAGGGATTCGAACCCCCGACCCCCTCATTACGAATGAGGTGCTCTACCAGCTGAGCTAAGGCGGCTACACTTTGTATTCCACGTCCTTAGCCAAGAGCCCGGCTCATGGCAAGGTCAAAGCTGCGTCTTACAAGGCCAGACGGCGCGGGACTTCGGCTTCGTCCTCATCGGATGGCGGCGTGTCGGCTCCCGGATCGTCCGGGGCTAGCTTGATGGGAAACACCACCGGCAGCACCGCAACACCATTTTTTGCCGCAACCCTGATTTTTTCGGCCGCGGGGGCGGCTGCCGGGGCGGGGGGCAGGACAGGGGATGGTTCCGCCACGGGGCGGGGCGTTGATTCCACAGCGAGCGGAGGTGAGTTCAGCACCGTTGGTGCAGCCGCCGTGACCGGCAGCGCCAGCATGTGCGCGGGATCCCAGGCATTGCTGGTGATCATGGTGCTGGTGCTGCGCGGCGCCTGCACGCCCTGCCATTGAAAAGCGTCCAGCTTGCCGGTGAGGGGTGACGCCGGTGCCCAATGATCCTGCGCGACGCCATCGGCGACCCATGCCGGGTCCGGATTGGCGTTTGCAGCGCGTGCCAACCATTCGCGCACGCCGCCGATATTGTTGCTTTCGCGGTCTTCGAGTTCGGCCCGGGTGAGGCAGGTGCGCCTTGTCAGCGCCTCGCCCGCCGGTGCTTCGGACACCAGATTATCGAGCGCCCGGCGCGCTGCCGCAAAATCCTTGGCGTCCAGCGCCGCCCGCGCCACGGTGAGGTGGCTCTCGGCATGCCGGGGTTTGAGCCGGGCCAGCGTCTGGGCGCGGGCCATGCGATCTGCGGTCGAATCACCGGGCCGCACATCAAGATAGGCGGCGGCAATCTCGGGGTGGGGATTTTCGATCCAGGCCTTTTCAAGGATTTTCACCGCGCGCCTGATGTCGCCGCGCCGCGTCAGCAGGCGGCCAGCCAGTTCGGCCGCGGGCACCAGCCCCGGCGCATTGGCCAGCGCGTCTTGCGCCAGACGCAGCGCCGAATCGGGATCGTTCTGATTTGCCGCCAGCGCCGCAGCGGTCTGCAGCACGGCGCGGTGGCGTTTGGCCGTGGCCTTATCGATGATTTTGGCGGAAGCATTGGCATCCACCGTCGTGATGGCGCTGGTCCAGTCGCCCCGGCGGATCTGATCTTCGAGCACAGCTTCGCTCGACCATGGCAGCACCGCAAGCTGACGCGCCTGAAGGGCATAATGCACGGCTGCGGCTTCATCACCGCGCCGCCGCGCTTCCACATGCAGGCCGCGCAGGCCGAGCAGTTTGGTCGTCGGGTTCTGGCTCATCCTGGTGAAGGCAGTCTGAGCACCTTCGCGATCCCCGGCGAGCTGCGCGGCTTGGGCCGAAAGCAGAAGCGCCATCGGCTCGTTGGGCAACAACCTGGTGGCGTCAGATGCGGCGCGGCGGGCGCGCTGGGTGTCGCCGGCCCCGGCCGCAACCATGCCTTGCGTGAGCGCCGCCAGGCCCTTGTTGCGGCGTCTGATGCGGTTGGCGTAGGCCAGAACCGAGGGCAGCGCGAAAGCCCAGCGCACCAGCGCAAAAGCCAGGCTCAAAGCCAAAGCTGCCAGAATCAGCGCGACAACGGCAACGCCGAATGTCATCGTCACTTGATGGTGGTTCCATGTCAGCGCCAGGCCACCTTGCTGCGCCGCAAGCCAGAATGCGGCCCAAGCCGCCAAGGCCAGCACGAGAATGAACATCAAAACGCGGATCATGGACGCCTCTCAGATTTGCAAATCAACATTTCAAAACATTGATGATACCATAGCTCAGCGGATTTCATTCATTGCGGATGCGCCATCTGGCTGGTCATGGCCGCCAATGCCTCCTCGGAGAGTTTCTGCACTGTCGCCTCGGCAGCAACCCGCTGCTGCAAGGCTTCAACCCAGTCAGCGCCGAGTTTCTTGGCAGCGTCCGGCAGGGCTTGCCAGTCTTGCAACGCAAGCGCGTCATTGCCTTGGCGCAGCGCCGCTTCAACTTTGGCGGCGCCCGCGCCCGGCGCATTGCCGACCGGCAAGCGCGTATCACGCACCTGCACCAGCGTCGCCGCCTTGGCGCCGATCCAGCCCATGACGCCCTGCGGGGCCGGCGTGGCGGGCGTTTCAGCCTTGGTTATGGCCGCCAATACGGGGGCAAAACTGGTGGCGAGCGCAGCCGTGGAGACTGGCCCCTTGTCTGCGACTTTGGCCAAGGGGGCGAGCAATGCGGCATCGACATGCAGGCCTTGCAAGGCTTTGAATTCGATCGGGAAACCGCGACCCTGCTGCAGGGCTGCGGCGATATTTTGGGTCACGACGGCAAGCGCAGCACCTTGCGGTGTCGCCATGGCGGTCGCAATCTGCGCCTTGTTGGCCGCAATCGCGCTTTCATTGGCGGCGAGGGCGGCATTGACCTTGGGCATATTCTGATCAAGCGTCGCAACCTTGCTCTGAAGCGCCGTCATCGAGGCCGAGAGCGCCGTCAGCGCGGTGACCGAAGCGGCTGATTGCGGGGCAGGCGTGCCAGCAGCGGCGGTTGGCGGCTGCGCCAGATCGCTTTGGGCGCTTTGGGCCAATGTGGTGGCTGATTTCGGGCCGGCGAGCTTGTCCATAGCCGCCGAGAGCTGCGCCATGCGGGCCTGATCGCTGGCCATGCCAAGGCGCGATTTGGCGCTTTCGTCGGCGACTTTGCCAAGCTGGGATTGGAGCGAGGCGACCTTGGCTTGCAAACCGGCGACGTCGGCCTGCGGGCCCTGCAGCATATGCAGCGCCACTGACCCGGCAAATGCGGTCAAGGCGCCCAGCAAAATCGCATAAGCATAATGGGGGCGCGCTTTGGCTGGC
>JAJZGX010000136.1 GCA_021804825.1 Pseudomonadota bacterium | reverse complement strand
CTCCCTCAGCTGCACCCCGTCGTTGATCCGCAGGTGTCGCATTTCAGGCAGGTGCCATTGCGCACCATGGTGAAATTGGCGCATTCCGGGCAGGCTTCGCCGACATAGCCCTTCATGCGTGCTTCTGCGCGCTTGTCGGCTGGCGTCGGGTGCGGGGCTGACCAGCCAAGGGCACCCATGTCATCGCCATCAGTGGCTTCAACGTGGCCCTTCAGCGCTGTGGCACCATCGGTCGCATACATGGTTACAGCTTCAGGCGCGACTTTCACGGGGCTTGGCACCAGCATCAGGCGGTCGGTTTTCGAGCGCACCAGTCCTTTAGAAACCACCGAGGCATTGCTGGAGGGCGATGGCCGCCCCTCATCAACCCCGCCGCCCAGCGCCGCCGGGCCTAGATCCTCCGGCCGGACATGCGCCAGATCATGCCGTCCGACATAGGAGATAGCGAGTTCGCGGAATACGTAATCGAGGATCGAGGTCGCATTCTTGATCGCATCATTGCCTTGCACCAGCCCGGCCGGTTCAAAGCGCGTGAAGGTGAAGGCATCGACATATTCCTCCAGCGGCACGCCATATTGCAGGCCAAGTGAGATGGCGATGGCGAAATTATTCATCACCGAGCGGAAGGCCGCGCCTTCCTTGTGCATGTCGATGAAAATCTCGCCCAGCCGCCCGTCCTGATATTCGCCGGTGCGCAGATAGACCTTGTGGCCGCCCACCACCGCCTTTTGCGTATAACCCTTGCGCCGATCCGGGAGTTTTTCGCGCTCACGTGCCCGCTCGACGCGCTCGACAATGCGCTCGACGATTTTCTCGGCCACCTGCGTCGCGCGGGCAGGGGCGTTCTGCGCCAGCAGCGCTTCAACGGCATCGCCGTCCTCATCGTCGTCGTCCTGAATGAGTTGGGCATTCAGCGGCTGCGACAGCTTCGAGCCATCGCGATAAAGCGCGTTGGCTTTCAGCGCCAGACGCCAGGACAGGAGATAGGCGTCCTTGCAATCCTCGACGCTGGCGTCATTGGGCATGTTGATGGTTTTCGAGATCGCCCCGGAAATGAACGGCTGGCTCGCTGCCATCATCTGGATGTGGCTCGCCACCGACAGGAAGCGCTTGCCGGTGCGCCCGCAGGGGTTGGCGCAATCGAACACCGCATAATCGGCGAGCTTCAAATGCGGTGCCCCTTCCACCGTCATCGCGCCGCAAACATGAATGTTCGCCGCCTCGATTTCGGCGCGCGAAAACCCGATGAAACTCAGCAGGTCAAATTCCGGATCATCGAGTTTGGCGGCGGGAACCTTCAGGGTATCCTTCAGGAAATCAACGCCTAACGACCACTTGTTAAACACAAACTTGATATCGAAAGCCGAGGCCAGAGTCTTTTCCAGAGCCTCCAGCTTCTCGCTGGAAAAGCCCTTGGCGCCAAGCGTCGCGTGGTTGATGCCGGGTGCCTGGCGAAGGCTGGCATGGCCAACAGCAAAGGCCTCGATCTCGGCAATCTCATGCTCACGATAGCCCAGCGCCCGCAGCGCTTGCGGCACGGCGCGGTTGATGATCTTGAAATAGCCGCCGCCCGCCAGTTTCTTGAATTTCACCAGCGCGAAATCCGGCTCGATGCCGGTGGTGTCGCAATCCATCACAAGGCCAATGGTGCCGGTCGGTGCAACGACGCTGACCTGGGCATTGCGAAAGCCATGCTGCTCGCCAAGCTTGAGTGCGCTGTCCCACGCCGCCCGGGCGTGCGTGCCCAGCGCTGCATCCTTGAGGTTGGCGTGATCGAGCGGCACCGGTGCCACCGATAGCCCCTCATAGCCAGCCACCTCGCCATAGGCGGCACGCCGATGGTTGCGGATCACCCGCAGCATGTGGCTGCTATTGGCCTTATAGCCTTTGAACGTCCCAAGCTCGCCGGCCATTTCCGCAGATGTGGCATAGGAGACGCCGGTCATGATCGCCGACAAGGCCCCGCAGATGGCGCGGCCCTCGTTGGAATCATAGGGTGTGCCCGACGACATCAGCAGGCCGCCGATATTGGCAAAGCCAAGCCCGAGCGTGCGGTATTCATAAGAAAGGCGCGCGATTTCCTTCGAGGGGAATTGCGCCATCAACACCGAGATTTCCAGCACGATCGTCCACAGACGCACGGCGTGCTCGTAGAGCGCCAGATCAATCCGGCCATCGGCCTTGCAAAATTGCAGCAGGTTGAGCGAGGCGAGATTGCAGGCGGTATCATCAAGAAACATGTATTCCGAGCAGGGGTTGGAGGCGATGATCTCGCCCGCCGCCTTGCAGGTATGCCAGTCATTGATGGTGGTGTGATATTGCAGGCCCGGATCGGCCGAGGCCCAGGCGGCCATGCCGATCTTCTCCCAGAGATCGCGGGCCTTCACCACCTTGTGGGTCTTGCCATCGAGGCGGCGAATCAGGTGCCAGTCGCCATCATTTTCGACGGCGCGTAGAAACTCATCGGTGACGCGCACCGAATTGTTGGAATTCTGCCCCGCGACCGTCAGATAAGCCTCTGAATCCCAATCGGTATTATAGGTGGCATAGGAAATGTCGGTATAGCCTTGACGGGCATATTGGATCAGCCGCTTGATCATGCCATCGGGCACATCGGCGCGCCGCGCCAGCTTGATCTCGCGCTTCAGCGCCGGGTTTTTCTCGGGGTTGAAGCAATCGTCATTCTCGCCCTCGCAGTTGAGGCATGCCTTCATCAGCGCCTTCAAGTGGCGCTTGACGGTTTTGGAGCCTGCCACCAGCGCGGCAACCTTCTCCTCCTCCTTCACCTTCCAGTCGATATAGGCCTCGATATCCGGGTGATCGACATCAACCACCACCATTTTGGCGGCGCGCCGCGTGGTGCCACCCGATTTGATCGCCCCGGCGGCGCGGTCGCCGATTTTCAGGAACGACATCAGCCCGGATGACTTGCCGCCCCCGGACAATTTCTCGCTTTCGCCGCGCAGTTTGGAGAAATTCGACCCCGTGCCGGAACCATATTTGAACAGGCGCGCCTCGCGCACCCACAAATCCATGATGCCGCCGTCATTGACCAGATCATCCGCCACCGATTGAATGAAGCAGGCATGCGGCTGCGGGTGCTCATAGGCCGATTTCGACGCTGTCAGCTTGCCGGTCTCGTGATCGACATAAAAATGTCCCTGGCCGGGGCCGTCGATGCCATAGGCCCAATGCAGCCCGGTATTGAACCATTGCGGTGAATTGGGCGCCGCCATCTGGCGCGCCAGCATCTGGCAAAGCTCATCGTAAAAGGCGCGGGCATCCGCTTCCACGGTAAAGGTGCCACCCTTCCAGCCCCAATAGGTCCAGGCTCCGGCCAGCCGGTGAAACACCTGCTTGGCGGAAGTCTCGGAACCATAACGCTCGCTCTCGGGCAAAGCGCCAAGCGCCTCGCCATCCGCAACCGAGCGCCACAGGAACGAGGGGACGTTGTTCTCCTCGACGCGCTTCAGGCGGGCGGGCACACCGGCCTTGCGAAAATACTTCTGTGCCAGCACGTCGCTGGCAACCTGGCTGAAGCTCGCCGGTACTTCGACATTTTCCAGCGCAAACACCACCGACCCATCCGGGTTGCGAATTTCCGAGCGGGTCGTCGTGAAGGCAACGCCCGCGAAGGCGCCGTCCCCTGCTGATGTCGTGCTGATGCGCCGTTGGATATGCATGATGTCTTTTCCTCGAATTCTGGGCGCGGAGCCGATCCCGCAGGCTTGAACATGGCAAACAAGATCACTTCACATCACAACGCAAATCGCGAATGCGCACTCGCAGCGCGAGGCCGCGCACTCCTGCTGCAGGCCGAGCCGCAACCTTGATGACGCATCTTCCACTATGACACGTCATCGCGGCAAAGCTGGGGCCTGTCAACGCGAAAGTGACTACAGCTAGTTAAAAAACCGTTCACGGCCACAAGATGTAGAAGCTAGGCTCTGTCATGCGGCACGATCATCGTCATATTAACGCCATGATTCTGCCACGTCCGCAAGCGCGGTTTCGGTTTGGCCCTGTGCACAAATGTGGATAGATCGGCTGTCAGACCGAGAAGCTGACGCCGCATCCACAAGATGACACGGCGTTGGGATTATCGATCTTGAAGGCCTGGCCGATCAGATCATCGACGAAGTCGATGCGCGCGCCGTGCAGGAAATCAAGCGAGGTCGAATCGATCAGCACCGTGGCGTCGCCATGCTCGATCACCAGATCATCCCCCTGGCGCTGGGCATCAATGGCAAAATCATATTGGAAGCCCGAGCAGCCACCACCGCGCACACTGATTCGCAAGGCCGACCCGGCAGGCTCTCTGGCCAGCACCTTGGCAACGCGTGACGCAGCGCGGTCAGTCAGGACGACATCTTGCAGGACGCTGGTCATGGGCAAACTCCGGCTTGATTTCAGCATGAAAGATAGGCTTGATGGTGTGCATATTCAACCAGACCGGCGATCAGCTTTCAGTCAAATCATGAACAATGGATTAAATCACCTTGCCTCCTATGCCTGTGACGCCGGGGCCAGCCGCGGCCGTCTGGTCGCCGAGGCCGATTCGCCGACCCGCAGCGCCTTTCAGCGGGATCGTGACCGGATCGTTCATGCCACGGCATTTCGCCGCCTTGCGCATAAAAGCCAGGTGTTCGTGCCCTTCGAGGGCGACCACTTCCGCACGCGATTGACCCACACGATCGAAGTTGCGCAAATCGCGCGGGCTCTGGCGCGCGGCCTGAAACTCGATGATGATCTCGCCGAGGCCATTGCTCTTGCCCATGATCTGGGACATCCGCCTTTCGGTCATGCTGGCGAGGATGCCCTGCATCGGGTCATGGCCGGGCAGGGCGGCTTTGATCACAACGCCCAGGCTTTGCGCCTCGTCACCAAGCTGGAACATCGCTACGCCGGCTTTGACGGGCTCAACCTGACATTTGAAACCCTTGAGGGCATGGCCAAACACAATGGCCCGCTTCTTGGCGAGCATGCGACCGGAAGCCCGCCACGACGCCCCATTGCCGGATACATTCTCGAATTTAATGCCCTTTTTCCGCTTGATCTTGGCCATTTTCCCAGCGCCGAGGCGCAAACGGCGGCTTTGGCCGACGATATTGCCTACAATGCCCATGACCTTGATGATGGCCTGCGTGCCGGGCTGTTCACCCTCGATGATCTTGCCGTTGTGCCATTTCTGGCCGAGCTTCTGGCAGAGATCGCGCGGCTTCATCCCGGCCTTGCCACGCCGCGCCGCATCCATGAATTGGGCCGCCGCGTCATAACCCGGTTCATCGAGGATGTGCTGGTGACCAGCGCCGCGCGGCTGCGCGAACATCACATCGACAGCGTCGCTTTGGTACGTTCGCAGGCGCGCGCCATGGTGGCCTTCTCGCCCGCCATGGCCGCAGCCGAGCGCAGCATCAAACAATTTCTCTTCGCCCACATGTACCGCTATCCGGCCATCATGGCGGTGCGCCGCGATGCCGAGGCCCTGCTTGAGGCGCTGTTCATGCGGTTTCGCGAACATCCTGAGGATTTGCCGAAAGAATGGCGCAGCCCAGCACCGAGCGCGCGTTCCATCGCCGATTATATCGCCGGCATGACCGACCGCTATGCTGTCGCTGAGCACATCAGATTGTTCGGCAGCGCCCCGGATTTGCGGGCTGACCTGGCAAGATCCGCCGCTAGCGGATAGTGTTTGATGTGTTAGGGGTGTTTTTCAAGGTCACCGCCCCCGCCCGTCATCCCAGCCGTCATGGCGCGGCGCGAAGCGACAAAGCAACTGAGGGGCTCGGGTCGCGCTACAGTATTGTTTTCACGAGACCACTGGTTGGCTTCGCTAACGCTCGCCAT
>JAJZGX010000049.1 GCA_021804825.1 Pseudomonadota bacterium | reverse complement strand
ACGCTTCGCGGGCAACCCGCTGGCGGTGGTGCTGGAAGCCGATCTGCTCTCCGACCACGAGATGCAAGCAATCGCGCGCGAATTCAACCTGTCGGAAACCGTCTTCGTCATGGAGCCGCGTGACCCGGTCAATACCGCCAGACTGCGGATTTTCACGCCTGATCGCGAATTGGCCTTTGCCGGCCACCCCACCATCGGTACCGCCGCACTGCTGGCGCATGTGCGCGCCGCGGACATGATCAAGGGGCGCGAGTTGTCCTTGGTACTGGAGGAGGGCGTCGGGCCGGTGCCTTGCGCTGTCTGGCGCGACAAGGCCGGCACCTTGCGCGCGAGGTTTGACCTCATCGAAGAGCCGCACCAGATCGAGGCGGCGCTCGATCATGCCAAAATCGCCGCGGCGCTTGGCCTTGACGTTTCCGACATCGGCTTTGGCACGCATGTGCCCGGCCTGTGGTCGGCGGGCAATCCACTGATTTTCGTGCCGCTGCGCGCTGCCGATCTCCTTGGCAGGCTGGCGCCTGTGCGCGCGCTGTGGGATGGCGCCTTTGCAGCGGCCAGGGGCCTCGTCTTCATTTATGCTGAAGATAGCGTGCCCTCAGCCCAAGGTTACCGGGCGCGCATGTTCTTCACCACGCCGGATCTGCGTGAAGATCCGGCCACCGGCTCCGCCGCAGCGGCATTCGCCGGTGTGATGATGTGCTTCGAGAGCTGGCTCGACGGCGCCCATTTGATACGCATCACTCAAGGCGAGCACATGGGTCGCCGCAGTGAAATCATCCTTGGACTGGACATTGAAGCTGGCGCGCTGACAGGGGCGAGCGTCGCCGGAGCGGCCGTCATCGTCGCCACGGGTCAATTGAACCTGTGATCAAATGGTCGAGGGATAGCCGTATTTGATTTCGGAGGCCCGAATCATCGCCTGCGCCTTGGCATCATGACCAGCGGCACAGACCCGCGCCGCCTTGTCGATTTCGTGGTAGATGGTCTTTGAAACCTGGGCGTTGACCTGGCCGATATGCACGTCATTGTCGATCACGGCCCGATAGCGGGCGACGCGCACATTACAACCCTTGCCGTGGGGCAGGGCGTAACCGTGCGGCGTGAATTCTGCCGACCCAAATCCCGCAGGCCCGGCAGCAGTCGATGTGGTGTTGCATCCGGCCAGCAGCAGCGCGCAGCCTGCCATGGCACAAAACATGACCGAGCGGCGACGTGAAATAACGTGAGGAAACGGCATCATGGGCCTCTTTTGGCAAGGCGTTGAGGGGGGATTGACCTCATACCAACGCGACAATCACGCCGGTTGTGATAGCCCAAATTCACGCCAAGGCAAGCCTAGAGATTCCAGTTTGCCAGCGCCGCCAGTTGCCGCACTTCCGGTGCCAGCGAGGCGACCAGTGCAATCGCCATGGCGATGTTGATGGTGTGCATGACCTTGGGATTATCGACGAGGCGGCGCAGCAAGGTGCCGAACGAAGCCCATACCGCAATGCAGGGCAGGTTGATCACGCCGAAAATCAGCGTCACCACCGCAAGATCGAAGGCAAATTGCGAGGCCGGAACATAGACCGCCACCGCTGTCACCGCCATCATCCACGCCTTCGGATTGACCCATTGGAAAGACGCCGCCTGCAGGAAGGTCAGCGGCGTGCCGCTGCCGCCGCCGGAACTATGCACCACACCCGCCGTGGCGATCTTGTAGGCAAGCCACAACAAATAGATGATGCTGGCGATCTTCAAAAACGTGTCGAGCCACGGAAAAATCGCAAACAGCGCATTGATGCCAAGCCCCACCAGCAGGACCATGAACATGAAGCCTAAAGCCACACCGATCATGTGCGGCAAGGTCCGGCGCATGCCATAGGTCAGGCCGGAGCTCATCAGCATCAGATTATTCGGCCCCGGCGTGATTGAAGCCACAAAGCAGAACAATGCCAGCGAAAAAAGATTGGCGCTGTTCACAGTGGCAAGGCACCGCGTGATATGGCGGCAACGCCGGTGCGCGACACGTCGATAAGCCCGATGGGCCGCATCAATTCGATGAATTGATCGATCTTGTCGGTGCGTCCGGTCAATTCAAACACAAAACTCTGGGTCGTGGCATCAATGACGCGCGCCCGAAACGCATCGGCGAGGCGCAAAGCCTCAACCCGGTTATCGCCCTTGCCCTGCACCTTGACCATCGCCAGTTCGCGCTCGATCGCCCCGCCTTTCAGCGTCAGATCAGTGACGTGATGCACCGGCACCAGCCGATCAAGCTGATGGCCGATCTGTTCGATGGCTTCCGGGGTGCCGGAGGTGACGATGGTGATGCGGGACAAATGTTCGGCATGCGCGACTTCGGCCACCGTCAGGCTCTCGATATTGTAGCCCCGTCCGGAAAACAGCCCAACGACCCGCGCCAGAACGCCCGGATCATTGTCCACCAGCACCGATAGCGTATGGGCTTCGGTGTTGGAGGTGCTCAGGGCGGAGGAATAGGGGGAGGGCGGTGAGACGACGGCGTTCATGGCTTTGGGGTTCCTGAAATGACAGCCAGATCTTCATGCCCGAAACAACGCGGCACTGCAATCGGCAGCTTCACGCCGGAGCCCCTATGTCGCCTTGTTATTTGCCTGCGGACGCTGCACGACGATCACGAAATGGCGCCGAGGCGCGATCAGCCACCAAAGGCGCTTTGCGGCGCTCATGGTGAGGAGTTCCGCCTGCGGCCCCGTCGCCTCCTTGGCTTTGGCAATGCAGAGCGCGTCATCCGACTTGCAGATGTAAAGCGCCCCCTGGGCCTTTGCCAGTGCGGGGGTGATCCATGGGGTCGCGAGCGGCATGACATTGAGATCAAACACCGGATGATCCGGGCTCGAAAATGCCGCGCCCATGGAATAAATGTCGTTGCCGCCGACAATTTTCCAGCGTCCCCCGACATTCTGGTGCCACCATTCCGTAAGTTTCAGCGCCAGTTCGGTGCGCGGCGAATTGGCAGCACGTGTATGGGCCTCGAAAGTGGCCACGGCGACTATGGGTGAAATCACCAGCGTTACCGCCAGAAATGTCGCATTGATGCGCCACATCCGCCGCAGCGCCACGGCTCCGACGAAGGCCGGCAGCAGCGTGATGACAAAGATCGGCACGGTGAACAGGTTCTGCATGCCCCACAGTGCCGAGCATTTGGTCTGCAACGCGGCACAGGCAACGGCGCTGGTGGTGGTCGGGCCGAAGGTCAGGATCGCAAGAACTGGCATCATCGCCAGTTTTGGCCAGGCCACGCGCATGGTCCGTGACGCCACGACCAGTGCCAGCAACGCCGGCAGGCTGTAGAGCACCATCGCTACCAGAAAGCCCAATGCGCTCGGGATCGAGCGCGCGTAAGGATAGATTTCCTCGCCATGGAAGTAATGAAAGGGGAGGAAATTATTCTGCACCAGCCACCACAAATGCATCAATGTCAGCGGCAAAAACCCCAGCGCTGCAAAAAATGGCAAGGACGAAGTCCAGAATTTGCGACCGTTTGGATGCACCAGCGAGGCGGCGAACAGGCAGGCCAGAAACAGCAGGGCATTGTATTTCGAGAGCAGGGCGCAAGCCATGAGCAGGCCGGCCAAGGCGGCGCGGCGCCCTTCCAGCTTCTCCATCATCGCCAGAAACGTCCATGCTGTTGCTGGCCAGACCGACAACTGAATGGTGTTGGCGTTGAACAGCATCGTCAAAAACGTATAAACCGGCATCAATGCCAGAGCGAGCGTGGCGCTCCATTGCGATGCGGTATCGGGCAGAAAATACGCAGCCACTCGACGCACGAAATACAGCCCCAACGCCACATTGACGGTCGACAGGAGGTAGGCGCTCCACGAGCTGATCGGGAACACCGCAAACCAATCATGGGCGATCCATGACCAGAAAGGAGGGTGCTTGTAATAGCCCCACAACATTTCCCGGCCCCAGCTATAAGCCTCGGCAGTATCAGTGTGAATGTCGGCGGCACCGTTGGATATGACGGCGTAAATCGTCCAGAGCGGCACGAAGGCCAGCAGCACCAGCCAGGGCTGCGCCGTTACAATGTCATCAAGCCTTGCCAGCACCTGGAGACAATTATCCTTGAGCCGTGTCTGTGGCTTGGTGGCAGCAAGTGCCGCAGCTTCCAAAGTCATCAATAATCCTTGAACTTAAAATGTCCCCGACGGGCCCATCAACTGGGGCAGACATTGTACGAATCGCCTTGCAGTAAGCTTAACGGGCGGGTAGGACGTTGCCTGATGCCGTTCGGAGCCGTCATGCCCTACACCGCCACTGCCATTGCCGCAAGTTTTTGTTCCAGCGCGCGAATGGCGCGGCGCGTTGCTACGCCGTACCCTCATGCTTTTCTGAATGAGCTTTTCCCGGCCGCGGTGGCGCAGGCTCTGAATGATCTGCCCTTCAACGCTCCGGCGCTCGGTGGTGTTTCCGGCAAGCGCGAACTCCATAATGACACGCGCTCCTATTTCGATGCTGCGGCCATGGCGCGGTTTCCGGTCATGGCGCAAACGGCGCAGGCTCTGCAGAGCCCCGGCACCATCGCAACGCTTGAGGACGTGTTTGGCGCCCCGCTTGCTGGCACCTATCTGCGGCTCGAATATGCGCAGGATATCGACGGGTTCTGGCTGGAACCACACACCGATCTCGGCGTGAAGAAATTCACCTGCCTCATCTATCTCTCGGGCCTTGAGGGGCACGAGACGCTGGGCACGGACATTTACAGCGACCATGACACCCATTATGGCCGCTCGCCCTTTGTTCCCAACAGCGCCATGGTGTTCGTGCCGGGCACCAACACCTGGCACGGTTTTGAAAAGCGGCCGATCAAAGGCGTGCGCAAATCCGTGATCCTCAATTACGTCACCAATGACTGGCGCGCCCGCGAGCAACTAAGCTTCCCGCAAACGCCCGTGACAAGATGAAGCTGGCAAAGCGAGGGCTGGCGACTGAGCCGGGATGCGCATCATTCCGGCAGGAGTGAACTGGCGGCAACTGCGCTTTATTGGAAGCTTGCCTGAAAGGTGGTCGCCGTCAGGGCGACATGGGCATCGAGCGGCGGATGCAGTTCGAAGGCTTTTGGTTCGCGCGAAAAATTCCAGAGTCGGAACAAGCACCATTCCGAGCGGCGTTCTTCGGCCACAGCCAGTTCGTTTCTGCTGATCATGAAGGGGGTGCGCTCCCACCCATTCGTCGTTTTCACTTCGATCAGGCGCGTGCGTCCATCCCGTTCAAAGCTCCCGATATCGTAGCCCGCGCCGTCGCCATCCTCTTGTGACACCCAGCGCACCCTGCGTGCCAGATCCTCGCGCCCTGCGGCAAGAAGTGAAGTCCGCTCGTAGGCGAGCACATGTTCCTCACCGGCGCGACCGAGTGCGCGGTTGCGCTCGTCGCGGCCCGCGACATCAAACTTTCGCGCGATGTGCAACATCTGTTCCAGTTCCTGTGGCGGGGGCTGATTGGACAATGTTGGCGGCGGGCCAACCCACAGCGATGTGGCCTCATGCAGCCCGGTGGCCAAGGGGGCGCGCGCCATGCGGTTGAGCCAGGAAGGGTAGCGCGCGAGCCAGCGCGCAACCGCATCGACCAGAGACATCTGAAAATTGAACGCGGGCTTGTAGCCTGCGATCCAATCCTCGCCGAGACCCTTCAGCACGGCACTGATGTTTTGGTGCTTGAACTCGACCGACCCCTCGGAACGGCCATTCAGCAGCGGCAGAAGTCTTCGCCGATGCTCCGCCTTGCTGTAGGGCCGTACTTCAGCATCATCAGCCAGCATGGCGAAATAATCCGCAACGATCCGGTCGTTTTCCTCATCCGTCCAGGGCTCGTTCGACATTCCGGCAGCCTAGAGACTAAAACCTCGTCTGTCATCCGGAACCGGCGATTTTGCAAAGACAGCAGGCCCCAGCGGCCAAGACATCCCATCAAAGGCAGGAGCGAGCCCCAAATGCCGCAACGCGGGGAGTTTTGGTGGCGGAGGGGGTGAGATTCGAACTCACGGTGGGCTTGCACCCACGGCGGTTTTCAAGACCGCTGCCTTAAACCACTCGACCACCCCTCCGGCGATGTGCTTTTGCCAGATGACTGTGGCAATTGCAACGCCTTGCCGACCGCCCCCTGATGCCGATCTTTAAGGAAACCTTAAACAGTTTGACGGCATTTCAAGGCATCCAGTCTGCCAATCGGGCAGGGCGCACGACCCATGCGACCAAAGGATGCGGGACAAAATGGTTGTTTTGCGTTAACCTTGGGACGAAATTGTGCGCAGGAGATTTTTAGTTTAACGGGTTTGATACCGGTTTTTGGGATCAAGCACTCGTGGGGTTGGATAGTTTCGAGACGGGTCGGGCTGACGAAAGGCCATGGCTTGTTGTGCGTTTCGAGTGAAATAGAGGGATGATTGAATGCCTTGCTTGAAAGTGAGCCGCCAGTCGCAAGCTGGTGCTGGTGCGTTTCGTGCGCGCAAGGATCGCCGCCTTTGGACATCGCCCCAGTTCATGCGCACTTCCAGCACATTTGCCTTGCTCGGCGGCGTCGCCGTGCTGATGGCGGGCTGCGCACAAGCCCCGCATCAAAATCTGGCCCTGTCATCGAAATCGCAGATCGATCCCAAATATGGCGTAGTCGCATCGCCGCGCGTGGCTTTGGCTGGCGAGAAAATCCACACTGGCGGCGGGCATTATTTTGTCGGGCGGCCCTACGTTGTGGCGGGCCACACCTATTATCCCTCGACCAAGAGCTATAACAAAGTCGGCATGGCGTCCTGGTACGGGGCTGATTTTCACGGCCGACGCACCGCCAATGGCGAAGTCTTCAGCATGGCGGCCATATCCGCCGCCAGCAAGACCATGCCGCTGCCCAGTTATGCGCGGGTCACGAATCTCACCAACAAGCGTTCGATCATCGTGCGGGTCAATGACCGCGGGCCTTATGCCAAGGGTCGCATCATGGACGTCTCCAAGAATGCCGCCACCTTGCTGGGCTTCATTCAACAGGGCACGGCGTTGGTGCATGTGCAATATCTGGCGCCCGCACCGCTTGGTGGTCATGACACCAAAATGCTGATGGCCAGCCTGCGCACTGATGGCCAGCCTGCCACATTGAATGGCATGGCGCTGCCGCCCGGAACCATGCTGGCTTCCAACCCGAAGCGCCACGACCAGCAACTGGCCATGGCTAATCTCGATGCCGCAGCTTTGCGTCAGGGCGCGGCAGCCACGAATCACGCCGCCGCCAACGTGCCGCTGCCACCGATGCGCCCCTTCCAGATTTCGGTGCCGGCCCGCGCCCCGCAGCGCCATGTCGCGCGCGTCCATGCCAAGCCGCATGTCGAAAAGGTCAGCTTTTACGATAGTTCACCGATTGCGCTCAGCAACCATTTCGTCAAAACCGGGCCGCTCAACCTGACGGACGCGCTGAAAATGCGCTCGCTCGACACGGCACAATAACCCGCATCTTCGGGCGGGAGGCGGCGCGCCCTCGCACGATGCCGGGCTGTTCGGCGGCCTCGTCAGAGAGCTTTTTTAACGGGGACATGTTGCGCCGTCGTTGTGCAAGACGTTGATTTTTACGCCCAAGCCGGGCAAAATGATGCGGGGCACGGTTGAGGCAGGCATCATATGGCATGGCGGGCAAGGCACTATAAAGTCAGCCGGCGCGGCTTTTGCATGTCGGCGCTGGCTGTTGCGGCCACGGTTCTGGCGGGGAGCTCGGGCCTTGCCGCGTCCCAGGCTGCCGATGGTCAGACCTTCCAGACGATCGCGCCCTATGCGTTTTTGATGGATGCCGATACTCATACGGTGCTGTTTGCCAAACACGCCGATGATCTGATGGACCCGGCTTCGACCACGAAGCTGATGACCGCCGAAGTGGTGATGGAGGAAATCGCCCAGCACCGGTTGAAGCTCAGCGACACATTCACGATTTCCGAGCGGGCATGGCGCGAAGGCGGCGCACGCTCCGGCGGCTCGACCATGTTCGCCAAACTGCACAGCCAGGTCGCCGTGTCGGATTTGTTGCAGGGCTTGCTGGTGCAATCGGGTAATGACGCCGCCATTGCCCTTGCCGAGGGAATTTCCGGATCGGAAGAAGCCTTTGCGACCTTGATGAACAAGCGCGCCCGGGCGCTCGGCATGGTTAAGTCGCATTTCGACAATGCCTGGGGTGATCCGCAACCTGATCACAAGGTCACAGCCCGCGAAATGGCGATGCTGACGGATCACATCATCCAGACCTATCCTGATCTTTATGCCTATTGCGCCGAAAAGCAGTTCACCTGGAACAAGATAACCCAGCGCAATCGCAACGGGTTGCTGTTTTTGAACATCGGTGCTGATGGCGTCAAAACCGGATTTACCAAGGGTTCGGGCTTTGGCCTGATCGGTTCGGCCGTGCAGAACGGCGAGCGCCTGATTGTGGTCGTCAATGGCCTCAAAACCGCCAGCGCCCGGGTCAGCGAGGCTCGAAAACTGCTGGAATGGGGGTTTCGGTCCTTTGAATCGCGGCAATTGTTCAAGGCAGGCAGCATCGTCGGCTCGGCCGAGGTCTATGGTGGCACGGAACGCGCGGTCAATCTGATCTCGCCCGCGCCGATCAAACTGCTGGTGCCGCGCGGTTCGGATGATCCCATCACCGGTGAAATCCGCTATCAGGGGCCGCTCACTGCGCCTTTGAAAAAGGGCGCAGCGGTCGCCAATCTGGCGGTCATGCGCGCAGGCAAGGTGCTGGCCAGCTTCCCCTTGCAGACGGCGGATGCCGTGGCGGTCGGCGCCTTGCAATGGCGCGCGCTCGACGCCGCGCAGGAACTCGCGACCGATCTCATTCGCAAATATATTTTCCGGCTGTGAGCCAGCAAGGCCCCTTGTCGCTGGCCGATAGCCCGCTCGCGCGCAGGCGTCGCAGCGGCTGTCTGATCACGCTCGAAGGCGGCGAAGGCTCCGGCAAATCCACCCAGATCGCAACGATAAAGCGCATGCTTGAAGCGGTGGGAATCGATGTGATCACCACGCGCGAACCCGGTGGCACGCCGGCATCGGAGGCGCTGCGGGCGGCGCTGCTGGCCGGGCAGTTTCGCCAATTGGGCCCCGAGGCTGAAGCCGTGATGTTTGCCGCCGCCCGCATCATTCACCTCGATGAACTGATCTTGCCGGCGCTGGCGGCCGGCACATGGGTGGTGTGTGACCGCTTCATCGATTCAACAAGGGTCTATCAGGGTCTGGTCGATGGCCTCGATCCGCACCTGCTTGACCTGCTCGAAACCGTGGCCCTGGGGTCAATGCGTCCCGATCTCACCCTGGTTCTCGATGTCGATGCCGATGTGGCGCTGCAACGCGCGGCACTGCGGCGCGGCGAGGCGGCGGCTGATCGCTTTGAGGCTGGTGACATTGCCCGCTACCAGCGCATCCAAGCGGGCTTTCGCGAAATTGCCGCCAAGGCCGGGGAACGCTGCGTGCTGATCGACGCCTCACGGCCTGCGGACGAGGTCGCTCACGCGATTGAAACCATCATCGCCCAGCGGCTGTTCTCGCGGCTGCGTCAGGAAAAATGGCGCAAGCAGCAGAGCGGCGGCAGCGCTGCAACCAGCGTGGCGGGCGCCTCATGAGCACGCCGCAAACCTTGGCGCCAGATTCTGACGATACGGGGCCGCCGCCGCGCCTTGCCGACACTTTGCGTGGTCATGCCGCTGCGGAGGCGGCGCTGCTGCAGGCATGGCGGGCAGGGCGTCTGCCGCATGCCCTGCTGCTCTGCGGCCAACAGGGCATCGGCAAAGCCACCCTGGCTTGGCGCCTCGCCAAATTCCTGCTGGCGCATCCCAATTCCGCGAGCCCCGAGGCGCGCGGCGCGCGCGATCTCTCACTGCCGCAGAACCACCCCGTGGCATTGCGGGTCGCCCACGGTGGTCACGGCGACATCAGTCACCTGCACCGGGAATGGAACGACAAGACCAAGCGGCATTTCACCGAAATCCGCGTGGATGACGTGCGCCGCATCATTGATCAGTTTCATCTCGCCCCCGCGGAAACAGGCTGGCGCATCGCCATTGTCGACAGTGCCGACGACCTCAACCGCAATGCCGCCAACGCCTTGTTGAAGCTGATCGAGGAGCCCCCCGATCATGCGCTGTTCCTGATTGTCTCCCACCGACCAAGGCAATTGCTCGCGACTCTGCGTTCGCGTTGCCAGCGCATCGACCTTGCGCCCCTGGCCATGCCGGACCTCGTTGCGGTGTTGCGCAGCTTGCAGCCGACACGCGCGGAAGCCGACCTTGCCGCCGCTGCAGCCGGGGCCCATGGTTCGGTGCGCGAGGCGCTGGAGCGGCTCGATGATGCCAACCGCGACCTTGATGCGCAACTCGCCCGCGTGCTGGCCCGGCTCCCGCAACCCGATTGGCGTGACATCCACATGCTGATGGACAAGGTGGCGCGCGCCGGGCAGGAGCGGGCCTTCGCGCGTCTGGTGACCGGGCTTGAGACCTATCTCGAAGAGCAGCTGCAAGCGGGTGTCGCCAGCCAACTGCCGCTCGCCAACCTCAACGCGCTAGCCGCTGCCAAAGCCAGCATGGCAGACGCCATCTCCCGCGCCGAGGCACTCAATCTCGATCGCCGGGCGCTGGTCATGGGCTTGTTCCGCGATCTGGTGGCGATGACGGGCCGCTAAGCACGCTGCAAATGCAGCGTTGCCGCAATGCTTCGGCTTTGTTACAGGGTAGGGGCTCCCAGGCTTCAGGATACCATGCCCGATCTTTTGCCCTATCTCATTTCCACCGCCATTCCCTATGCGAATGGTGAACCGCATTTCGGCCACGCTTACGAGCGCATCGCCACCGACGCCTTTGCGCGCTTCCAGCGTCTCGATGGTCGCGATGTGCTGTTCGTGACGGGAATGGACGAGCACGGGCAGAAAATGCAACGCACCGCTATGGCGCATGGCACCACGCCGCAAGCCTTCGCTGACAGCATCGCCCAGAAATTCGATGCCATGGGCGAGGCCCTGAATGCGCGCGCTGATGATGTGGTGCGCACCACGGCGCCGCGCCATCGTGCCGCCGCCACCGCCATCTGGCAGGCCATGGCCACGCGCGGCGATATTTACCTCTCCCGCTATGCCGGCTGGTATTCAGTGCGCGATGAGGCATTTTTCGACGAAGCTGAACTCCACAGCGATGCCACAGGCGGCAAGCGTACCAAAGAGGGCGCGCCGGTGGAATGGGTGGAGGAAGCCAGCTATTTCTTCCGTCTTTCGGCCTTCGGCGAGCGCCTGCTGGCCCATTATGAGGCGCATCCGGAATTCATCACGCCCAGCACCTACCGCAATGAAATCATTGCTTTCGTGAAGCGCGGCTTGAAAGATTTTTCCGTGAGCCGCACCACCTTTGATTGGGGCATTCCGGTGCCGGGTGATCCCTCGCATGTCATGTATGTCTGGGTTGATGCGCTCACCAATTATCTGACCGCCACCGGCTACCCCGATGCCCACGCGGAACGGGCGCGGTTCTGGCCGGCCGCCGCGCATGTGATTGGCAAGGATATAACCCGCTTTCACGCGATTTACTGGCCAGCGTTTCTGATGTCGGCTGGCATCGCCTTGCCACGCCAGATTGTCGTGCACGGGTTTTTGTTCAACCGCGGCGAGAAAATGTCGAAATCGGTGGGCAATGTTATTGATCCCATGAGCATGGCGGCGCGCTATGGTGTTGATCCGCTGCGTTATTTTCTGCTGCGCGAGGTGATCTTCGGGCAGGATGGCTCCTATACGGATGATGCCATCATCGCCCGCAACAATGCCGATCTTGCCAATGATCTTGGCAATCTCGCGCAGCGCTCGCTGTCGATGATCGCCAAGAATTGCGATGGCCGGATGCCGGCCATGCAGGCGCTGAGCGAGGCCGATACGGCTTTGCTGGCTGGCGCTGAGGCGCTGCTGCCGCTCGCCCGCGCCGCCATGGCCAATTATCAGCCGCACCAGATGCTGATGGAGATCTGGAAGGTGATCAGTCAGGCCAATCGCCATTTCGCCAATGAGGCTCCGTGGCTGCTGCGCAAAACCGATCCGGCGCGCATGGCGCATGTGCTGGCGCTGACGGCAACTGTGCTGCGCAGGGTGGCGCTGTTGCTGCAACCGGTCATGCCAGCCACCATGGCGCATTTGCTCGATGGCCTCGGCGTAACAGCCGCGCAGCGCAATTTTTCCGATTATGACCGCGACGTGCCGCCCGGCACCGCTTTGCCTGCCCCGGTGGCTTTGTTTCCGCGCATTGCCGAGCCGGAGGGCGCGGCGTGAGCCTGATTGATAGCCATTGCCATCTTGATTTTCCCGAGCTTTTCGCCGATCTTGATGGAGTCCTGGCACGCGCCGGGCAGGCAGGCGTCGAGCACCTCATCACCATTTCGACCGGCGTTCGCCATTATGAGCGCTATCGGGATCTGGCCGAAGCGCACGCCAATGTAAGCTTTACCATTGGCACGCATCCCAATTATGTCGGCGACGAACCGGAAGTTGCGCCCGAAACACTGGTGGATCTCGCCGCCCATCCCAAATGTATCGGCATTGGCGAGGCTGGCCTCGATTATCATTACGACAAGTGTCCGCGCAATCAGGCGGCGCGGGTGTTTCGCAATCACATTGCCGCTGCGAGGCAATCCGGCCTACCGCTGGTGATCCATAGCCGCGATGCCGATGATGACATGGCAGCGATCCTGCGCGATGAAATGGGGCAGGGGCCCTTCGCGGCGGTTTTGCACTGCTTCACCGCCACACCTGCCCTTGCGAAAACCGGCGTCGAACTTGGCCTGTTCATCTCCTTTTCCGGCGTTCTGACGTTCAAGACCGCTGCCCAATTGCGTGATATCGCCAGCATGGTGCCTGAAGACCGCTTGCTGGTCGAAACCGACGCGCCGTTTCTTGCACCGATGCCGCATCGCGGCAAAACCAATGAACCGAGCTATGTGGTGGAAACAGCCAAGGTTTTGGCCGAAGCGCGCCATGTCTCGTTTGCACATATGGCCGAAGTGACCCGCGCTAACACGCTGAGGTGCTTCTCGAAATTGCGCTTGGCGGCGCGCGCCGCGTGAGCCTCACCTTCACGATTCTGGGCTGCGGATCATCGGGCGGCGTGCCGCGGCTCGGGGGCGGGTGGGCAAATTGTGATCCCGCCAACCCGCGCAACCGGCGACGCCGCTGTTCGATGCTGGTGGACTGGCGCGGCCCCGGTAGCACGGCGCCGACCCGCGTGCTGATCGACACGTCACCCGACCTGCGCGAACAATTGCTTGCAGCCGAGGTGTCGCGGCTGGATGGGATTTTGATGACCCATCCCCATGCCGATCATACCAATGGCATCGACGACGTGCGCCCGCTGGTGATCCATAACCGCCGCCGGATTGATATTCACATGGACGAGTCGACGTCCGGCGTGCTGCGTCGCGCCTTTGGTTATATTTTCCAGACACCACCGGGCAGTCTGTACCCGGCATTGCTCAACGAAAAACGGCTCGTGGCACTACAGCAATGTGAAATCAACGGCCCCGGCGGCGTGCTGCGCGCCACGCCATTTCTGCTGAACCACGGCGAGATTGATGCGCTTGGTTTCCGGTTTGGTGCGGTCGCCTACACGCCGGATGTGAAATTCATCCACGAAGCCAGCAAACCCATGCTGGAGGGGCTGGATCTGTGGATCATCGATGCGCTGCGCTTTGCGCCTCATCCGAGCCATTTCTCGCTTGATGACGCGCTGGCGCAGATCGCGCTGTTCAAACCGCGGCGCGCCATCCTGACCAATCTGCATAATGACCTGGATTATGCGCAACTGGCAGCATCGCTGCCGCATCACATCACACCCGCCTATGACGGCATGGTGGTTGAAGCGTAACGTCGGATCAGCAGCGCCGCTGAGCCTATGGTGCGAAGTTCCATAATATATCTTATGCGAATCTCCCACCAGCGCATGGATGGCCACACTGCCAGAGTTGCCCTTTTCATCGCACTCACGTACCTTTTGCGGATCAATACCGCGGATCTGGTGATGCTATGCAAGACTCTTTGAGAGGAGGCGCTGTGAGCGAAGACCAATGTCCGGTCTGTGCTGAGAATGCGACTGCTGATCGCCCCCATTTCGCGAGGGCCTGGGTGGAATCCCGCGGCGCCCGCAAGTGTGCGATGCCTGCATGGGAGCGTTCTTCAAAAAGCTCATGAGACCAGGCCCTGTGCCCTTTGTGCCCATGCCCTGAGTCTGGCGACCGCGGCCGGTTTTGCCAGCTATTGGCCTGCCCTGTGCTCAGATAAAAATTTTTGAATTGCCTTGGAAACTGATGGCGCAATCTGAAAAATCCTGCTATCACGCTATTTGCACATTCATGCGCGCGACGTGTATCTGCGGTCTGGCGTCGAGCGAACCGGGTCTCCGGACGTGTGCGGGCGTGGCTTGGATACGTGGGGTTGATCCTGCGGGGCTAGGGTAGCGTTGGGCAAGGCTGGCTGAACTGGTGAATAGCAGGACTGAGATGAGCAAAGGCAGGGACTTCCGTGGGCCCAAGAAACGCGGATTTGATGATGATGGGCCGTCGCCCTATGAGCCGAGGGCGCCCCGTTCGCCGCGCAGCGCATATGGTGGTGGAAATGATTTTGGCGGCGGCGGCATCGCGTCGCCCGCGCCAGCCATGAGTAACGCCCCTGCTGTTGATGCCATTGTCAAATGGTTCAAGGGTGACAAGGGTTTCGGTTTCGTCGAATTGAGCGGCGGCGCAGGTGATGCGTTTCTGCACATTCACGCGCTGCAATCTGCTGGCTACGAAACGGTACCGCCCGGTGCCAAGCTCAAGGTCACGGTGGGAACCGGCCTCAAGGGTGCGCAAGTCACGCGCGTGCTTGAAGTTGATACCGCTGGCGCTGCCGAGCGTGCGCCCCAGCAGCCGCGTTCGTCTGATGGTCCCCGCTCCAATCGTCGTGATTATGACGCATCCACGGCCGTGACATTGTCCGGCAAGGTGAAATGGTTCAACGACGACAAGGGCTTCGGCTTCGTTCAGTGTAACGATGGCGGCAAGGATGTGTTTGTGCACATTTCCGTGCTCGGCAATGCCGGCATCAACCACCTCGCCGAAGGCCAGGCTGTGTCGATGCAGGTCGTCGAGACCCAGAAGGGCCGCGAAGCCAAGTCGCTGGCGCTCGAATAAGTTAAATCCCGTCCACTGGACCGGCAATCGAAAGGCGTGCAGTTCCCCTGCCCGCCTTTTTTTATGGATATTCTTCCATGGCCCATGAAATGAAGCCCTCGCGTGACATCCATCGTCTGCTGGAAATCATGGCGGCGCTGCGCACGCCGGAAACCGGCTGCCCTTGGGATTTGCGCCAGACCTTCGCCAGCATCGCGCCCTACACCATCGAGGAAGCCTATGAGGTCGCGGAAGCGATCGGACGTGGCGACATGGTTGATCTCGCCGATGAATTGGGTGATCTGCTGTTGCAGGTGGTGTTTCATGCGCAAATGGCGCAGGAGCAGGGTGCGTTTGCCTTTGGCGATGTGGTTTTCGCCATAACCTCGAAAATGATCCGCCGCCACCCGCATGTGTTTGCCACGCCTGATGGCGCCATGGATGAATCGGCCGTTCAGCGCAACTGGCAAGCGATCAAGGCCGCAGAGAGGGCCGCCAAGGCCAAGGGTGACGCAGCGCCGGCCCGGCAATGGCTGGACGATGTGCCCGCCGCCCTGCCCGCCCTGACCCGTGCCGTGAAACTGCAGGCGCGCGCTGGTGAGGTTGGCTTTGATTGGAACGATCCGCGCGCGGTGCTCGACAAGATCCGCGAGGAAACCGATGAGATTGCGCAGGCGCTGAGCGCAGGGGCACCGCGTGATGCGGTCGCTGGCGAAATCGGCGATCTGCTCTTTGCTGTGACCAATCTCGCGCGCCACCTCGGCATTGATCCTGAAGCTGCTGCACGTCAGACCAACGCCAAATTCATAAAGCGTTTCGGGCATATCGAGCGCTCGTTGGCCGCCGCCAACCGCAAGCTTGACGAGGCTGACCTCGATGAGATGGAAGCGCTCTGGCAGCACGCCAAGACGCTGGAAACATGAATGGTCGGCCAAATACCGGCAGGCGATCAGCCCGGCGCCATCCGTGCCTTGAAGCGCGCCTCGCTCTGGGTTGACATGCGCACCTCGAGCTGCACCATGCCATCGGCATCATCAATGCGCTGCAAAACGTCGGCATTGCGGTAAAGCCACGTCAGATTGGCACCGTCATCGGGCTTCAGCCGCACCTGGCGCAGCACGTAATCTGCCGCCAGCATGGTCTCGATACGCTCCAGCAATTGCCCGCAGCCCTGCCCGTCCAGCGCTGAAATGGCCACCGATGGTTCACGCTGATCCAGTTGCAGCAGCGCCGCGCGCCGTGCTTCGCTGAGCAGATCAATCTTGTTCAGCACCTCGATGCGCCGCGGCCCTTGGGCGCGTGTCAACCCCAGTTCAGCCAGCACCGTCTCGACATCGGCTTCCTGCATGGCACTATCGGGCGAAGCCATGTCGCGCACATGCAGGATAATGTCGGCATTGACCACCTCCTCCAGCGTGGCGCGGAAAGCGGAAATCAGCCCCGTCGGCAGGTCGGAAATAAACCCGACAGTATCAGACAGAATGACCCGGCCGCCGTGCGGCAGGCGCAACTGCCGCATCGTGGGGTCTAGCGTCGCGAAAAGCTGGTCGGCAGCCACGACATCGGCGGCCGTCAGCCGGTTGAACAGCGTCGATTTGCCGGCATTGGTATAACCCACCAGCGCCACCACCGGATAAGGCACGTCGCGCCGCGCTGCCCGATGCAGCGCCCGCGTGCGCTTGACCGCCTCGAGATCGCGCTCGATGCGGCTCATCCGCTCCTGAATCAGCCGCCGATCGGTTTCGATCTGGGTTTCGCCGGGGCCGCCGAGAAACCCGAAGCCGCCGCGCTGGCGCTCAAGATGCGTCCAGGAGCGCACAAGGCGCGATTTCTGATAAGCCAGATGCGCCAGTTCGACCTGCAGCACGCCCTCACGGGTGCGGGCACGCTGGCCGAAAATCTCCAGAATCAAGCCGGTGCGGTCAATCACCTTGGCTTTGAGCGCGGTCTCCAGATTGCGCTGCTGCACCGGCGACAGCGCACAATCCATGATCACCAGCGAGATCTCTTCAGCCTCGACCTCTGCGGCAATTTCGGTGATCTTGCCAGTGCCGAGGTAGCTTGCCGGCCGAATATCATGCAGATTGATCCGCAATCTGGCAGCAATTGTCAGATTGAGCGCATGCGCCAGACTGAGCGCCTCGGCAAAGCGCTCCTCCGGCTCGCGCCGCGGCACACTGACCCCTGCCCGCCTTGTTGGGCTGGTCTGATAGGGGCCAATGACCATGGCGCGGGTATCGGCAGCAATCTTGCGGGCGATTTCGAGATTGAAAGAGGCGAGTTCGGGCGCGTCGGCACCCTCGCGCTTAACGTTCAACCTTCTCGGCCTCATCGGCAGGATCGAACATCTGAATCGGGTGGCCGGGCATGATGGTCGAAATCGCGTGCTTGTAGACTAATTGCGATATGCCATCGCGGCGCAGCAACACGCAGAAGTTGTCAAACCACGTGACAACGCCCTGCAATTTCACCCCGTTCACCAAAAAAATCGTCAGCGGGATCTTGTTTTTACGAACGAAGTTGAGGAAAGAATCCTGTAAGTTTTGTTGTTTTTCCATGGCGGTTTAAGTCCGATTTGATTTTCAGCTAGATTTTCGCCAAAATTTCAGAGATTCCTTGTTGATTTTTGCAATGAGCCTCAAATACCCCCGAGGACTACTTGGTTTGGCGAAAACCATTCTCAGTATACAGTGCCAGCAGACTTGAGCAATGCAAACTATGCATAGCTGAACTGCAACCGTTCGGCTGGCACACGCACTCCTCAGGATTCGATTTCCAGCGATTTCAGTTTGCGGTGCAGCGCCGAACGCTCCATGCCGATGAATTCCGAGGTTTTTGAGATATTGCCGCTGAACCGGCTGATCTGGGCGATGAGATATTCGCGCTCGAAAAACTCGCGCGCTTCGCGCAGCGGCAGGCTCATCAGCCGCTCGCCACCAGCGCCGCCGGGAAGCGCCGGCACCAGCGCCCCGACTTCCTGCGGCAGCATGGCCGCGCTGATGTCACTGTCTTCGCCCGTGCCGGAGGTAAGAATGAGCAAGCGCTCGATATTGTTGCGCAATTGCCGGATGTTGCCAGGCCAGTCATGCGATTGCAGCACGGCCAGCGCATCGTCGCCGATCTTGCGGCCGGGAAGGCCATGGGTTGAGGCGAGTTGCTCCATGAAGAAATTGATGAGTTCGGGAATATCCTCACGCCGTTCGGCCAATGAGGGCACGCGCAACGGCACAACCGCAAGGCGGTGAAACAGGTCTTCGCGGAAGCTGCCATTGGCCATGGCCAGTGACAGATCGCGGCTGGTCGATGAAATGATCCGGACATCGACATGCACGCGCGTCGCGCCATTGACGCGCTGAAAATTCTGATCGACCAGCACCCGCAGAATCTTGCCTTGGGTTTCGCGCGGCATGTCTGCCACTTCGTCAAGATAGAGCGTGCCGCCATGCGCCTCTTCCAGCGCCCCGACCTTGCGCTTGTCGCCCGCCCCTTCGACGCCGAACAACTCACTCTCCATCACGTCCGGCCCGATCGTCGCGGCATTGATGGCGATGAACGGCCCGGTGGCGCGCTGCGACAAGGCGTGCAGGCTTCGTGCCGCGAGTTCCTTGCCAGTGCCCGGAGCCCCTGTGATCAGGATGCGCGAATTGGTGGGGCCTATGCGCTCGATCATCTGGCGCAACTGGACGGTGGGCGCCGCACTGCCGACAATCTTGTCGGCGGCGCCCGAGCGGGCCTTCAATTCGCTTACCTCGCGCTTCAGACGCGAGGCTTCCAGCGCCCGTTCTGCCACCAGCAGCAAGCGGTCGGCCTTGAAGGGTTTCTCGATGAAATCATAAGCGCCGAGCTTGATTGCGGCCACCGCCGTCTCGATATTGCCGTGTCCGGAAATCATCACCACCGGCAAGGCCGGGTGTTGCTCCTTGATCAGGGTGAGCACCTGCAAGCCGTCGAGCTTCGAGCCTTGCAACCAAATGTCCAGGAACACCAATTGCGGCCGCCGCGCCGAAACGGCGGCGAGCGCCTCATCGGAATTGCGCGCCACGCGCGTGCCGTGACCTTCATCCGACAATATGCCTGCCACAATGTCGCGAATATCGGCTTCGTCATCGATGATCAGAATATCGGTTGTCATTGGGGCTCACGGGTTGGAAGGAGGAGCGGGGGCGCCGCATCCGGGTTCGCGGGCGTTTGCGAAGAAGGCTCGTCGTGTTGAGCCGCATCGGGCATCAGCGGCAGAAACAGCGCGACCCGCGCCCCCTGCCCCTCGGGCGCATCGAGCAGTTCGATGCCGCCGCCATGGTCCTCCATGATTTTGGCGACGATCGGCAGGCCAAGCCCCGTGCCCTCGGCCCGCGTCGTGACATAGGGCTCCAGCAAGGCGTTGCGGTTGGCGGTCGGGAATCCCACGCCATTGTCGATAATGTCGATAAATGCCAGACCCGCGGCAATGGTGTGCAGGCGCACCAGAATGCGTGGCGAGCGATCGAGCACGCCCTGCTCGCGCGCCGTCGCGAGGCCCTCGGTGGCATTCTTGATGATATTGGTCAGCGCCTGCGCGATCAGCCGCCGGTCGAACTGGCAGATCACCGGCTGGTCGGGAATGTCGGATTCGATGCTGATGTCGGGGTTGCCGTTGCGCATCAGAAACACCGCCTGCGCTATCGTCGAATTGATCTCGCCCGGCTCGAGCTTTGACTTCGGCATCCGCGCGAAGGACGAAAACTCATCGACCATCCGCTTGATGTCATCGACCTGGCGGATGATCGTGTCGGTGCATTGATCGAAAATATCGCGATCCGCAACAATCAACCGTCCGTATTTGCGCTTCAGTCTTTCGGCCGACAATTGGATCGGCGTCAGCGGATTCTTGATTTCATGGGCGATGCGGCGGGCCACATCCGCCCAGGCGGCGGTGCGTTGGGCACTGACCAGATCGGTAATGTCATCCAGCGTCACCACCATGCGCCGCATCAGGCCAACCCGTCCGCCGATATGGATATTGAGCTTGCGCTCGTGGCCGCCGCGCATGATCACGGCCTGCCCGCGCACCAACCGCGCCGTGGTGGCATCGGCGCTTTCCAGCAGCGGGGTCAGTTCCGGCATGATCGCGCCGATCCCCCGCCCGACTGCCTGGCTCGCCTCGACGCCCAGCATTTTCAGGGCTGAATCGTTCACGACATTCACAAGGCCATTGTCATCAACGCCGATAATCGCCGTCGGCACGCCCGCCAATACCGCCTCGATGAACTGCCGCCGGTCATCAAGGCTTTGGCTCGCCGCCAGCAGACGATTTTGCTGCAGGCGCAATTCGGACGTCATTTTGTTGAAGGTCTGGCCGAGATGGCCGAGATCACCATCCGCCTTGCGCACCGGCACCTGCACATAAAGATTACCGCTGGCAACCTGATCTGTGGCGGCGATCAGGCGGCGTATCGGCGCCACCAACTGATTGGCAAAGGCAAGCCCGATCCATGTCGCCGAGAGCAGCATGATCAACGCCAGCAACCCGAACAATATGCCGAAGGCAAGTTGAATCTGGCCTTTCGACGCCTCGAAAACCTGAAACAATTGCTCCAGCGACTGTGACTCCTGCGGGAATTTCACCGCCAGCGGGCTGATCGGCCGCGCCGTATAGAGAAACACACCCTTGAAGGCTTGCAGCGGGCTCAGCGCAACATAGACGTCACCATTATCGAGCAGCAGGCAGGAGGGATCATTCTTCGCGGCATCGGCAAAATCGGAGGCCTCCGGCGTCACCGCCGGTCGCGCGCCGGGCGCATCGCCATGGGCAATGATTTCGCCGTCGGTTTTCATCATCACCGCCGTCGCAAAGCCCAAAAACCGCGCCCGCGACGCAAAATAATCGTTGAATACCTTGGGGTCCTTGTCGAACAGCGCCTTGCCGCGATCAAGATCCGCCGCGGTCAGCCGGGTTTCGCGCAGCAGCGACCCGCATTCGGAATCCTGCACCAGTTTCGCGGCGATCCCGGTGTTATGAATGGCGGTGCTGACGTCATGCATATAGCCGGGGTTGAGACTGCGATGCAGCGTGATCGTCCCCACCATCACCATCAGCAATGCCGGTGTTGCCGCCACAATCGTGAACAACGCGACAACGCGCAGGTGCAGCGCCGCGCCCGCTGCCTGTGCCCGCCATTGCCGATAAAGCCGCAGCGCCTCCGCCACGACCAGCGCCAGAAGCGCAAAGATCATCGCCAGATTGGCGAGAATCAGCCATTGCACATTGCTGTTGTTGGGCGGCACCGGCGTCAGGCCGGAAAACACCAGAAACGTGAACAGCGCCAGCGCCAGCGCCACCAGCACGAAGCCAAGGCCCGTCCAGGAAAAGGTTCGCGGCATCACCAGCCGCTGTCCCGCTTCAGGGTTGCGGGGCTGCGGCACCAGTTTTGACGCGCCAGAACCGGACAATTCGGCCATGTTACCCACAGTTGCAGAAGCTTGGTCAACATGCGGCAAGCCCAGAGACCGCTAAGTCACTGCGCCGCATTGTTGCAATTATATCACTGTGTTGCCGAATTGCGACATTTTTGCGCCGCCCGCGCCTCAATTTTCCGCAGCGGGGTTTATTTGGGCAGGCGCAGCGTCTGAATGTCGAGGT
>JAJZGX010000048.1 GCA_021804825.1 Pseudomonadota bacterium | reverse complement strand
GCCGCTCGGCCGAGGCCTTGGCTTCCTCGCGGGTCATGCGCTCCAGCGCACCGGTAAAGACCACGGTTTTACCGGCCACCGGGCTGGCGGAGACGATCGCTTCCATCGGTTGCGGCGTCACGTTTTGCAGCAAAGCGTCGATGGCCTCGTTATTGTGCGCTTCGGCGAAAAACTCCAGCAGCGCTGAAGCGACGACCTCGCCCAGACCATCTATGGCGGTGAGTTCGGCCAAGGCGACGGATTGATCCCCGCGCACGGTGCGCAGCAGCGCTTCGAGGCTGCCAAAATGCCGGGCGAGACGCCGGGCGTTGGTGCGTCCGACATGGCGCAATCCCAAGGCATAAAGAAAGCGATTGAGCGGCACATGGCGACGCGCTTCGATGGCGGCAAACAGGTTTTTCACCGATTGATCGCCAAATCCATCGCGATCCTTCAGTTTTTTGAGCGACGCGGCATCACGCGCGGCCAGCGTGAAAATCTCGGCAGGCGTGCGGATCAGGCCGTCAGCGAAAAATTGCTCGATCTGCTTGTCACCGAGCCCCTCGATATCGAAGGCATCGCGCGAGGCAAAATGTTTCAGCCGCTCCACCGCCTGCGCCGGGCAGGTGAGACCGGCGCTGCACCGGCGCACGGCATCGGCTTCACCTTTTTCGTCAACCTCGCGCAAAGCCGCCGATCCGCAAGCCGGGCAGATGTGCGGAAAGACGAACGGCAGCGCCTCGGCGACGCGCCGCGCCATCACGACCTCGACAACCTGCGGGATAACGTCACCGGCCCGTTGCACCACGACATAATCGCCGATGCGTATGTCCTTGCGGGCGATTTCATCCTCATTATGCAAGGTGGCGTTCGACACCATGACGCCGCCGACATTCACCGGCTCAAGGCGCGCGACCGGCGTCAGCGCGCCGGTGCGCCCGACCTGGATTTCAATATCCCGCAGTTGCGTGACCGCTTGCTCGGCGGGAAATTTATGCGCAACCGCCCAGCGTGGCGCGCGCGAAACAAAGCCAAGCCGCTGTTGCAACGCCAGATCATCAACCTTGTAGACGACGCCATCAATATCGTAATCGAGGCTTGGCCGGGCCGCGCCGATCGCCGCAAATTGCGCCTTCATGGCGGCGGCATCGGCGCAGAGCACCATCAGCGGGTTGATGGCAAGGCCATAGCCCCTGAAAGCCTGCACCATGCCGCTTTGGGTGGTGGCCGGCAGGGCACTGGCCTCACCCCAGGCATAGGCAAAGAAATGCAATGGCCTCGTCGCCGTGATCGCCGGATCGAGCTGGCGCAAGCTACCGGCCGCAGCATTGCGCGGATTGGCGAACAAGGGACGCTGTGCCTGCTGCTGGCGCGCATTGAGGGCCGCAAAATCGCGACGGCTCATGTAGATTTCTCCGCGCACTTCCAGAATGTCCGGGGCTGGCGCGGCGAGGCGCTGGGGAATTTCGGCAATCGTGCGCACGTTGGCGGTGACGTCCTCGCCCTCGGCACCATCGCCGCGCGTTGCCGCCTGCACCAGCACCCCGTGCTCATAGCGCAAGGCGCAGGACAGGCCATCAATCTTCGGTTCAGCGGTGAAGGCGAGCGGCGCGGCGGTGTCGAACCCGAGAAAGCGCCGCACACGCGCAACAAATTCGTCGACCTCTTCGTTTGCAAATATGTTACCCAGCGACAACATCGGCACCCGATGGGCGACTTTGGCAAAGCCTGCCGCCACGGGCGCACCAATCTTGTCGCCGGGAGATTCCGGCGCCTTCAAGCCCGGCCATTGCGCCTCAAGGGCCTGCAAGGCACGCCGTTGTGCATCATATTCGGCATCAGACAGGATCGGCCGATCTTGTTGATGATAGGCAATATCTGCCGCCGCCACGACCTTGACCAAGGCGGCGTGGCTATTGCGAACGTCCAAGGGGATGTCGACGGTCACAGCCTCACTCCACACTCAATGCGCCATCCAGAAGGCGCGAAGCTGCCGCCCGCGCCTCCTCGGTGATGTGGCTGCCGGCCAGCATCCGGGCAATTTCCTCACGCCTGCCGGAAGCATCCAGCAAGGCGACTTTGGTGGCCACGCGCGCACCATCAGCAACCTCGTCCTTGCTGATGCGCCAATGCTGGCGCGCCCGCGCGGCAACCTGCGGGGCATGGGTCACAGCCAGCACCTGGACGCTGCGCGCGAGACTGGCAAGGCGCTGGCCGATGGCGTCGGCAACCGCGCCACCGGCGCCAGAATCAATCTCGTCGAACACCAAAGTCGGGGCCGATCCGCGCTCGGCAAGGGCGACTTTGAGGGCCAGCATGAAGCGTGACAATTCTCCGCCCGAAGCAATCTTCATGAGCGGCCCCGGTTTGGTGCCGGGGTTGGTCGAAACCCAGAATTCGACCCGGTCATATCCGTGCTCGCCGCCGGCATCGGGATATGAGGCGACCTGCGTCATGAATTTCGCCCGCTCCAGTTTCAGAGGTGGAAGCTCCGCATTGACCGCATGGTCGAGCAGGGATGCCGCGCTCAAACGTCGTTGCGAGAGTGCCTCGGCCTGCTGCGCGTAATCCTTGGCGAGTGCGTCATGGCGGGCGGTCAAATCGCGCAAGGCCGCCTCACTGGCATCGATTTTATCCAACGCCTCGATAAAACCGGCCGCAGTGGCGGGCAAAAGATCACAAGTCACGCTGAATTTGCGCGCCGCCGCGCGCAAGGCAAACAGCCGTGTTTCTGTGGATTCAAGTTCGCGCGGATCAAATTCCGCCCGCCGCAGACTCTCCTCGAGATGGGTCTGCGCCTCGTCAAAGGCGCGCAACACCGCCTCCATGGCGGCGACCGGAGCGGCCACGAGTTCGGGCGCTTGCACACCGCGCCGTTCCAGCCTGCGCGTCAAGGCCGCAAGCATGGCCACCGGCGAGCCATGGCCGGTCAGGGCATCATGCGCCTCGGCAATGTCGGCCACGACTTTCTCGGCCTGCATCATGCGCTGGCGCGCTTCTGCCAGCACCGCCTCTTCGCCCGGCTGCGGACTGAGCGCATCGAGTTCATTGCGGGCGTGTTCAAGAAAAGCGCGTTCACGGCGCAAGGTTTCGAGGCGCTCGCGCTCGTCGCTGAGCGCCCCTTGTGCGGCCTTCATCGCCTTGTGCACCGCAGCCACCGCGGCGGCTGTCGCCTCCAGCCCGCCATAGGCGTCGAGCAAGCTGCGATGGTGGTCAGGATCGATCAGCGCGCGTTCATCATGCTGGCCGTGAATTTCCACCAGACTGGCGCTGAGCGCCCGCAGTGCCGTGCCGCTCACCGGCTGGTCATTGACATAGGCGCGGCTGCGACCATCAGCAATCTGCACGCGCCGCAAGATGAGGTCGCCCTCGACACTAAGCCCCTGCATGGCGGCGAGTTCGCGCGCCGGATGGTCGTCGGCAAGTTCGAACAGCGCCGTCACCTGGCCCTGCCGCGCACCCGCCCGCACCAAAGCGCCATCGCCGCGCCCGCCCAGCGCCAGCGCAAAGGCATCGAGAAGAATGGATTTGCCCGCGCCGGTCTCACCGGTAAGCACGCTCAGGCCTTGCGGGCAGGCCAGATCAAGCTGCTCAATCAGAACGATGTCGCGGATGACGAGCTGGCGCAGCATGGAGCGGCATATCCCCGCTCAGCCGAGCCCAACCTGGTGCGCCAGCGTCGAAATCCAGGAGCCGGGATTTTCATGCGGCGCCAGCCCCCTGCCCTTCAACAGGCTGTAGGCATCCTTGTACCAGGGGCTATCAGGAAAGTTATGGCCGAGCACCGCAGCCGCCGTCTGCGCCTCATCTGGCAGGCCAAGCGCCAGATAGGCCTCGGTCAGGCGTTCCAGCGCCTCGGGCGCATGGCGGGTGCGCTGGAATTGGGCCAATACTGTGCGAAATCTTGCGATCGCGGCGGGATAATCACGCCGGGTCAAGTAATAGCGGCCAACCGACATCTGCTTGCCCGCCAATTGATCTTGCGTCACCAGCAGCTTGAATTTGGCTTCTTCGGCATAGGGCGTGTTGGGGTATTTGGTGACAATTTGCTGGAAAACGCTGTTCGCCTTGGACGTCACGGTCTGATCGCGCGAAATATCCGGGATTTGCTGGTAATAGGACATGCCTGCCAGATAAAGCGCGTAGGGCACATCGGGAGAATTGGGATAGCGCATGAAATAAGTATGCGCTGCGCCCACGGCGTCATCATATTTTCCAGCGCGATAATCGGCATAGGCTTCCATCAGAGCGCTTTTCTCGGCATAGCTCGAGAATGGATGGTTGAGCGCGATTTTTGAAAACTGATCGGCGGCATCCTTGTCGTCATGCTTGGCGAGACGCGCGAGGCCCTGATCATACATGCTGTCAACCGGAACGACCGGGTCGACCTTGGTCTTGTATTTTGCGGTCGCAAACGGATTGAGGCCCTCGATCGTCGAGCACGCCATCAGCGGGGCCATCAAAGCAAGGGCGAGGCCAAGTCGCAAATTGAGGCCGCTACGCGGCTTGCGGGACAAGGACGTCAGATATTTCATACCGTTCCACTCACTTAGGCGCATAGAGGTTACGTTCCGATAAAGCTCGTTTATCACAGACAATCTGATCTGCCCATAGACATGCTGCAACAGGCCCGAGCTGTTGAACAAACATGCGTCACCACCTGATGTTCCAGAAGTAAGACGTTTCAATGGCGAAATGCGCCGCACCTTGATTTGCCGGGCGCAGCCTGACAGGCCTGCCCGGATCGGTGTCCGACAATTTCAGCCTCAGTCGATACCCGGCGCGAAGGTGGCAGCGCCAGCGAGGCCCAGTTCCGCCTGACCGACCATCGGCCGCGACGGCAGGCTATCTTGCACATAAGCATAGGCTGATGGATCGGCGAACAGCGCTTCCAGCACACCGACATTCATCTTGTGCCCACCGCGCAGCGATTTGTAGCTGCCGATGAGGGGAGCACCCGCCAGTGCCAGATCGCCAATGGCATCGAGCAGTTTGTGGCGCACGAATTCATCCTTGAAGCGCAGTCCTTCGGGGTTCAAAATCCGATCACCCTCAATCGCCACGCTGTTCTGCAAGGTCGAGCCCTGCGCCAGACCTGCCTCCCAGAGTTTCTTGACGTCGCTCACAAAGCCGAAAGTGCGGGCGCCAGCGATATCGTTGCGGAATTTTTTGGCCTCAAGCTCCATTTCGTAGCGCTGCGCACCGATCACCGGATTAGCAAAATCAATCGCCACGTCAAGTTTGAAGCCGCGTCGCGCGGGTGCCAGTTCCGCAAAACCAGCGCCTTCCTCAATGCGGACGCTTTTCAGGATTTTCAGGCAGCGGCGAGCAGCTTTCTGTTCAACAATCCCGGCCTCGTCGATCATTTCAACGAAATCTTGCGCCGAGCCGTCGAGAATCGGCACTTCGGGACCATCGACTTCGACCAGCACATTGTCGAGCCCAAGGCCACGCAGCGCCGCCATCAGATGTTCGACGGTTCCAACCGAACCCGTATTGTCATGGCCGAGCACGGTGCAAAGGCGCGTCATGCCGACTTCCGACCAATGCGCCCGCAACAGCCGTTCATGGCCTGACTTCAACCCCGTTCGCAAAAACCTGATGCCGGCATTGACTGCATCCGGCCTGAGCACGATCCGCACCGGCATATTGCCATGAACGCCCTTGCCCTCGATCAAAACCTCGTTGCGCAGGGTCGTCTGATGACCATACTTCATACCTTGACTCCCACGGCACCCTGGCAACATTTCAACCACAATGCTTTGCCACGTGACCCGAGTTTGCAACGCGTCACAACCCTCACCCCAACATCTTGCCGGAGACCCGGGCAAGCTGGTTGTCAATGATTGTGATGAATCACCCCTGACTCACTGCCAAGAGTGTAGCGCCTGGCGAGAATGCGGCAAAATCAAGGTTCATTACGAACTGTAACAATTGGCGCAGTTTCGTTCAACTCTTTGAAACTTACCGAACATCGCCTTCCACAATGGCCCGGGAATTGGAAGCGGTGACCCGCCTCCATTCCTGATTGCATGGCGCGAAGGACGAAATTCAGTGCGATCTGCGCCGCAGAAACGCCGGGATTTCTGCTTCGTCATCCTCGTTGACGCGCGGGGTGGGTGCCGGGCTGCGACCATGGACATCGAGATTGGCATGGTTCGAGCGCTGCTGCGGAGCACTGGCAGCAGCGACGCGACGCAGGTCATCGACACTTTGAGCGCTGACGCGCGGAATCGACGGGGCAGCGGGCATCGGCGCAGGTGCTGCGGGTTCCTGACGACCGAGGCCAAAGCCCGAGAGCCGTTCCATCAGCGATTTCTTGCGCGATTCGATCGGCTGCTCGCTTATCTGCTCGCCGCGATGAATGCGCACCTGATTCTGCATATGGTGCGGCAAATCATTGATGCTGGGCATGCGCACCGGCATCGCAATCTGCTCAGGCGCGGGCGGGACAAACCGCTCCGTCGGCGCATAGGCATCATGCAAGGGCGCGGGCGCCGGTTGCGGAATGGGCTGCTGGATCGCCCGCGGTGGCGTGGGTTGGACATTGACCTGGTTGACCTGATGCGCCTGGCGCGGTGCTGGCGCACTGGCGATGACAACATCGGGGATCACGATGGGTGCAGCGGGCTGCTCTTCATGAATCGGTTCCGGTGCCGGAATTGATGCGGCAACGGGAGCCGGTTGCGCGATGGGCGCAGCTGGCGCCGTCACGCGCGCTGCACTGGCCGCCGGTTTTGCGACGAAGGCGGGCGCAACAAACGGGGCCTCCTGTTCCATGGCCGGGGTATCAATGCCGGTTGCCACCACGGAAACGCGCACGATGCCATTCAAGCTGGTGTCGAAGGTCGCACCAAGGATGATATTGGCGTCTTCATCGACTTCCTGACGAATACGGCTGGCGGCTTCATCGACTTCATAGAGCTTCAGATCGCTGCCACCGGTGATCGAGATCAGCAGGCCGCGGGCGCCGCGCATGGAGACTTCATCCAGCAGCGGGTTGGCAATGGCGGCTTCGGCGGCATGAATGGCGCGGTTATCGCCTGAAGCTTCGCCGGTTCCCATCATCGCCTTGCCCATGTCGCGCATGATGGCGCGCACGTCGGCAAAGTCGAGATTGATCAGGCCTTCCTTGACCATCAGATCGGTGATGCAGGCAACGCCCGAATAGAGCACCTGATCGGCCATGGCGAAGGCGTCGGCAAAGGTGGTGTTTTCGGTCGCGACCCGGAAAAGGTTCTGATTGGGAATGACGATCAGCGTATCGACCGCCTTCTGCAATTCGGAAATGCCGGCTTCGGCAACCCGCATGCGGCGCTGGCCTTCGAAGTGGAACGGCTTGGTCACGACCCCAACGGTCAGAATGCCCATTTCGCGCGCGATCCGGGCAATCACCGGCGCGGCACCTGTGCCCGTGCCGCCACCCATGCCAGCGGTGACGAACACCATGTGAGCGCCCGCGAGATGATCACGCAGTTCTTCCATCGCCTCTTCGGCGGCGGCATGGCCGATTTCCGGCTTGGAACCCGCGCCAAGTCCTTCGGTGACCTGCAGACCCATCTGGATGATGCGCTCGGCCTTGGATTTGGTCAGCGCCTGTGCGTCGGTGTTGGCGACAATGAAATCAACGCCATCGAGGCCGGAATCGATCATGTTGTTGACCGCATTGCCCCCGGCACCGCCGACGCCGCACACCATGATGCGGGGCTTCAGTTCCCTGAGTTCGGGTGCGCGCAGATTGATCGTCATGTTAGGCCTCTCATTGCTCGGGCGCTGTTGTCGCCGTTGGGTTACATCAAATTCCAAAAGTGCGATGCCGAAGCCACGCACCTGACCAAGGTTAAAAACTTTCTTTCAGCCAGCGCCCGACGCGGGCGGCATAACCATCGGTACCCGTCGCGCCCAGGGGAGCGTGACGACGCGGCTCAAAATGCTCGATACCTGCAACTTGCGGATAGATGGCCAAACCCATCGCGGCGGCGAAGGCCGGGCTGCGGGCCGATTCCGGCAATCCCTGCACGCCCAGCGGGCGACCGAGCCGAACCTGCGGCGAAAGGATGCGCCGTGCGGTATCGACCAGCCCCGTGAGTTGCGCAGCGCCGCCCACCAGCACCAGCCGACGGCCGGCATGATCGGCAAAGCCAGCGCTTTTCAGCCGGTCGCGCACCAGTTCGAGGATTTCTTCAACGCGTGGTGTGATGATTCGGGTCAACAGCGAGCGCGGCAGATGCGTCGGTTCGTTGTCTTCGTCGCCGACATGCACGACATCAATGCTTTCGCGTTCGTCGGAGGGGGCCAGCAGCGTCGAACCATGAAGGGTTTTCAGGCGTTCGGCATGGACGATGCGGGTGTTGAGGCCGCGCGCCACGTCCAGTGTGACATGATGTCCACCCACGGCGATGGCATCAACATGCACCAGGCGACCATGGCGGAACACGCCCATGGAGGTGGTGCCGGCGCCAAGGTCGATCAAGGCGGTGCCGAGTTCGGCCTCGTCATCGACCAGCACAGACAGACCGGCGGCATAGGGCGTGGCGATAATGGCTTCCACGCTGAGGTGGCAGCGCTCGACGGCCAGCAGCAAATTGCGCAGGCAGCTGGCATCCGTGCTGACGACGGTAAGATCTGCTGCCAGCCTCTCGCCGATCATGCCACGTGGATCGCGGATGTCGGGGGCCGCATCCAGCGCGAAGCCGCTGGGCAGCGAATGCAATACGGCGCGGTTCGGAGCGCCGCTATAACTGGTGGCCGCCTCGAGCACGCGCTGCAAATCCGATTCAGCAACAGCATGGCCGGTGACAGCGGTCTCGGCATGAAAGGATTGCGCGGCGAGACGCCCACCCGTGATATTGACGATGACGCCTTCCACCTGAACATTGGCCATGCGCTCGGCGGCATCAACGGCCTGGCGGATGGCGGCCTCGGCCTCGTCCATGTCGACAACCGCACCGCCCTTGAGGCCGCGCGCCCTTTGGTGGCCGATGCCAAGCACCCGCACCTGATGCGTGCGCCCGCGCAGGGTTTCGGAGGGGTTGGCTGGAACGAGTTTGGCCACCAGGCAGACCACCTTCGACGTGCCGATATCCAGCACGGAAATCGTGGCACTGCGGCGTGGCGACAGGGATTTGAGACGTGGCGGCGGCTGGATCGCGGTCATGTCGGGTTCCCCAATCCTTTCGACTTTTTCTTTTTCAAAGCTTCGACGCGGGCGCTGTAGGCGTCGGCCGAGAGACGTGCCACCATGCGGCCCGGTGCGCGGAAATCGAGGCTGAGAACATCTTTTTCGAGCACATGCGACGTGGCTTCGAGCAGGGCCAGCGCCTTGAGCGCCGCCTTGGCATGATGTTCGGGCAGGCGCACATCAATACCGTTGGCCATTTTGAGATCCCAGCGACGGCCGCTGACCAGCACACCGGCGCGGATCTGCGCTTTCAAGGTTGGAGCCACGGCGATGAGCCTGGCAAAATCAGCGATCTGCATGTTGGCTTGCGGGCCAACGACGAAGGGCAGGCCTGCCCAGCGGCGGCTGCTGGCGGTCTCGATCGGCGTGCCATCGGCGCTGACCACAGAGAGTTTGCCCTGATCCTGCCAGATGGCAAAAGGGCGGCGCTCCTGAATATCAATCACCACACGGTCAGGAAACAGCACACGCACCGCCGCCTGTTTCACGCGCGGCAAGGCCAGCAGTTTCGTGCGAATCGCATCGGCGTTCAGAAACAGCGTCGAGGAGAGTTGGGTGATGCCGGTCGCAGGCAGGATCTGCCCCGGCGTCATGCCATTATCGGTGGTGATGACGATGGCCTTGACGCCCAGGCCGAGACCGCGCGCCAGAATATCACCAATTCCGCCCGAGTCGGCGGCAAATTTGGCATATTGACCGCTTTGGACGAGGCTTACCGACGCCGTGCCAAGGAGAAACAGCAGCGCAAGCGCCGTGCCGATCCCCGGCTTCGTCAGCAAGGCCGGCGGTGCAATCGTGATCCGGCCAAGTTTGAATTGCGCGGCGCTTGCGGCAGTGCGCTGGCGCCGCGCGGGCGTGGCGGGCTTGCGGTTCGGCCCGGAGAGGCTGGCGAAAACCGATGTCCACGCAGATGAAGGGGTAGCAAACCGCAATCCGTCCGAGGACGAATTCAACGGTTGAGCGATGCGTCCTCCACCATCCATGTAACCAACTCACCTAACGACAGCCCGGCATGGGCAGCCAAATCCGGCACCAGCGATGTCTCGGTCATGCCGGGTTGCGTGTTGACCTCCATCACGATCAACGCACCGGTTCCCCCCGGCGTGTCGTCGTACCGAAAATCCGCACGGCTCACGCCGCGGCACCCAAGCGCTGTGTGCGCCCTGAGTGCCAACTCTTGAATCTTTTGGTAAATATTTGGTTTAAGATTGGCGGGTAAAATGTGAATTGAGCCACCGGGGCTATATTTTGCGTCGTAATCATACCAGTTGTCGCCAGCGGCCTTGATTTCGATGACTCCCAAGGCCCGGTCACCCATCACGGCGCAGGTCAGTTCCCTGCCGGCGACAAAGGTCTCGACCAGCATCATGTCACTCAAAGGCCAATCGGCGCGGGTCAGTTCCTGCGGGGGATGGGCCTGATCGGCTTTGACGATGAACACGCCGACCGACGAGCCTTCGGCAACTGGCTTGATGACATAGGGCGGCGGCAGGATGTGGCGTTTGGCCGCTTCATGGCGCGAGACGGTGACGCCATGCGCAACAGGTATGCCTGCCGCCTTCATGACGTCCTTGGCGCGGTCTTTCTGCATCGCCAGCGCCGAGGCGAGAATGCCCGAATGCGTGTAGGGAATTTGCAATGTCTCCAGCACGCCCTGCACCGCGCCGTCTTCACCCCAGCGGCCATGCAGCGCGTTGAACACCACATCCGGGCGCAAATTGCCGAGCACGGTCGCGATGTCGCGGCCAGCATCAACACGGGTGACCTTGAAGCCCGCGCCTTCGAGGGCGGTGGCGCAGGCTGCACCTGAACGCAAAGACACTTCACGTTCGGCGGACGGCCCGCCCATCAAGACGGCAACATGTCGAGTCATGGGATATGATTCCAGTTTTGGTTGCAGGGTTTGCTCAAATTCGGCCTTCATGAAAACAGGGCCATCCGGCCATGGCTTTGGCGCCGGATGGAGATAAATTCCAGCTACCGGGCATCGCCAATGGCTCGATAGGCGTTGGTTTTGAACAACAGGTCACGAAGCACTTCAGGGCTTGCGTATCATGAACCCGGCCCGCACCGCACGCGACGGGTAAGGTTTCTCCACAGCGATTGCAACAGTGTCAGGCGCGGTAGTGCCGCATGGCGGCGGCGATCGCGTCAAACATCGGTGTCGGGCGCAAATGTCCGTCAAACGGCAGCGGCCGCATCGGGCGCGCCTTGGCGAAGGGCGTGCCTTGATACCACGAATAGGGATCGGCCAGTTGCCAAGTCTCAATCACCTTGACACGCGGGTGCTCGAGCACATCCCCCAGATAAAGCGCCGTTGTGGTGGCAACATCGCGGTCACGGACGGCCTGATGGCCGGTGAAGGCGGCATCGTTGCAATCAAGTTCGGTGAGGTAGATATCGACGTTGCGTTGGCCAAGTTCGCGCAAGAAGGCGCGGAACTCGGTGCGGTCATAGCCCCATTGCGGCACCAGATGGCTCTCAAGCCCGATGGCATCGAGCGGCACATCGGCTTTGGCGAGATCATCGAGCAGGCGCAGCAAGGCGGGCCTGATCCCCGCGCCCCAGCCATTGGCGGTTTGGGTATGCGCTTCATTGATCACGAGCTTGACCTTGGGATCAAGCGCCCGCACCAGCTTGAGCGCCTCGGGGATATATGCAGGGCCCAAAGCTTCATACCAGGGCCCGTCACGATAAAATCCCGGCTTGTGATGGCCCGGCCAGAACGGTTCGTTGACGACGTCCCAGGAGTGCAGACGTCCGCGATAATGGTTCACCACCTTGGTGATATGCGACACAAAAATTCGCGCGACGGCGCGCTTGTCGAGGGCATGCAGCCAAGGCGGCAGTGAATCGTTCCAGATGAGATTATGCCCGCGCAGCTTGATGGCGTGCGCGTCGCAAAAGGCCAGAATGCGGTCGGCCGGCGCGAAATTGAAGCTCGTGGGGTCGGGCCGCAAATTCCAGAATTTCAAGGCGGTATCAGTGGTGGCAATGCGGCATTGGGCTTCATAAAGCGCGGCATAATCAGGTTTAAGGGCATCGCTGATGGAGGCCCCGAACAAAATGCCATGGCGGGCGCCAATGGCACCAAGATTGTCAGGCATCGCCCGTGCTGGCTGCGTCATGGCCATGGCGGCGGCGCCAGAAGCTGCAAAGTGACGGCGGGTGAGACCGGGTGCGCTCATGCCATCCTCACATGAAATTTTGCGGATCAATATCGATCATGACGCGGATATTGCCGCGCGCGGGCGGCACAGCGGCCAGCAGTGCCCGCAAAAACCCTTGCAGATCGGCGCTGCGTGGCGCCTTCACCAGCAAACGGAAGCGAAAGCGCCCGCGCAACAACGCCACCGGCGCTTCGGCTGGCCCAAGCACCACAACCTCATCATCTTGGGGCAGTCCCCCGAGCGGCGCGAGCTTCCAGCGCGGGCTTTCGCTGATCTGGCCGGTGGCCAGCGCCAGAGCGCGGGCATGGCGCAGCGTGGCTGCGGCATCGGTGCCCGAGACAATGAGTGCCGCCAGGCGCCCAAACGGCGGCAATCCGGCAAAGGCGCGCATATCTGTCTCGCGCTCATAAAAGGTCTCGCTGTCGCCGGTCAGCAAGGCAGCGATCACCGGATGATCGGGCTGCCAGGTTTGCAGCAGCCCGCGTCCAGCCGCGAGGCCCCGTCCGGCGCGGCCGGTGACCTGCTGCAACATCTGGAAGGTGCGCTCGCCAGCCCGCGGATCGCCATTGGCGAGGCCGACATCGGCGTCCACCACCCCCACCAGCGTCAGCTTTGGAAAATGATGGCCCTTGGCCACCATTTGCGTGCCGATGATCAGATCAACCTCGCCGCGTGTCACCCGGTCAATTTCGTGGCGCAAGCGCTCGGTGCCGCCGCCCATATCCGATGAAAGCACCAGCGTGCGCGCCTCGGGAAACAGCGCCGCCGTCTCCTCGGCAAGCCTCTCGACGCCCGGCCCGCAGGCCGTCAGACTGTCTTCCGTGTCGCAGGAGGGGCAGACGTTCGGGCGCGGTTCGCTGTGCCCGCAATGATGACAGGCCAAGGTGCGGCGAAAGCGGTGCTCCACCAGCCAGGCTGAGCAATGCGGGCATTGGAACCTGTGCCCGCAGGCCCGGCACAGGGTCAGCGGCGCATAGCCGCGACGGTTCAGGAACAGCAGGGCCTGCTCGCCACGGCTGAAAGTTTCGGCCATCTGCGCAACCAGACGGGGCGCAAGCCAATGGCCCTTGGTCGGCCCGTCCCGGCGCATGTCGATAGCCGCAATTTCCGGCAGGCTGCGTGCCGCAAAGCGGGTTGGCAAACGCAGATGGCCATAGCGGCCCTGTGCGGCATTCACCCGCGTTTCCAGTGAAGGCGTCGCAGAAGCCAGCACGGCAAGGGCACCCTCGAAACGCGCGCGCACCACGGCCATGTCGCGAGCATTATAGGTGACGCCATCACCTTGCTTGTAGGCGGCCTCATGCTCTTCATCGACGATAATGAGCCGCAAATCAGCAAAGGGCAGGAACAAAGCCGAGCGGGCGCCCGCGACGACGCGCGCCGTGCCAGCGGCGACTGCGCTCCAGAGTTCAGCGCGGCGGCGCGGCGTCACGCCGGAATGCCAAAGCCCCGGCTCAACCCCGAATCGCGCTGAAAAACGTGCCAAAAACTGCGTCGTGAGCGCGATTTCGGGAATGAGTATCATCACCTGTCCGCCCGCCCTGAGCGCTTGCGCAACCGCCTCGAAATAGACTTCCGTTTTGCCCGAACCGGTGACGCCTTCCAGCAGCAGTGTGCGAAATTCATGAGCATCGACGCTAAGACGCAAGGCATCGACCGCCTGAGCCTGGGCGCCTTCAAAGTGCGGGATGGCAAATTCAGGATCGGGCATGGCAGGCGCTGGCGGCGGCAAAGCGTCGATAGCAGTGAGTGTGCCCTCGTTCAGGAGGCCTGCGATCACGCCATCCGATACGTCGGCCGCCATGCGCAAGTCCACACGCGGCATGGGTGGTGAGGTGGCCAGCACCGCCAGCACTTTGGCGCGCGCCGGTGTCAGACGCGCGGGAGCGGCGCCCGTCAGACGCAGCACCTTGCCCGGCGCCTCCGGTTCGGCCCCCAGCGGGGCGCGTATCACCATGCGCAGCACCATGCCGCGCGGCGACAGGGTCCATTGCGACAACCAATCGATGAAGGCGCGCAGCGGGGCGGGCAGGTTGAACCCGTCAAGCCGGGCGTTCAGCATTTTGAGATTATCGCCTGCGCCATCCCGCACTTCCCAGACTACGCCCTGCGTCTGGCGTGGGCCAAACGGCACGAGCACAAAATCTCCCGCCTCGAGCACCATGCCCTCGGGCACACGATAAGACCATGTCTGATCGACCGCGACCGGCGTCAGAACTTCGGCGATGCGGGGCACAATTTGATCAACCATCAAGCAAGGCCAGCAGATGCGCTTCGTCGGGCCGGGCCGCAATGCTCAGGGCGGCGACATCCATTTGCTCAAGCGGCACAGCGACATCCTTCGAAAGGCAGAGATGGCGCATGCGGTGCAGCGGCGCGGTCATTCCTGCGGCCATCATCATGGCCACGAAAATCCCGGCGCTACGACGCGAGAAATGCAGCACGGCGTCAATCCTGCCCGCGGCCATGTCTTCGCGCACGCTTGCGGGAAAAGCTTCGGCGGCGATGGCCTCATAGGTGATCAACAGCGTCACATGATGGGCCATTGCACCAAGCCACGTCTCGACATCGCTTTTGCGGTCACGCCCTGCGATATAGAGCACCTCGGCGGGCGAAGGCCAAGCACCTTTGAGGGCTTGCACCAGCCCCCTGGCATCCTCGGCGATGTGGTGCGGCGGGCTATAGCCGTGGCTTGTCAATGCGCGCGCTGTCCGCGCGCCGACGACATAAAGCGGCGTGCCCTTCGTGCAAGGCAAGCCGGGCCGCACGGCATTGGCGCTGGTGATGATCATGACATCGAAATGCTGCCCCGGCGGGCTGAAGGCAACCGGCACAATGCGCAAGACCGGAGCCAGCACGGCGTGATGCCCAAGCCGCGCCAGTGCCGCCGCGGTCGCCGCGGCTTCGGCTTCGGGCCGCGTCACCAGCACCCGCATCGCCTCAGGCTTTCAGAAAATCGGCAGGCATATGCCGCAGGATATCATCGGCAGCCGCTTGGCCGAGCGCTGCGGCATCAGTAACCGAGCCCCGCACTTGCGCCTCAAAGACTTGCGCGCCATCCAGCGCCAGCACCTGCCCGCTGAAATGCAGGCTCTGTCCGTCAATGGTCGCCAGTCCGGCAATCGGCGTGCGGCAAGAGCCATCGAGCGCCCGCAGGAAGGCGCGCTCGGCCAGCAGCGCTTCCAATGTTGGCTGGTGCAAAACCGGCGCCAGCAGCGCCATCATGCGGGCGTCACCGGCGCGAATCGTGATGGCCACGGCGCCCTGGCCGCAAGCTGGCAAAAACTGCGCCACCGGCAACAGGCTGGTGGCATGATGCGCCAGATTCAGGCGGTTCAGTCCGGCAAGCGCCAGCAATGTCGCGTCAAACACCCCCTCCTCGACCTTTTTCAGTCGCGTGCCGACATTGCCGCGCAGCAGGCCCGTCTCCAGATCCGGTCGCAACCGCTTGACTTGAGCTGCCCGACGCAGCGAGGCAGTGCCGACGCGCGCGCCCTTAGGCAATGTCATGATATCGCTGGCGATAAAGCTGATGAAGGCGTCGCGGACATCCTCGCGCGGCAAGGTGCCGGCCAGCACGATCCCATCGGGTAGAAGCGTCGGCAGGTCCTTGGCGGAATGGACGCCAAGATCAATGTCGCCCCGCAACAGGGCATCATCGAGTTCCTTGGTGAACAGGCCCTTGCCACCGGCCGCCGCCAAGGCTCGATCCTGAATCATGTCGCCGCTGGTGCGAATCACCGCAATGGCGATCTCGCGGGGAAGAACGCTCTGCGCCGCGGCCACCAGTCTTTGCGTCTCGTGCGCCTGCGCCAAAGCCAGCGGGCTGCCGCGCGTGCCAAGGCGCATCAAACTCGCATCGTTGCCCGCCGCTGTCATGTTTCATCTGCCTTGCTGTCAGGGTGCCTGATTTGCCATGGTTCCGACGGGCAGTATAAGAGGCCCGTCGAGTGAGCGAAAGGATTATTGCCGCCTATGCTGGTTTTGGGGATCGAGACGACCTGCGACGAGACGGCGGCAGCCATCGTGCGCAGCCAACCCGGCGGCGGGGGCGAAATTCTCGCCAATGAAGTGATGAGCCAGATTGCGCTGCACGCGTCTTATGGCGGCGTTGTTCCAGAAATCGCCGCCCGTGCCCATGTGGAATATCTTGATCATCTCATTCGCCGAGCCCTCAAGGCGGCTGATGTCGGACTGGCTGATCTCGATGGCATTGCTGCTGCTGCTGGCCCGGGCTTGATCGGCGGCGTGCTGGTGGGGCTGACCACCGGCAAGATGCTGTCTCTTGCCAGCCACAAGCCGTTTGTCGCGGTCAATCACCTTGAAGCCCATGCCTTGACGGCAAGGCTGACGGATGCGCTCGAATTTCCTTATCTGACCCTGCTGGTTTCGGGCGGTCACAGCCAACTCCTCGCCGTGCGCGGCGTGGGTGATTATCTGCGGCTCGGTTCAACAGTTGATGATGCTGCGGGCGAGGCTTTCGACAAGGTCGCCAAGCTTCTCGGGCTGGGCTACCCCGGCGGGCCGATGATCGAACGGGCAGCCGCCGCGGGCAATCCGCTGCGTTTTGCCCTGCCCCGCCCCATGCTCGGGCGCCCTAAAGCTGATTTTTCGTTTTCCGGGCTTAAAACCGCGGTGCGCCTCGAAGTTGAACGCGCTACCCCCCTGACCACAACCGATATCAACGACCTCGCAGCAAGTTTTCAGGCGGCGATGGTCGATGTGATGGTCGATCGCACCCGCGTCGCCATGCGCACCTTCCGCGAGGCTTGCGGCCATCCGGCAGCTCTGGTGCTGGCGGGCGGGGTCGCGGCCAATGGTGCCATAAGAGCCGCGATGCTGCGGCTCGCCACCGAAACCGGCGTGCGCCCGGTCTTTCCACCGCTGACGCTGTGCACCGATAATGGCGCGATGATCGCCTGGGCCGGGATCGAGCGGCTGCGGCTTGGCCTCGTCGATGATCTTTCCACCCCGGCGCGCCCACGGTGGCCGCTGGACCAGCATGGCGAATCCATCCATCACGGCAAGGCGTAGCGCATGGCGGAGATTGCAGTTCTGGGCGCGGGAGCATGGGGCACGGCGCTGGCCTTGGTGGCGGCGCGGGACGGGCACCCCGTCAGGCTGTGGGCGCGCGATCCTGAAGCTGCTGAAGCCATAAATGCCGCACGCGAGAATCGTGCCCGCCTGCCCGGTGTGCGCTTGCCTGCCTGCATCCGTGCCACGCCAGACCTCGCTGCGTTGCAGGGCGCGAAGCTCATGGTCGCGGCTGTTCCTGCGCAAGCGGTGCGCGGCATGGCGGAAGCGCTCGCGAAATTTCTGCCGCCCGACGTGCCGATGGTGCTGTGTGCCAAGGGCATCGAGCGCGGCAGTGGCGCGTTTCTTACGGAGATCGTCAGCCAATACCTGCCCCGAACCCCGCTGGCCGTGCTGTCCGGGCCGAGCTTTGCCGAAGATGTTGCCGTCGGCCTGCCGACCGCAGTCACCCTCGCCTGCGCGCAACCGACGGTGTTTGACCTTTGCCGCGAAGCCCTCGGCGCGCCGTGGTTCCGCCTGTATCATTCCACCGATCTTCGCGGCGTCGAAATTGGCGCAGCGGCCAAGAATGTTCTGGCGATTGCCTGCGGCATGGCGGCGGGGCGCAAGCTTGGTGGCAGCGCCAATGCGGCGCTGATTGCGCGCAGCTTTGCTGAACTCGCGCGCTTTGGACGCGCTTATGGCGCGCGGCCCGAGACGCTGACGGGCCTCTCCGGCCTTGGCGATCTGGTGTTGACCTGCCAACCTGGAAAGTCGCGCAATTTTGCTTTCGGTGAAGCGCTGGGGCGCGGCGAAACCCCGCCCGCCACCCTCGCCGAAGGGGCCTTCACGGCACCCGTTCTTGCAGACCTTGCGCGGGCGCGCGACGTTGATATGCCGATAACTTTTGCTGTTGACGCCATTTTGAAAGGCGAGACCAGCGTCGGAGCGGCCATTACCGCGCTGCTGGCCCGCCCGTCGCGCAGCGAATAGCAAGCGGCTTGGCGCGCGGTGACGGCGCAGATAAGCTGAGTGCTGCCACCCCCCGAATCAAAGGGAACACTCATGCCGCTCGTGCCTTCAAAGCAAACCTATTCGCGCACATGGACCTATTTCGATGGTGCCTGGCAGGAGGGCAACATTGCCATCATGGGCCCGCGCACCCATGCGGCCTGGCTAGGCTCGATGGTGTTTGATGGCGGACGCGTGTTCGAGGGTGTTGCGCCTGATCTCGATTTGCATATGGCGCGCGTCAACCGCTCGGCCCGCGCCATGCTGTTGAAACCGCTGATGAGCGAGGCCGACTGGCTGGCCTTGGCGCAAGTAGGCATGAAGCGGTTTGACGGCAAGACGGCGCTGTATGTGCGCCCGATGTATTGGGCCGAGGTGGGGAGCATCGGCGGCGGCGTCAAATTCGATCCCGAAACCACCCGATTCTGTCTTTGCCTCTATGAAGCCGCGATGCCGGAGCCAAAGGGCTTCTCGGTGACGCTCTCGCCGTTTCGCAAGCCAACGCCGGAAACCGCACCCACCGACGCCAAGGCGGGCTGCCTTTATCCCAACAATGCGCGCGCCTTGCACGAGGCCGCGTCGCGCGGCTTCGACAATGCGCTGGTCTGCGACATGCTCGGGCATGTGGCTGAACTGGCCAATTCCAACGTTTTCATGGTGAAGGACGGCGTGGTGATGACGCCCGCCGCCAATGGCACCTTTCTTTCCGGTGTCACTCGTGCGCGCGTGGCCAGCTTGCTGCGGGCGGCCGGGCGCGAGGTGCGCGAGACGACACTGACGCCGCAAGATTTCTTCGGCGCCGACGAGGTCTTTGCCACAGGAAATTTCTCGAAAGTGGTGCCGATCACCCGCATCGGCGAACGCACGCTGCAGCCCGGCCCGACCATGCAGCAGGCACGCGAGCTTTATTGGGATTTCGCGCACGGCCGCATCGGCGGCGGGTAGTCAATCCCGGTCGCTTGTAGCCGCAAGCTTGCATGCGGCGAGGCGCCATATCGCCTTGACTTTTTGTAAGCCATAACTTACGGTAAGTGATGGCTTACGCAGAATCTCTTCTGGCTTTGGCAGACCCGACCCGACGCGCGGTGTTCGAGCGGCTTCGCGCTGGCCCGGCGAGCGTGCAGATGATTGCGGATGGCCTGCCGGTAAGTCGCCCGGCGGTGTCGCAGCATCTCAAGGCGCTGCGTGAGGCTGGCCTTGTGCACTTTGAAGCGCAAGGCACGGCCCGCATCTACCGAATCCACGCCCCGGCCTTGCGCGAATTGCGCGACTGGATTGATGGCTTCTGGGATGAAGCCCTCGAGAATTTCAAGGCATATGCGGAGCAACAGACATGAATTACGTCAAATTGGGGCCTATCGTGAAATCGGTCGATGTCAAACGCACGCGCGATGAGGCCTTTGCCATTTTCGTCAATGACATAGCGCGCTGGTGGCCTCTGGCGCACACGCGCGCCAAGGACTCAACAGGTGAGAAGACCGTGGCGATCGTCATCGAGGCGAAAGTCGGGGGCCGCATTTATGAGACGCTCAATACCGGCGAGACGCGTGATTGGGGCGAAGTTCTGCACATCGAAATTGGGCGACGTCTTGTCATGTCCTTTCAAATGGGCCGCCCGAAGGCTGCGTCCGGGGACGTGGAAATTCTGTTCGAGCCGCTGGATGCCCATTCATGCCGCGTCGTGCTTACCCATTCGCATTGGGAGCGCTTGGGTGATCAAGCTGCGGCCATGCACGCCGCCTTCGATCGCGGCTGGGATGATGTCTTTTTGGGCGGTTTTGCGTCCTTCGCCGACATTGGCCCGCATTAGCAGGCATCACGGGCTTTCGGGCGAAGTTCGCGCGGGCACAGTTGGTCAGGTCATGGCAGCGATCAGCCGTGCCATATCGGCGGGCGGTGGCCGCTCGAACAACAATTCCTGGCTCGTCACAGGATGCACGAACCCCAGCGTGGCGGCATGCAAGGCCTGACGGTGCAGGACTGCCAGCGCCTCGCGGGCTGCGGGAACCAGGTTATGAGTCTTGCTGCGAAATCCGGCGCCATAAAGCTCGTCACCCATCACCGGATGGCCAATGTGTGCCATATGCACCCTGATCTGATGGGTGCGTCCGGTTTCCAATGAACATTCGATCAGCGACGCCACCACGTAACCCGGCGGGCCATAGCTGGCGACGACGCGGTAATGAGTTACCGCCACGCGGCCATCCTTGCGCACCGTGATTTTCTCGCGGGCGCTGCTGTGGCGCCCAAGCGGCGCGTCGATTGTCCCCTGGCTGCGCTCGGGCGCGCCCCAGACCAGCGCCAGATAGCGCCGCACCAAAGAGCCGCTGCGACCATGATCGGCGAACAGCGCCGCAAGTCCCTGATGCGCGGCATCGGATTTGGCGACCACCAGCAGGCCGGACGTGTCTTTATCCAGTCGATGCACAATGCCTGGCCGACGCACACCCCCGATGCCAGACAGGCTATCGCCGCAGTGAAAGATCAGCGCATTGACCAAAGTGCCATCGGCATGGCCGGGCGCCGGATGCACCACCAGCCCGGCGGGCTTGTTGATGATGATGAGATGGCTGTCTTCAAACTCGATATCGAGCGGAATGGCCTGGCCTTCGGGGGCATAGGGTTCAGGTTCCGGCAGGTTTATGGCGACGGCCTCACCGCCTTTGAGCTTGTGGCTCAGATTGGTGACAACTTCGCCATCGACCAGCACGTCGCCGCCCGCCATGAGGGCTTGCAGCCGGTTACGCGAGAGATTGGCCTCGATACAGGCAGGGGCATTTGCCAAAAAGCGATCAAGCCGCGCCCGCGCGGCTTCAACCGGCACCACCAGAGCAAGCGCACTCACCGCAACAATTGCCCCAAAAACGCCTTGGTGCGCTCATGTTGCGGGGCCGAGAAAAACGGCTCCGGCGCCTGAATTTCGATAATCTGCCCGCTATCCATAAACACAACCCTCGTTGCGACTTCGCGAGCGAAGCCCATTTCATGGGTCACGACCAACATGGTCATGCCATCCTGCGCGAGGCTTACCATAGTATCGAGAACTTCCTTCACCATTTCGGGATCCAGCGCCGAAGTCGGCTCGTCGAACAGCATGATTTTCGGTTTCATGCACAAAGCCCGCGCTATCGCCACGCGCTGCTGCTGGCCCCCTGAGAGCTGGGCCGGGTATTTTTGTGCCTGTTCGGGAATGCGCACCCGCTCCAGAAAGGTCATGGCCAGACTTTCGGCCTCGCGTTGCGGCATATGCTTCACCTGCATGGGCGCGAGCGTGCAGTTTTCGAGAATGGTCAGATGTGGAAACAGGTTGAATTGCTGGAACACCATGCCGACTTCGCGGCGGACAGCCGCGGTTTTTTTCACATCGCCCGTGAGTTCGACGCCATCGACGACAATGCGCCCGCTCTGATGTTCCTCAAGGCGGTTGAGGCAGCGAAT
>JAJZGX010000135.1 GCA_021804825.1 Pseudomonadota bacterium | reverse complement strand
GAAAGCCGAGATAATCCGGCTCCAGCGCCAAAAGGCGTGGAATGTCGGGAGCTTCCAGACCGCCCGCCAGCCCGCAAACAAGGCCGTGCGTCCGGCACGCCACGACGAATCTGGCAAGCTGCGCCCATTCCATATGGCTCAACAGGCGGCCTGAATTTTTATGGGCGGTGTCGAGCATGGCGCCATAAAATCCGGCTTCGGCGAGTTTTGGCAACAGCGTCACATCGGGCGCGAGGTCGGCAAACAGCACCGCCACCAGACGACCGCGCGCAGCGGCTGGCCGCAAGGCCTCGATGCAAGCAGACACGCGGGTGTCAGGAAACAAGCCAATCTTGACAATATCAACCCCGGTCGCCTGCAGAGCGGTGACGGCGCTGGCCAGTTGCGACGGCTCCATCGGCAAATCGCCCGCCACCGCGCTGGTCGTGACCTGGCCGGCAATGGCGGCAACGATCGCGGCGATCATGGCTGGCGCCAGCGCGCCGAGAGCGCCAGCGCTCGGGTCTTTGGCATCAATGACATCGGCACCGCCATGCAGCGCCGTCATGGCCTCTGCCGCATCAACGACAGAGGCAAGCATCAGAGTCATGGCTCCACTCCAACTGCATGGTCACATTTGGCCGAGACCACGCCATATCCGTGCCGCAATAAGGGGCGCGGCAGGGTGAACTGTCAACAGCCGATCGCGCCCTTGCCAGCGTCGTGAAACAGCCCGATGACCTTTGTCAGCGCGCTGTCATGAGAGCATGACTATGCAAAGCGCGAGGACGGGTTTATTGTTGGATGCTAATAAACGCTTGTCTCATGGGAGGTTACCACTATGGAACGTCGCAATTTCTTCAGATCCATCGCCTTGCTGGCTGGGGGCGGCGCTTTGGCGACAATCCGTCCGGCGCAGGCCGCAAGGGGGGTGGTCGCCTCCAAGGTGGTCTATCACCTCGATGATGTGAGCAAGGTGAATTTCACCATTGAAAACAACATGACGCAGCATCTGCAAGGCATGGGCGGGCCGCATCACGTCAAGCTGGCGCTGGTGGTGCTGGGCCCGGCGCTGGCTGCGTTCCGGTGGGATCACGCCGATGCCGGCATGTCCGGTCATTTCGCCGATCTGGTGAAACAGGGCGTGCAGATGAATGCCTGCGCCAACACCATGCGCAAGATGCACCTCACCCTCAAGGATCTGCTCCCCGGCTTCATCGTCGCCGAAAAAGGCGGCAATGTGCGCCTCGCCGAATTGCAGGGCGAGGGTTTTGCCTATCTGCGGCCGTAACCGCCTGCCCGCGGCCGCCAGGTCACAGGCTGTCGTCGTCCAGATCAATATCGAGAATCGCCATTTGCAGCGTGAAGCTTGAGGCGGCGGCGTTGTCGGCGCTGATCACGCCGAGAAACTCGCCATCATTGAGCAATTCGACCGAGTCGGTTTTCTTGGCGCGGTTCATGATCTTGAGCTTGTCGTTCTCGAAAAGCTTGCGCACATAGGCCTGCAAAGTGTCGCGCTGCACCGGCAGCTTCATCTCGAAGGCAAAAGACCGATCGCCATCCTCGGTATCGAGGGTGATGGCGCCGATGACACGCTCACCAAAACTCACTTCAGCAGCATTGGTGTTGCGCGGATCGGTACGCACCTTCAGGCCCTGCGCGCCAAAATTGCGTCGCAGGAAGGCCTGCAACTTCTGCTGTTCAACCTTGTCCACGTGCGCGATCTCCTGCAAAACTTGAATTGCGCTTGCCAGACTTGCGACGAAATCGCAAGCCGCCAGCGAGGTTCATCCGCCGCTGCGGAAATGGTCATGCACCAGCCGGGCGGTGGCAGCATTGATCCCTGGTACTTTCTCGAGATCAGCCAAATCGGCGCGGGCAATGGCCTTGGCGGTGCCGAAAGCGCTCAACAAGGCGCGCTTGCGGGCCGGGCCAATGCCGGCAATCTCATCGAGCGGACTTTTGATGAAATCCTTCTTGCGGCGGGCGCGGTGGGTGCCGATGGCGAAGCGATGGGCTTCATCGCGCAGGCGCTGCACGAAATACAAGGCCGGGTCACGCGGTGGCAGGCGGAAGGGCGCGCGCCCGACACAAAAGAAGCTCTCGCGCCCGGCATCGCGATCCAGCCCCTTGGCAATGCCCACCGCCGTCACTTGATCAATGCCAAGCTCTTTCAGCACGCCCAGCGCCGCATCGAACTGGCCCTGCCCGCCATCGATCAGGACGAGATCAGGCCATGCCGGAAATTCTTCGCTGTCGGCCTGTTGCAGATGCGCCGCTTCCGGCGCGGGGGCCTCGCGCTTCAGGCGCGAGAATCGGCGCGTCAGCACCTGACGCATCATGGCATAATCATCGCCGGGGGTCAGGTCCGTGGCGTCGATGTTGAAGGTGCGGTAATGCGCCTTCATGAACCCAGCCGCGCCAGCCACCACCATCGCCCCCACGGCATTGGTGCCCATGATGTGGGAATTGTCATAAATTTCGACACGTCGCGGCGCAGATTCCATGGCGAAGGCCACCCCCAGCGCTTCCAGCAGTTGCGTCTGGCTGGCGGCATCCGAGAGGCGGCGCGCCAAAGCCTCGCGGGCGTTTTGTTCAGCATGATTCACCAGTTCACGCTTTTCGCCGCGCCTTGGGGTTGTCACCTCAACCTTGTGTCCGCTCCAGTTTGTCAGCGCTTCGGCGATGAGGCCGGGTTCTTCGATCTCGTGCGACAGCAAAACCAGCGCCGGTGCCGGTCGCTCGGCATAAAACTGCCCGACGAAGGCGCCCAGAACATCCCCGAGGCTCAGGCTTTTGTCGGCGCGCGGAAAATAGGCGCAATTGCCCCAATTCTGGAAGGTGCGGAAGAAAAACACTTCGACACAGAACTGGCCTGCCTCGCTGGTGATGGCAAAGACATCGGCCTCTTCGACCGATTTCGGGTTGATGCCCTGTGCGCCCTGAATAGCCGACAGCGCGGCAATACGATCACGCAGGCGGGCGGCGCGCTCGAATTCGAGAGCTTCGGCGGCCTTGCCCATCTCGGCGGCCAGAGTGGCGCGCACCGTCTGGCTCCTGCCGGTGAGGAAGGCCTTGGCCTCGCGCACCAGTTCGGCATAATCGTCCGGCATAATCTCACCCGTGCATGGCGCCGAGCATCGCTTGATCTGGTGCAAGAGGCAGGGCCGCGTGCGGTTGTCATAATAGCTGTCGGTGCAAGAGCGCAGCAGGAAGGCGCGCTGAAGGGCATTGAGTGTGCGGTTGACCGCCCAGGTCGAGGCAAAGGGGCCATAATAATCGCCCGGAATCGTGCGGGCGCCACGATGCTTGGTGAGCATGGCGGCGCGGGTGCTGCTGGCGAGCAAAATATAAGGAAAGCTCTTGTCATCACGCAGCAGCACATTGAAGCGCGGCTTCAACTGCTTGATGAGATTGCTTTCGAGCAGCAGCGCATCGGTCTCGGTGCGGGTCGAAACGAACACCATCTGCGCCGTGAGCGCGATCATCCGGGCAATACGGCCGACATGACCGGTGAGGCGCGTATAGGAAGCGATGCGCTTCTTGACCGACTTGGCTTTGCCGACATAAAGCACCGCGCCGTCGCCATCGAGCATGCGGTAGACGCCGGGGCCCTCGGGCGCGTGCTCCCAATGGGCGCGGATCACCTCGGCGCCGCGCAGCAACGAGGCGGGCGCGGGCGCGTCGTCCGATGGCGAGTCGAGGTCAGGCTGGTCTTCGTTGACGATCATCTATCTGGCTTCATGAAGGGTTGGCCGCAATGTGATGCTCATCTAGCCTATGAAAAGCCCCAATGTCGCGCAATCTGCGACAAGTTGCGCAGCCCATCACGAAATCTTCAGTTGACTGTGGCAGGCTGTAGCCGCAGTTCAAGCCTCTGACCTTGCAAGAATGACATCATGCGTGCGCTGTTTTTAAGTTTTCTGGCCCTTGGCGGCCTCATGGCCCCGGCTCATGCCGCTGCGGGCCCGTGGGTGAGCGATGGCGCGGTCAAGGCGCGGCTGGTCGCGGCGGTGGATGGCACGGGTGCGCTGGCCAGTTTGCCGCTGGGCCTTGATATCAGGATGCAGCCCGGTTGGAAGACCTATTGGCGCTCACCCGGCGAAGCCGGCCTGCCGCCGAAACTCAGCCTTGCCGACGGCGCAATCACGACAAAGGCGCAATTTTCCTGGCCGCTGCCGCAGCGCTTCAGCCTGCTGGGGCTGCAGACCTTCGGTTATGAAAACGAAGTGGTGTTGCCCTTTCAGGAAGGCATGGCGCAGAAGGGCGCGCCTGCCGCGATCAGCGCCACGGCGGATCTTCTGGTCTGCGCTCAGGTATGTGTGCCCCATACGCTGCATCTGACGCTGAACCTGCCTGCCGGGCCGGCGATTCCCGGCAATGAGGCGCAACTGATCAACCGCTTTGCCAATCTGGTGCCCAATGGCTCGCAGGGCTCCGGCCTGAAAATTACCGCGGCACGCCTGCTCGGCCATGGCGCGGGCGCGGCGCTGGTTGTGGATGCCAGCGCACCGCAGCCGTTTCATGCCCCCGACATATTCCCCGAAAGCAAGACTTTGGCGTTTGGCGCACCGCAGGTGATCCTGAGCGATGCGGCCCGGCGGGCGCGGATCACCTTGCCGATCCTGCACCAGCCACCGGGACAGGGGCTCTCGACCGCAACGCCGCTGCGGCTGACGCTGGTGGATGGGCATCGCTTCATCGAGGCGCGGCCCAAGCTTGAAGCTGCGCCATGGCCCAGCCCGCTTGCGCGGTTGCTGGCGCTGGTGCCGCTGCTCGGGCTGGCGCTGGTGGGCGGCCTGATCTTGAATGTCATGCCCTGCGTGCTGCCGGTGCTGTCACTGAAACTCTTGATGGTGATGCAGAAAGGCGGAGCGCAACGCGCGCAGGTGCGGGCTGGATTTCTGGCCTCGGCTGCCGGAATTTTGAGCTCGTTCCTGCTGATCGCCGGTGTGCTGCTGGCGCTCAAGGCCGGTGGGCATTCCATCGGTTGGGGCCTGCAATTCCAGCAGACATGGTTTCTGGCCTTGATGATCCCGCTGATCGCCTTGTTTGCGGCCTCGCTTTTCGGGTGGATCGAAATCGGCCTGCCGGGATTCCTGCAGCAAAAGCTGGGCCGGGCGGGCCAGCATTCGCTCGCCGGGCATTTTGTCTCCGGCGCCTTTGCGACCTTGCTGGCAACGCCCTGCTCGGCACCGTTTCTCGGCACGGCCATAGGTTACGCGCTTGCCAGCGGCACCTTGGAGATCGTCAGCGTTTTTGCGGCACTGGGCATTGGCATGGGCCTGCCCTTCCTCATGGTCGCTGCCTTCCCGGGGCTGGCGACGCATCTTCCCAAACCCGGCCTGTGGATGGTGCGCTTGAAGCAATATCTCGGATTTCCGCTGCTTGGCACGGCGCTGTGGCTGCTGCTGATCCTGGACGGGGTGGCCGGCTTTGCCACGACGCTGGGTGTGGGGCTGGCCAGCGCGGTGCTGCTGGTCGGCGCCATGGTGTGGCGGCATCGGCGCGGCCTGCCCCTGGCCCGGCCAAGCCTGCGGCTGGCATCGGGCTTTGGCCTCGCCGGGCTGGCGACGCTGCTGGTCGTGCTGCATTTCGGGCCCTCGGTCGCCTCGGACGGGGCGGATAGCCTGGCGTGGCAGGCTTTTGATACGGCGGCGATCAAGACCTCGGTGGCGCAGGGGCGGCTGGTATTTGTCGATGTCACCGCCAGCTGGTGCCTGACCTGTCAGGCCAACAAGCGACTGGTGCTGGACAGTGAACCCGTCAATTCGATGCTGCGCCGGCCCGGTCTGATCGACATGAAAGCCGATTGGAGCCAGCCCAATCCGGCCATCGCGGCCTATCTCGCGCAGCATGGCCGTTTCGGCATCCCGTTCAACATCGTTTACGGGCCGGGCGCTCCCG
>JAJZGX010000047.1 GCA_021804825.1 Pseudomonadota bacterium | reverse complement strand
GTGGCACGCGAGCAGAGCTTGCAGGCCCAGGCCTCGATCATTGCTGCGGCTCTGGCGGCGTCAGGCAGTGTCGATGCTGACACGATCACGCTCGATCCCTCGAAATTGTTGCAACTCGAGCCCGCGGCGCGCCGGAAATCGCGCGAGCGCGATTCGCTGAATTTCTCGATCGATCCGGAAAATGCCGGGCCGTTGCTGGTGCGGGTGGTGCCACCGCGCACCAGGGCGCGGGTGTTTGATCGCGACGGCTATCTTCTGGTCGATACGCGCGAATTGCGGGTGCCCGGTAATTTCGATGCCAAGACCGTGCCCTTGGTCGGCCAGACGCCTACCGGCCTGTTGATGCGCGGATGGATGTTTGTGCAAAGCCTGTTTGCGCGCCGCGATGCCTATCTTGGTGATGATGTCGAGATCGCCAATGGCAAGCGCTATCCTGAAGTTGATGCGGCGCTGAAAGGGCTTGGCAGCACGGTGGTGCGGCAGAACACCAGAGGCGAGACCATCATCTCGGTCGCCGAACCGGTGCAGCGCCTGCATGTCGTGCGCGGGGTGCTGCTGCTTTCCACCCAAGGCGGCGACATTGACCGGATCATCGCTGCCGAACGCTGGGCGATCCTGCGGGTGTTCCTCGTTTCGGCCGGCGTGATGTTCCTGCTGTCGCTGTTTCTGGCGGGCACGATTGCCGAGCCCATCCGCCGGTTGTCGGAAGCCGCTGATCGCGTCCGGCGCGGCCAGCATGCGCGCGAGGAAATCCCGGATTATTCCAACCGCACCGATGAAATCGGCCAGTTGTCGGCCTCGCTGCGCGACATGACGCGCGCCATGTACAACCGCATCGAAGCGATCGAGAGTTTTGCTGCCGATGTCGCCCATGAATTGAAAAATCCACTGACCTCGTTGCGCAGTGCGGTGGAGACCCTGCCGCTGGCGCGCAAGGCGGAATCGCGCGAGCGGCTGATGGCCATAGCTCAGCATGATGTGCGGCGGCTGGATCGCCTGATCAGCGATATTTCCAGCGCCTCGCGGCTTGATGCCGAACTTGCCCGAGGCGAAACCGCGCCGGTTGATTTGGCGGGGGCGCTCGAGGCCGTGGTCAACATGGCGAATCAGTCGGGCCGGGCCGATGGTGTCAAAGTCACACTGAATGCGTCGGCATCGCGCTGCATCCTGCCGGGCGGGCATGATTCGCGCCTCGTGCAGGTGTTCAACAATCTTATCGACAACGCCCGCTCGTTTTCGCCCGAGGGCGGAACGGTTCGTATCGCCCTGCGACCGGCGGTCAATGTCACATCTGGCGTGGAGCGGGCCGGGTTTGAAGTCATTGTCGATGACGACGGCCCCGGTATTCCCGGCCACGCGCTGGAGCGGGTTTTCGAGCGGTTTTACACTGACCGGCCCGATCAGGGCTTTGGTCAGAATTCCGGCCTTGGCCTGTCGATTTCCCGCCAGATCGTCGAGGCGCACGGTGGCACCATCTCAGCCTCCAACCGTCAGGGCGGGGGCGCGCGCTTTACGGTGTGGCTGCCGGGCCGGGCTTCATGAAATTCATCCATGCCAGCGCGCTGGTGGTGCGCGAAACCGGCGTGCTGATTCGCGGGCCCTCCGGTGCGGGCAAGAGCGTGCTGGCATTGGGCCTGCTGGAGGCGTGCAGCCAGCGCGGGTGCTACGGCGCGCTGATTGGTGATGATCGCACCGCCTTGACGCTGACTGGCGGGCGGGTGATCGCCGCGGGCCATCTGGCCATCACCGGCCTGATCGAGCGGCGCGGCTTCGGCATCGAGGCCATCGATCATGAAGCCAATGCTTTGATCGGACTCGTGGTTGATCTCACGGCGGCGGCGCAAGGCGAGCGGCTGCCCGAGCCTTCTGCGCTTGTCGTTGAACTCGAAACTGTGCTATTGCCGCGCATGGAATGTGGAAGTTCTATGGACCTCAGCCAGAAAATCAGCGCCGTGTGGTCGCGCATTGTGCGGATGGAACGGCAGGGCGTGACAGGTGCTATTTGGTAGGCTCGAATATCATGCGACCCGCGCCCGTGGTGCCCAAGACTGGCGCGCCGTGCTGTGGCCCCTGGTCGCCGGGTGAATTGTCATGATTGGCATGGTGCTTGTAACCCACGGCCATCTGGCGACGGAGTTTCGCGCAGCGCTGGAACATATTGTCGGGCCGCTCAAGCAGCTTGAAACCGTCAGCATTGGCCCCGAAGACGACATGGAAGGCCGACGACGTGACATTATCGCCGCGGTCGCGAAGGTCAACACCGGCGGCGGTGTTGTGTTGCTCACGGATATGTTTGGCGGCACGCCATCAAACCTGGCGATTTCGGTGATGGACAATTCTGAAATCGAGGTTCTGGCGGGGATCAATTTACCCATGCTGATCAAGCTTTCGCGACTGCGCGAGGCTGTGCCGCTGCATGTGGCCGTGGCGCAGGCTCAGGAAGCCGGGCGCAAATACATCAATGTCGCCAGCCATGTCCTGAGCGGCAAATGAGCGACGTAGGCCCGCGCCTCGAACGTGATGTCACGATCATCAACCGCAAGGGGCTGCATGCACGCGCCACTGCGAAATTCGTGCAATGTGTCGAAAAATTCCAGTCAACGATCAGCGTCACGCGCAGCGGTGAGACGGTGGGCGGCACCTCGATCATGGGGATTCTGACGCTGGGTGCGGGCATCGGCACCACGATCTTGCTGAGTGCCGAGGGGCCGGACGCCGAGCAGGCTTTGGAAGCCTTGAGCACCTTGGTCGCCAACCGGTTTGGCGAGGATGAATAGGGCGCTAGCCCTGTTTCATCGCCGCCTCGATTTGCGGCATGAGTTTGGATTTCATCGCAGCGGGGTCAAGCGGCCCCACCAACTTGTAGGCGATGATGCCGTCGCCGCGCACGATATAGGTTTCCGGCACGCCATATGACCCCCAGTTGATGAAGGTCAGGCCTTTGCTGTCGTCGCCGATGGCTGCATAGGGGTTGCCGTCATCGGCCAGATAGGATCGCGCGGCGGCGGGATCGTCCTTGTAATCAAGCCCCACCAGCTTCACGCCTTTTGCGGCGAGCCCCTTGTCACGCGCGAGTTCGAGCAACAGCGGGTTCTCGGCGCGGCACGGCACGCACCAGGAGGCGAAATAATTGACGACCGTGACATGGCCGCGACGCAGGTCGGCGCTGCTGAGACCGGGGACATTGTTCAGGCCCGGCACGGCGGGAAGGTTGAATGCCGGTGTTGGCTTGTTGAGGAGAGGCGAGGGCACCAGAGCGGGATCGCCGCCGCGAAGCAGGCTCCAGGCAAACAGGCCCGACAAGCCAACGACGATCGCCAGCGGCGCAAAAACCAGAGGTTTCATAAGCTTATACCATTATTTGTGAGCGCGGCACATCGCGCTTGTCCTGCGGGCGGACAGGCCGCGCGCCTCGTTTCAAGGTGAAGATCGGTTTTGATCGTCAAGTTCGGGTATGAGCGCTTCAGCGCCGCGAGGCCGGGCTGCCTTCGCGCACCGCGCGGGGTTGCACGCGCGCCAATTGTCGCACCAGTTGGCGATGATCGGCGACAATCACGCTGATCATGGCACCGATCACAACGGTCGCGACGCCATAAGCTGCGATGATGAAGGGGATGTGATTGTGGGTGGTCATAATGAAGCCTCCATCGAAAAGCCAGACGCAGGCGTTTGCACGGCATTCAACGTGAGGCGATGCAGCCGCCGCCGCAAAATCTCGTTGCGTATCGCCATGAGATGCAAACACACAAACAACAATGTGAAGCCCAGAGCCATGACCAGCAGCGGCCACAGCAAGGGCAGAGCGATGGTCGGGCCACCCAACCGGAACACCGAAGCCGGCTGGTGGAGGGTGTTCCACCAATCGACCGAGAATTTGATGATCGGGATGTTGATGGCCCCCACAAGCGTGAGAATCGACACAAGCCGCGCTGCCTGCACCTGATCCTCAATCGTTCGCCAGAGCGCAATCAGCCCGAGATAGATCAAAAACAACACCAGAACCGAGGTCAGGCGTGCATCCCACACCCACCATGTGCCCCATTCCGGCTTTCCCCAAATCGAGCCGGTTGCCAGACAGATGAGCGTAAAACCCGCACCCAGCGGGGCACCGGCGCGCTGCGCAGCATCGGCAAGCGGATGACGCCAGACCAAAGTGCCAAATGCGGCGGCGACCATGACCATGTAAATGAAGGAAGCCAGCCAGGCAGATGGCACATGGACATACATGATCTTGACGGTATCGCCCTGCTGATAATCGGGCGGGGCGCGCCATGCCATCCACAGGCCCAGACTGATCAGCGCCGCAGTCGCGACCGCCAACCAGGGCAACCATCGTGCCACGGTTTCCATAAAAACGGTAGGATTGGCATAATTACGCATTGAAATCATTCATTCGCGTTGCGTGCCTTCATCAAATAGCATCGGACACTGAGTTTCAAGTTAATTCATGCTAGCAGGTAGCAACCTTGGTGTCGCAGGGGCACAGACAAGGCCGCGCAGCGAGGTGTGTCACCATGGCAATCAAAGTCAATGATGCGATTTCGCTTCCCGATGAAGCCGTCAGCGTCACCTTTATCCGGGCCTCTGGCCCCGGCGGGCAGAATGTCAACAAGGTGGCGAGCGCTGTGCAGTTGCGGTTTGACACCAAAATCGAGCCGCAGCTTCCGCCCGGATTGCTGCATCGGCTGGGGCCTTTGGCGGGCCAGCGGATGAATCGCGAGGGCGTCGTGGTGATTTCGGCTGATCGTTTCCGCACGCAAGAGCGCAACCGCGCCGATGCGCTGGCAAGGCTCGTGGCCTTGGTGATCGCGGCCGCCCATGTCGACAAGCCGAGGCGCGCCACGCGCCCGACGCGCGCCTCGGTCGAGCGCCGAATCAAGGGCAAGAGCCTGCGCGGTGAAGTGAAAAGACGTCGCCAATCGGGCCCGCTCGATGATTAGATGGTGCATTGCGGCGTTGCTTTGCGAGGTGCGGGATTCCCGTCGCCTGTTGCAGCGCAGCAACAGTTGTTGGCAACATCTTGCTGTAATGTGCCAGCTTGATGACCTCAGTCTGGTGCGGTGATGAACTTTTCCAGCCAACAAATCCGCACCAATCCGGCGGCTGATGCAGCGGCGCTGCTCAACCGTATCGGCATCGGCCTGCTGCTGCTGCTGGTGCCAACCCTGCTCATGGGTGCACGACATCCGGTTTTCGTGCTCTATCCGGTGGGCGCCATTGTGGTGATCATCGCCGCCTTGCTGGATCCGCAAAGCCGGGCCGGTGCGCAGATCCGCCTTGGGCTGGCATCGCCGACAATGGCGGCATTTCTGTTGTTTTTCCTGTGGTCGTGGGTGAGCCTGCTGTGGGCCCCCGACAAGGGCGCTGCGGCGCTGCGCTTTGGTCAGGTCACAGGTGCTTTGGCACTGGGGCTGATCGCGGTGGCTTTCATGCCGGAGCGCACGCGCCTTGCCAATCTGAACATAGCCCCCATTGGCCTCGGGCTGGCGGTGATCGTCGGGTTATCCCTGACGGTGCTGTTGCGCTGGCGCGGTGCCGGGGTGCATTTCGTCGATGACGAATCGCTGCTGCGCGGGACGCTGGGTGCCGTGGTGCTGATGTGGCCAGCACTGGGGGCGCTGGGCTTGCGTGGCAGATGGGGCTGGGCGGCGGTGATTGCGGCATTTGTCGGCATATTGACCCTTGCCAGCGGGGTGGCGCTGGCAGCCTTCGGTCTGGTGGTCGGCATTCTCGTGTTTGCTCTGGGTCTGAACCGGCCGATGCTGGCCGCCAAACTGGTGGCGGGTGCGACGGCGCTGCTGCTCATGACAGCGCCGCTGCTGCCCACAATGGCGGGCTGGCTGTTGCCGCTGGTCGCAGGCCTGCCTTATCTGCACGACATGCTGGCGACGGTTGCCGCCTGGGCGCCGATTTTCGCTGCCGAAGGTGGCGGGGTTTTGATAGGTCACGGCATTGATGCGGCTGCCCAAAGCGCCGGAAGGGGGCTGTTGCCGAATGTGGCCGCCAGCGGCATATTGTTCCAGCTCTGGTTCGATCTCGGTCTGCTCGGTGCGTTGTTTGGCACCATTCTGATCGGCCTTGGTGTGCGCGCTGCGGCGCGGGCAGACGCGCGGCTGGCACCTTTCATGGTGGCGGGCATAGCCAGCGCCTTGACGATCGCAATCGCGCATTTCACGTTGTCACAGATCTGGTGGGTCAATATGGTCGGCATTGCCGGGGTCGCGGTGGCGCATAATCTGCGTGGGCGCTATCTCGAAGAGCGTCCCAAACTGCGCGGCGCGCCGGTCGGTGAACAGGGCGTCCATGTTTCGGCCAGCTAGCCTGCGTGTCACAGGCAGCGCGGCCCGACATGGCGATTGAAAAACCCGACTCTTCCGCTTACATCAACCCATGGTGTCTGCCTCGCCTGGGCGCGCCATCATAAAGGCCTGCCATGAGCGTCACCCTCGATATTGATCATCGCCATCCCGGCAGCGCGGCGCCGCGCCATCCCGAGAAGCAAAACCGACCGCAAACGGCGTTGCTGCGCAAACCCGAATGGATCAGGGTGCGGGCTCCCGGCTCCGATGCCTTTCACGCCACCCGCAAAATCGTGCGCGGACATGGGCTTGTGACGGTTTGCGAGGAGGCCGGATGCCCCAACATGGGTTCGTGCTGGGAAGAAAAGCACGCCTCATTCATGATCATGGGCGACATCTGCACGCGGGCCTGCGCCTTTTGCAACGTCGCCACCGGCCTGCCCAAGGCGCTCGATCCCGATGAGCCGCAGCGCATTGCTGATGGCGTGGCCGCGCTCGGCCTTGCGCATGTGGTGATCACTTCGGTTGATCGCGATGACCTCGCCGATGGCGGGGCGCGGCATTTTGCCCGGGTGATTGCCGCGCTGCGCGCGACGGCGCCACAAACGACAATCGAAATCCTGACGCCGGATTTTCTGCGCAAAACCGGCGCGCTCGAGGTGGTGATTGCCGCGCGGCCCGATGTGTTCAACCATAATCTCGAAACCGTGCCGGGCAAATATCCCTCAGTGCGGCCGGGAGCGCGGTATTTCCACTCGCTGCGCCTGTTGCAGCAGGTGAAGGAGAAGGATGCCACGATCTTCACCAAATCCGGGCTGATGCTCGGCTTGGGCGAGACCCGCGCCGAGATCATGCAGGTCATGGATGATCTGCGCGTCGCCGATGTCGATTTTCTGACGCTGGGGCAATATTTGCAGCCAACCCGCCAGCATCATCCGGTGGTTGAATTCATCGAGCCTGCAGCTTTCAAGGCCTATGAAGCCTTGGCACTGGCACGCGGGTTCAGCATGGTTTCAGCCTCGCCGCTGACGCGCTCCTCGCATCACGCGGGCGCGGATTTCGCGCGGCTGAAGGCAAAACGGGCAGGTGTGTAATGCCGCAGTTCCAGACCAACCGCCGCGTAGGTCACGGGGCCGATGACATGTTCGCGCTGGTCGCCAATGTCGAGGCCTATCCGCAATTTGTGCCGCTGTGCCAGAATTTGCGCGTGAAAGCCCGCCGGGCGCAGGATGATGGCCGCGAAATCGTCATCGCCGACATGACCGTGGGCTACAAGGCTATCCGCGAGACCTTCACCAGCCGCGTGACACTGGATCGCGTACGCCGCGAAATTCTGGTGGAATATGTCGATGGCCCGTTTTCGGCCATGCAGAACCGCTGGACGTTCGTCGATGTCGGCACGGGCGACAAGCCCGCGACCGATGTTGGCTTTTTCATCACCTATGAATTCAAAAGCCGCACCCTCGCGATGCTGATGGGTTCGATGTTCGACACCGCCTTCCGCAAATTCGCCGCCGCCTTCGAGGCAAGGGCCGATGTGGTTTATGGGCGGGGGTAGAGGGCGTTTCATAGAGCACCGATGAATCACCTTTAATCGTCATTGCGAGCGCAGCGAAGCAACCCAGGGGTTTCGCGATAGTTTTGCCGCTTGTCGCATGGGGGGAGATGATGGTGATGTCCCCAGCCCGCTGGGTTGCTTCGCTGGCGCTCGCAATGACGGCGATGGGGGGCGTTTCATAGAGCGCTGATGAATCACCTTTGATCGTCATTGCGAGCGCAGCGAAGCAACCCAGGGGTTTCGTGATAGTTTTGCCGCTTGTCGCATAGGGGGAGATGATGGTGATGTCCCCAGCCCCCTGGGTTGCTTCGCTGGCGCTCGCAATGACGGCGATGGGGGGTGTTTCATAAAGCGCTGATGAATCACCTTTGATCGTCATTGCGAGCGCAGCGAAGCAACCCCAGGGGTTTCGCGATAGTTTTGCCGCTTGTCGCATGGGGAGATGATGGTGATGTCCCCAGCCCCCTAGGTTGCTTCGCTTACGCTCGCAATGACGGCGATGGGGGTGGTTAGCCTGCCACGAACTCGCCTTCGCTAAACCCTTGTGCAAACAGCAGGGCGGTCAGGTCATTGTGCTGGATGCTGGCATGCGCCGCGGCGGCGACCTGCGGCTTGGCGTGATAGGCAATCCCGAGGCCACTTTGCAGGATCATGTCGAGGTCATTGGCGCCATCGCCCACGGCCATGGTGGCGCGCCTGTCGATGTTGCGGGCGGCGGCCAGTTCCTCCAGCGCGGCGCTTTTGGCGGCGCGGCCCAATATCGGTTCGGCGACCATGCCGGTGAAGCGCCCTTGCGATTCCAGCAGCCGGTTGGCGCGGTTGAGATCAAAGCCGATTTTGGCGGCAATCCGGCTGGTGAAGACGTCGAATCCGCCAGAAATCAGCGCGGTGAAAGCACCGTGGGCCTTCATGGTGGCCACCAGCGTTCGGGCACCGGGTGTTACTGTGATGCGCTCTTTGATGACCTGATCAACGATGGTGGTGGCCATGCCTTGCAACAGCGCCACGCGCTCGCGCAGGGCCGGCTCGAAGGCGATCTCGCCGCGCATCGCCCGCTCGGTGATGGCCGACACTTTGGCTTTGACGCCCGCAAAATCCGCCAGTTCGTCGATACATTCCTGGCCGATCATGGTGGAATCCATATCGGCAAGCAACAACGTCTTGCGGCGGAAGGCGTCCTCGGGTTGAAGGATCACATCCACGGATCGCACGCCAAGGCTTTGGGCGAGAAGGGGCTTGGCGAGGCCCTGAGCTTGCGCCAGCGTATCGGATGCAAAGGTCAGATCGGCGACACGGTTTTGCGCGAGCCAGCGCAGCCGCGCCTGCGGCAGATTTGCGCCCAGCGCTTCGACCTCGGCGGCAAACCCTGCCACGGCTTGCGGATGGCAGATCAGGGTTGCGGTAAAGAGCATGAAGGTTCTATCCCAGAGGCGTGACACATTTGGCCCTGCTCATCGCTGGCCCGACTGCATCGGGCAAGTCCGCCATCGCGCTGGCGCTGGCGCGCCGTCTCGACGGCGTGGTGATCAATGCCGATTCGATGCAGGTTTATCGTGATTTGCGGATTTTGTCAGCGCGACCCTCGCTCGAGGATGAGGCCATGGCACCGCATCGGCTTTATGGTCATGTCGATGGCGCGGTGAATTATTCGGTCGGCCAGTGGCTCACGGATATGGCTGCCGCGCTCGATGCCGTCAGGGCGAACGGGCGCACCGCGATCGTGGTCGGCGGCACCGGGCTTTATTTCATGGCATTGACGCGCGGCCTGTCGCCGATGCCCGCCGTGCCGGCGCAGGTGCGCGAAGCGGTGCGGCGCGCTGCTGCGGGCGAGGCTGCGCCGGCGCTGCACGCCCGCCTGCACGCGGTTGATCCGCTGATGGCGGCAAAACTGCGCCCGAGTGATCCGCAACGCATCCTGCGGGCTTTGGAAATATTTGCGGCAACGGGCCGGTCGCTGGCGAGCTTTCAGGCCGAACGCTCTGCGCCATTGCTGGCGCGCGGCACATGGCGCGGCGTGTTCCTCGCGCCTGATCGCGTGGCGCTGCGCGAGACCATCAACAAGCGCTTCGATGCGATGATGAACGACGATGCGCTTCACGAAGTCACCGCCCTCAAGGCACGTGGGCTCGATCCGGCGCTGCCGGTGATGCGGGCGCATGGTGTGCCGCATCTGCTGGCGCATCTTGGCGGCGTTTTGTCACGCGAGGAGGCCATGACCCGCGCCAAGGACGACACGCGCGCCTATGCCCGTCGCCAGCACACTTTCGCGCGCCATCAATTGCCGGAATTTTTGGCGATGACGCCGCAGGCCGCGCTGCATGCCGCCGCGCGCGCGGCCAGCGTCGCCGCATTTGCCGATCTTTCAGCCTAAAAGCCAACAGGCAAAAGCGCGAGGCTTGGTTTAAGATATCCGATAATCACATCATCGGATCAAGAAATGGGGCAGGATATGACGACGCGCTATCACGAGGTCTATGCAGGCTGGAAAAACGACCCGGAAGGGTTTTGGCGCGAGGCGGCCAAAGCCATTGACTGGGTGAAGCCGCCAGACGTGATTTTTGATGCGGATCTGGGCGTTTATGGCCGCTGGTTTCCAGATGCCACCTGCAACACCTGCTTTAACGCGCTGGATCGCCACGCCGATGGCGGGCGCGGCGAGCAGCCAGCGCTGATTTATGATTCACCCGTGACCAATTCGGTTCAGGTCTTCACCTACGCCCAGATGCGCGATGAGGTGGCGACCTTGGCTGCGGTCATTGCCGGGATGGGCATCGGCAAGGGCGACAGGGTGATCATCTACATGCCGATGGTGCCCGAAGCCGCCTTTGCCATGCTGGCCTGTGCCCGCTTGGGCGCGATCCATTCCGTGGTGTTTGGCGGCTTTGCGCCCAAGGAACTCGCCACGCGCATCGATGATTGCCAGCCCAAGCTGGTGATGGCCGCGTCATGCGGCATCGAGACGACGCGGGTCATTGCCTACAAGCCTCTGCTGGATGAGGCCATCGAGATCGCCAAGCACAAGCCGGAAGCTTGCCTGATCCTGCAACGTCCGCAGGGCGTTGCCAGCATGGTCGCGGGCCGCGATCACGATTGGGCCGAGAGCGTCGCGGCGGCAAAGGCCAAAGGCGTCTCGGCTGCCTGCGTGACGCTGGCCGCGACTGATCCGCTCTATATTCTCTACACATCCGGCACGACCGGCGTGCCGAAAGGCGTGGTGCGCGATCATGGCGGCCATATGGTGGCGCTGCGCTGGTCGATGGCGAACCATTTCGGCATTGCGCCGGGCGAAGTCTTCTGGGCGGCATCGGATGTCGGCTGGGTCGTCGGCCATTCCTATATTGTTTATGGCCCGCTGATTCATGGTGCCACCGCGGTGCTCTATGAAGGTAAACCCGTGGGCACGCCTGATGCTGGCGCCTATTGGCGGGTGATCGAGCAGCACAAGGTCGTCACCCTGTTCACGGCACCGACCGCTTTCCGCGCCATCCGCAAGGAAGACCCCGCGGCCAAATTGCTGCCGAAATATGATCTGTCGCAATTCCGGGCCCTGTTTCTGGCTGGCGAGCGCGCCGATCCTGATACGCTGGTGTGGGCAGAGCAATCGCTGAAAGTGCCGGTAATCGACCATTGGTGGCAGACGGAAACCGGTTGGCCGATGGTGGGCAATCCCATTGGTCTTGGGTTGCTGCCGATCAAGCACGGCTCACCCAGTGTGCCGATGCCGGGCTTTGCCATTGCCGCGGTCGATGAGGCCGGTCATGAGGTCAAGGTCGGGGCCATGGGCTCAATCGTCGCGAAAATGCCGCTGCCACCGGGCGCGCTGCCGACCCTGTGGCAAAACGACGAGCGCTTCAAGGAAAGCTATCTTTCCGAATTTCCAGGCTATTACAAAACCGCTGATGCCGGATTCATTGATGCCGACGGTTATGTCTACATCATGGGCCGCACCGATGACATCATCAATGTCGCAGGACATCGGCTGTCAACGGGGGGCATGGAAGAAGTGCTGGCAAGCCATCCCGATGTCGCCGAATGCGCTGTGGTGGGGATCAAGGATGCGCTGAAGGGCGAGCAGCCCTGCGGCTTTGTGGTGCTGAAATTCGGCGTCAACAAGCCGACCGAGCAGGTCGAGCGCGAATTGGTGGCGCTGGTGCGCGAAAAAATCGGCCCGGTTGCGTCCTTCAAGCTGGCGTTTGTCATTCAGCGCCTGCCTAAGACCCGCTCTGGCAAGATCCTGCGTTCCACCATCAAGAAAATCGCCGATCACGATGCGTGGATCATGCCCGCGACCATCGACGATCCGGCGATTCTGGGCGAGATCGAAGCGGCGCTGCGCGGGCGCGGCATTTGAGGGCGTGAGCGAAGCGCAACCTGCGGGAGGCATGACCGTCCTTCAGCGCGCGCTTGTTCGTTGCTCGTCCCTCGGGCCGCATTGCAGTTTACGCCGCTTGCGGGCAAAATAGCCTGGTCGCGGATATCGCGCGACCAAGAGGGAGTTCGCGCAGGTGCAAACGGCGATTGCTACGGTCTGTCTCAGTGGCACCTTGGGCGAAAAGCTTGAGGCAATTGCCGCGGCGCAATTCAAGTTTGTCGAGATTTTCGAGAACGACCTGCTGTCCTTCAATGGCTCGCCCGGCGACGCGCGCGCCATGATCGAGCGCCTTGGTCTGTCCACCATCACATTGCAGCCGTTCCGGGATTTTGAAGGCATGCCGGAGCCGCAACGCTCGCGCGGTTTTGCCCGGGCGGAGCGCAAATTCGACATGATGGCCGAGCTTGGCACCGATCTGTTGATGGTGTGCTCGAATGTGTCGCCCGATAGCGAGGGCGGTGTTGACCGTCTGGCAGCCGACTTGCGCGAATTGGGCGAGCGGGCGGCGCAGCGCGGCATGCGGGTCGCTTACGAGGCGCTGGCCTGGGGGCGCCATATCAATGATTATCGCGACGCTTGGGAAGTGGTGCGCCGAGCCGATCATCCGGCCGTCGGCCTTGTCCTGGATTCGTTTCATGTGCTGGCACGCGGTACCGATCTGCGGGCGATCCGCTCGATCCCCAGGGACCGCATCTTCCTCGTGCAGATCGCCGATGCCCCGAAGCTTGACATGGATTATCTCTCATGGAGCCGCCATTACCGCTGCTTTCCGGGGCAGGGGGATTTGCCGGTCAATGACTTCATGGTGGCATTGCAGGCGACCGGTTATGATGGGCCGGTGTCGCTGGAGATTTTCAACGACCGGTTTCGCGCTGGTTCAACCCGGTCGGTGGCTGTCGATGGCCATCGTTCGCTGATTTACATGCTCGATGAAATGGCGGCGACATCCGGCAAACCTGCGGCAGGGCGGGTGGCCATGCCGCCACGGGCGCGGGTCGAGGGGGTGGAATTTGTCGAATTCACCCTCGACGATGCACATGCGGCGGATTTCGAGACGGCGCTGACCGGGCTTGGCTTTCATAAAAGCGGACTGCATCGCTCCAAGGCCGTCGAACGCTGGACGCAGGGCGGTGTCAATCTCATCGTCAACCGTGAAAAAGAGGGCTTTGCCCATTCCTTCAACATCACGCACGGTGCCTCTGTCTGTGCGCTGGCGCTCAAGGTCAGCGATGCCCCGCGCACGTTGGCGCGTGCGGTAAGCCTGCTGGATCAGCCCTTTCACCAGCAGGTCGCGCCAGGCGAAATCGACATTCCTGCCGTGCGCGGGGTTGGTGGCAGCCTGATTTATTTTGTCGATCCGTCGCCGCATCTGGCGCGCTGGTTCGATGTCGATTTCATGACCGTGGCCGAGCAGGGCGCGTCGGCGGGTGCGGGAATCGTGCGGTTCGACCATATTTCGCAGTCGATGCAATATGAAGAAATGCTGACGTGGCTGCTGTTTTACAATTCCCTGCTCGATGTGTCGAAATCACCGGTTCAGGATGTGCTTGATCCCGGCGGTGTGGTGCAAAGCCAGGTGGTCGAGACCGGCGACGGCGCGTTGCGCATCGTCTTGAATGGCTCGCAAAGCCGACAGACGCTGTCGTCGCGGTTCTTGTCGGAATTGTTCGGCTCTGGTGTCCAGCATATCGCGCTTGCAACCGACGATATTTTCGCGACCGCGGCCATCTTGCGCCAGAATGGTGTGCCGCTGCTGGCGATCCCCGAGAATTATTACGATGATCTCGAGGCGCGAACAGGGTTGAGCGATGAGGAGATCGCCCGTCTGCGCGACCATAACATTCTTTATGACCGCGAGGGGGCGGGCGAGTTCTTCCAGATTTATACGCAAAACCTCGCCGAGGGCGGGTTTTTCTTCGAAATAGTGCAACGCCGCGGCTATCGCGGCTTTGGGGCGGCCAATGCGCCGATAAGGCTGGCGGCGCAGACGCGCCTGCAAGCCCCGGCAACCGTGCCGCGGTTTTGAACGAAGAGGGAGCCTCTGACATGGCCGATGAATATGGCGAGTTCTATCAGCGCAACCGGGATATCCATCCCCCTGCCTTGACGCCGACCTACAAGACCAGTGTCCTGCGCTCGCCGCGCATCCCGCTTTGGTCGCTGCAAAACTCGCTGTCGGAAGTCACCGGGCCGGTGTTTACGCCCGATGAACTGGGGCCGCTCGACCACGATCTGATCAAGAACTATGCCCACACGGGCGATCCGGTGGGCGAGCGCACAATCATCCACGGGCAGGTGCTTGATGAAGATGCGCGGCCGCAGGCCGGGGTGCTGGTGGAAATCTGGCAAGCCAATGCCGGCGGGCGCTATCGCCATGTCAATGACCGCTATTTTGCCCCCATAGATCCGAATTTCGGCGGCTGCGGGCGCACGCTCACCGATTCTGAGGGGCGCTACTGGTTCCGCACCGTCAAGCCCGGCGTCTATCCCTTCCGCAATTACATCAACTCGTGGCGCCCGGCTCACGTGCATTTCTCGATCTTCGGCTCCGGTTTCGCGCAGAGGCTCATCACCCAGATGTATTTCGAGGGTGATCCGATGATCAAGCATGATGCCATTGCCCAGACCATAGCGGACCCAGCGGCCCTTGACCGTCTGGTGGCCAAGCTGGATCTGAATGCCAGCATCCCGCTGGACAGTGTTGCTTACCGCTTCGACATCGTGCTGCGCGGGCGCCGGGCGACGATGTTTGAAAACAAGCTGCAAGGGAATTGAGCGATGAAACATTCGATCAACAAGCTTGAAGAAACGCCCTCGCAAACCGCCGGGCCTTATGTGCATATCGGCCTTCTGCCGCATCAGGCGGGGTTCGATATTTTCGCGAACAATTTTTCCAACGACCTGCTGCGGCCCGACACCAAGGGCGAGCGCATCACGATCGAAGGCATGGTGTTTGATGGATCGGGCGCGCCGATCCGCGATATGCTGGTTGAACTCTGGCAGGCCAATGCCGAGGGACGTTATCACCACCCCGCCGATCGCCAGCAGGGCAAAGCGATTGACCCGGGTTTTCGCGGCTGGGGCCGTACCGGCACTGATTTTGCGACTGGACTTTACACCTTCGAGACGATCAAGCCAGGAAGCGTGGTCGGGCGGTCCGGCACCAAGCCGATGGCGCCGCATGTGAGCTTGTGGATGGTGTCGCGCGGCCTCAATATAGGGCTGTCGACGCGCATGTATTTCGATGACGAATCGGAGGCCAATGCGGCTGATCCGGTGCTGAATCTGATCGAGCAGCCGACCCGCCGCAAGACTCTGCTGGGTCATCGTGGCACGCGCGACGGCAAGACCGTCTATCGCTTCGACATCCATCTTCAGGGTGCACACGAGACCGTGTTTTTCGATGTGTGAGCGCGGCGCGCTGGGCAGATTCTGAACTGCGGCGGGCGGCCATGCCGGTTGCAGATCAGTCAGGCAAGCTGCGGCGAGCGCATGTTGGCCTGTCAAATGACGAAGCATGAGTTGAACATAATAACTATCTGAAAAGGCTCTTGAAATGCGTCCCGTTGTCATCACCGTCGCCATCACTGGCTCCGTCCCGCGCAAGGCGGATAATCCGGCCGTGCCGATCACGCCGGTCGAGCAGATTGCCTCAACGAGGGAAGCTTATGCCGCCGGGGCGACCTTGGCGCATATTCATGTGCGTCACGATGATGAAACATCGTCGTCCGATCCGGCGCGCTTTCAGGAAGTGCAAGAAGGCATCATCAAGCATTGCCCCGGCATGATCGTGCAGTTTTCGACAGGCGGGCGCGGGCGGGATCAGGCGGCGCGCGGGTCGGCGCTGTATCTCAATCCCGATATGGCGTCGCTGTCGACGGGGTCGGTGAATTTTCCGACCATCATCTATGAAAACCATCCCACGCTGGTGGCGGATCTGGCGACGAAGATGAAGGCGGGCGGCACACGCCCGGAAATCGAGATTTTTGATCTCTCGCATCTGCATGGTGCCAAGCGCCTGATCGAGGCGGGGCTCATCGATGACGCGCCGCATGTACAATTCGTGCTGGGGGTTAAAAACGCCATGCCGGCCGAAGAGCATCTGCTCGATGTGCTGCTGGCCGAGACGCGGCGCATCCTGCCGCACGCAACCTGGACGGCGGCGGGCATTGGTGCCTTCCAATTGAAAGTCATGGAATGGGCATTGCAACGTGGTGCCAGCTTCATTCGCACCGGGCTTGAAGATAATATCCGCTACAGCCGCGACAAGCTTGCCGCTTCCAATGCCGAATTGGTCACGCAGGCGGTCGAGCTTGCGGCGCGCCATGGCGCAAGGCCGGCGACGGCGGCGGAAGCACGCGCCATGCTGCGGCTGAAGGCGGCTTAGGGCGATGAGCTTCGCCGCGCTGGATTCTGCCCTGCTCGGCCCCCTTTTTGCCACCGATGCGATGCGCAAAGCCTTTGGCGACGAGGCACGCCTGCGGGCCATGCTGCAATGCGAACTCGCCCTCGCAAGGGCGCAAGCTGCTTTGGGCGGCGTGCCCGAGGGGCTTGGCGACGCACTCGCGGGCTTGCGCCTCGAGGATTTTGACCTGGCCACCCTTGGGCAGGCAACGGCGCTTGCGGGCGTGCCGACAATCCCCTTCGTCAAGGCGCTGCAGGATTTGCTGCCACCGGAGTTCGAGCGCCACGTCCACAAGGGCGCGACCACACAGGACATAGCCGATACGGCGCTGGTGCTAATGATGGGGGAAGGCATGGCGCTGCTGCGCGCCGATCTCAACCGCCTGCTGCCAGCGCTGGCCAACATGGCGCGGGCGCATCGCGCGACGCCCTGTATCGGGCGCACCTATGGCCAGCATGCAGCACCGGTGAGCTTTGGCTTCAAGGTCACCGTCTGGGCGAGCGCCATTGCGGAGGTGGCCGCGCCTTATGGCGCGATGCGCGCGCAAATCATGCGGGCGTCGCTGGGTGGCCCTGTCGGGACGTTGGCGGCATGGGGTGCCAAGGGCCCTGAGGTCCTGGCAGGGTTCGCAGGCGAACTCGATCTTGGTGTCGATGCCATTGCCTGGCACACACGCCGCAATCGCATGGCCGAGCTTGGCGGCTGGCTGGCGCGTCTGATCGGCGCTTTGGCGAAAATGGCGGGTGACATTGCCCATATGGCATCCACCGAAGTCAGCGAAGTTGCCGAACCCTTCATCAAAGGTCGTGGAGGCTCATCGGCCATGCCGCACAAGCGCAACCCGGTGGGCTGCACGCTGATTCTGGCGGCGCAGGCGGCGGCACCCGGTCATGTGACGACCCTGCTGAACGCGCTGGCTGCGGCTCATGAGCGCCCGGCTGGCGCCTGGCATGGCGAATGGCATGCACTGCCGTCGTTGTTCGGGCTGGCTTCGGGCGCCTTGCGCGAGGGCGTGGCTTTGGCGGAAGGACTGGTGATTGACGAGGCGCGGATGCGCGCCAACATCAACCTCACCCATGGCATGATTTTTGCCGACGCAGTGGCGGCGCGCCTCACCCCAGCGCTGGGCCGCGAGGGCGCGCATCATCTGGTCGAGCGCGCTGCTGATAATGTCCGGCGCACTGGTGCCCCGTTGCAAGACGTGCTGGCGGCGATGCCTGAGGCCGGGCCATCTGCTGGCTATGCAGCGGCGTTTGATCTGGCGCCTGCCGTTGCGGCGGCGGCATTATGGACGGACCGCGCGCTGGCCGCATTGCCCGGCTCTATCTAACCCCTGAGGAAACCATGCCACAGATCACAGCCAATGGTGTCGGGCTCAATTACCAGATCTCCGGCCCCAGCCACGCCCCGATGGTGATGTTCTCCAATTCGCTCGGCACCACGCATCACATGTGGGATGAAGTCGTGCCGCATTTGCGCGGGCGCTATCGCACGCTGTGTTATGACACGCGCGGCCATGGCGGATCGCAGGTGCTCGATCGACCTGCCAGAATTGATGATCTTGCCGATGATGCCATCGGCCTGCTCGACGCGCTCAAAATCGAGCGGGTGCATTTTGCCGGTCTGTCGCTGGGTGGCATGACCGGACAGAATCTCGCCGCCCGCTATCCGGAACGCCTGCATTCCCTGACGCTGATGGCGACGGCGGCCAATATGGGGCCGCGTTCGGCCTGGGATGATCGCATCAAACTGGTGCGCGCCGAAGGCACCGCAGCCATTGTCGATGCCAATATGGGCCGCTGGTTCACGCCCGGTTTCGTGGCGGCCGACCCCGAAGCCCTGCGCGCGGTGCGCGAGACCTTCATCAGCATTGATCGGGCTGGTTATGCCGTGTGTTGCGGGGTGATCGCCGTGATGGACCTGCTGCCGCTGCTGGGCAAAATCACCAGCCCGACGCTGGTGATCGCCGGGCGCGATGATCCAGCAACTCCGGTGGCAAGGGCCGATGAAATTTGCACGCAGATCAAACATGCCGAACTCGTCGTGCTGGCGCGGGCCGCGCATCTGCTGGCGGTTGAACAGCCCGAGGCTACCGCCAGTCATCTGCTGGCCTTTATCGGCCGTCATGATGGCGAGGCGCGGCGCGGGCCGCTCGGCGCGGTGACGCAGGCAGATGGGCTCAGCAACCGCAAGGCCGTGCTCGGCGCGGCGCATGTCGAGCGCTCCATGGGCAAGGCCGGGCCTTTCGCGCAAGGCTGGCAGGATTTCATCACCCGCAATGCCTGGGGCGAGATCTGGGGTGACACCAGATTGCCGTGGAAAACCCGCTCGATCGTGGTGCTGGCGATGATGGTGGCGTTGCATCGCGAGGAGGAGTTCAAGCTGCATCTGGGCCCGGCCATGGCCAATGGCCTGAGCCTCGAGGAATTGCAGGCTTTGCTGCTGCAAACCTCGATTTATGGCGGTGTGCCGGCTGCCAATGCGGCGTTCCGCTGGGCGCGGGACGTGCTGGGCGAACAAGCTTCGTGAGCCTGATGCGCAATTGTTTGACATGACATTCCATCATGTTAGACATAAGTGATCTTGCTGAAGCAAGTCTGCCGATGGGCTCCAAGACCACAGCGGCGTCAAGAATGAGAGATTCTGGGAGGAATGAAATCATGAAGTCACAAGTGAAAAGCTGCCTTGTCGGTGCAGCCTTTATCGCGGCCATGGCGGGCACCAGCGCCTTGGCGCAGGCCGCTACGACGCTGCATGTCATGTGGTATTCGGATGGCAATGAAGGTCAGGTGATTGCCGCGCAGATCAAGGATTTCGAAGCCAAGAACCCCAGCATCAAGGTGGTGTTGGATCAGGTTCCTTACAAGTCGATTCAGACGGCACTACCGGTGCAACTCGCGGCCGGGCAGGGGCCGGACATCGCGCGTGTCACCGATCTCGGCGGGCTTGCCAAATATATGCTCGACCTTCGCCCGCTTGTGCCAGATGCGGCACAGTGGGATGCCAATTATGGCCCGTTTCTGAACTGGATGCGTCTGCCGGGCGACACCACGTCCATCCATGGCTACATGACGCAATTGACGATCACCGGGCCCTTCGTCAACAAGACGCTGTTCGAGCAGGCCAAAGTGGCGATGCCGGGGCCAAAGGCGACGTGGCCGCAATGGGCGGCGGCCATCAAGACCGTTGCCGCTGCCGAAAAGGTACCTTATCCGATTGCCGCGGATCGCTCCGGGCACCGGGTGTTCGGCATGATCTTGTCGCAGGGTGCCAAGGTGTTCGACGCCAAGGGCAACCCAGCGGTGGTCGATGCCGGCTTCAAGGCCGGGGCCAAGATGATTTATGACTGGCATCAGCAGGGCTTGATGTCGAAGGCGCTGTGGGGCGCGGTGTCGGGGGCGACCTATCAGGGTGCCAATACCCAATTCGCCAATGGTCAAGTGGTGATGTACGAATCCGGCTCGTGGCAGATCGCGCAATTCGCGAAGACTGTAGGCACGGCGTTCGATTGGGTTGCGGTGCCGACGCCTTGCGGCCCGGCCAATTGCTCCGGCATGCCGGGTGGTGCGGCAGTGGTAGGCTTCAAATCCACCAAGCATCCCAAATCCGTTGCCAAATTGCTGGATTATCTCGCCAGCCCGGCGGTGATTTCGGCCTATTATGGCAAGACGCTGTCGGTGCCCGGCAATCTTGGAGTTGCCAAGGCGGGCGTGCATTACGAAGGTGCCTCGCCAGCGGCAGCAGCGGCCCTGAAAGTGTTTGGCGATGAAGTCTCGACGCTGGCGCCGGTCGCCTATCAGCTGCAGGGCTATTCGAAGAACAAGATCATTTTCGATGCGGTGATCAGCCGGCTTTGCGAAGCGATTGTCGGCCAATCGACACTCGATCAGGCCTATGCCCGCATCACCTCGGACATTGCCAATCAGATCGCTGCGGCCAACGGCAAATGAACGCGAAAGGACTGGCGTCATGAAAGCAGCGCCAGCTTCCAACTTGTTGGCGCGCGGCGGGCGGTTCATCGCTGAACTGCCCGGCGCGCCGATGGCGCTGATTGAGCGTGTCATCGGCACGGGACGCATGGCTTATGTGTTCCTGCTGCCCAACATTCTGTTTTTCGGGATGTTTGTGTTTTTGCCCATCGGCATTGACATCTATTATTCATTCACCGGCGGCACCGCGTTGTTTCCCTCGCAGCGGCCGGGCGTCGGGACGCTGCAATATCATTACCTCGCGAGCTGCAAGAGCTTTTATGATCCATCGTCCTGCCGGGAGGATTATTTCTGGCGTGGCATGTGGACGTCGCTGAAATTCACCTGCATCCAGGTCAGTGTCATGGTGCTGGTGTCGCTGGCGACCGCACTGGTGCTGAACATGAAGATCCGGGCGCGCGGATTTTTCCGCGCCGTCTATTTCTTCCCCGTGTTGTTGTCGCCCGTGGTGGTGGCGCTGGTGTGGAAATGGATCCTGCAGCCGCAGGGCCTGCTCAACGCGGTCATTGTCGGCATGGGCGGGCACCGGATATTGTTTCTCGCCGACGCGGGTTGGGCGATGTTCTGGGCGGTGTTCGTCTCGGTCTGGGCGCATACCGGATTTTACACGCTGATTCTGCTGGCCGGGCTACAGGCGATCCCGCGCGATATTTATGAGGCCGCGGAAATGGATGGCACAAGGCCGCTCAGGCAATTGCTGCGTCTGACCCTGCCTTTGCTCTGGCCCAATCTGCTGGTGGTGCTGGTGCTGGTCACCATTCGCGGGGTGCAGACCTTTGATGAAGTGTTCGCGCTTACGGGCGGCGGGCCGGGCACCGCGACCATGATGATCGTGCAATACATCTACACCACGGCCTTTGCCAGTCAGGTGCCGGATTACGGGTTGGCGGCCGCGGCCTCGGTGCTGCTGGGCTTGCTGTTGCTGGTGCTGACGCTCGCGCAGCTCTGGCTGACACGGCGGCGAGGTGCAGCATGATTTCGCCACTGACACTATTGCGCCAGCGCCGAAATCCCGGACGGATCGGGTTCAGTGATGTGCTGGCCTATGTTTATCTCGCAGTCGGCGTGGCTTTGATGTTCGGCCCGGTGGTGTGGCTGGTGCTGTCCTCGTTCAAGACGCAAAGCAATCTCGATGAATTTCCGCCGACCTTGCTGCCGCTCGCCCAGCAAAGCGTCGCGGTCAAAGGCTATGACGCCAAATTGCCGCTCTATGCCGTCACCATGCCCGATGGCAGCAAGCGCGTCCTC
>JAJZGX010000134.1 GCA_021804825.1 Pseudomonadota bacterium | reverse complement strand
CATTTGCGGCCGACGTGAAGAAATTCGCCTGTGATTCGATGACCACGCCAGCTTCGCCCGTGTAACGGGTTTTCAAGATATTGACGACGGCCGTGCTCAGCAGCAGCGCCGCCAGCGTCCAGCCCAGGATCATGCGCCGCCGCGCCCAGAGTGCACGCCCGAGTGCCACGGATTCAACTTCGCCCTCCGCGACGAAATCCTGTGCCGACGGCTCGCTTCCACGGATCATGCACTCAACTCCTGCGACACCCCCCGGTCAGGGCGACCCTTCTCATGGCGCCATGGATGCCAGCTTATGGTTGATGCAGCATGAACGAGGGGCGTGGCGCAGGTGTTTCATATTGAGACCTGTCCCGATGCAAGATTGCGTGAAATCAAGATCGTATCGAAATTGTTAACCATGCCGGATTAAATTTGCGGCGGGTGACGGGCCAAGGTCCAGTGCCCCTTCGTATCGTTTCGTAGGGCGAGCCAAGATCATGAGACCTGTGTTGAACTTTATGGGCGCAGTGCTGCTCACGATCGGACTGGCAGCTTGCGCCAGCGTTCCCGACGCCACGGCCTATTTCAACTCGGCACCCAACCGCCCCTACACGCTGGCGAGCGGTGATCGGCTGCGCGTGCTCGTCTTTGGCCAGGATCAGCTTTCCAACAGCTATGATGTCGACAGCGCCGGGGCCATCGATATGCCGCTGATCGGTTCGGTTCATGCCCAAGGACTGACGACGCATGGGCTTGAACGCGTCATCGCAGACAAATTGCGCAACGGCTATGTCCGCGACCCGAAAGTGGCCGTCGAAGTGCAGGCCTATCGTCCGTTTTTCATCCTTGGTGAAGTCACCACGGCAGGACAATATCCTTATATCAACGGCATGACCGTGGAAAACGCCATAGCGGTTGCGGGCGGTTACACGCCGCGTGCCAGCCATGGCCCCGTGGTCATGACAAGAATCATCGATGGCCGGTCCTACACCGGAGCGGTGCCCCCGACCGAGCCCGTCCGCCCCGGCGACAGCATTTCTGTGCGGGAGCGCCTGTTCTAGGTGAGCGTGGGCCGATCATGCCTCAGCAAATGTCTTCAGTCGGCGTTTCCCCTCAGGACATCAACATCGTGCATGTGCTGCGCGCACCCGTGGGCGGGCTGTTCCGGCATGTCGTCGACCTTGCAAGCGAGCAAGCAGCGCGGGGCTACCACGTCGGCATCATCTGCGATTCACTGACCGGCGGCGACGTCGGTGCTGCAAAACTGGCCAAGCTCGCGCCGCTCATGGAACTGGGTATCGAACGCCTGGCCATGCCCCGCCAGCCCTCGCTGAATGACATTCGGGCCATCCGCCACGTCATCACCCGCGCGTCGACCTTGCGCCGCACCGGCCGCGCTCTGGTCATTCATGGCCATGGTGCCAAAGGCGGCGTCTATGCTCGCCTGCCGGGCTTGTGGTCGCATGATGCGGTGCGCGCCTACACTCCCCACGGGGGCAGTTTCAACTACCGGCCGGGCACCGCCGTTCACGCCTTCTATATGCGGGTCGAGGCCGTGCTGAAACGCGCGACCGACCTTTATCTTTTTGAAAGCGCCTTTATCAAATCTCGCGTCGCGGCCGAACTTGGCCCGATCCGCGCGCTCGGCGAAGTGAATGTCAATGGCATTTCCGATGCCGAATTCCTTCCTGTCCTGCCGCAAGCCGATGCTGCAGATTTCCTTTACCTCGGCGAATTGCGCGCCGCCAAAGGCATTGATACGCTGATCGAGGCCATGTCGATCGTCCACAAGACCACGGCCCAGCGCCCTAGCCTGCTGCTGGCGGGCACTGGCCCGGATGCAGCCGCCCTCAAGAATCAGGTTGATCTTGTCGGCCTTGGCGCCTTTGTCAGCTTTGTCGGGGCGCAGCGCGCCCGTCAGGTCATGGCCCGTGCACGCACCTTTGTGGTGCCGAGCCGGGCCGAATCCCTGCCCTATTCCCTGCTTGAAGCCACGGGCGCGGCCATGCCGGTGATCGCCACCAATGTCGGCGGCATTCCGGAAATTTTCGGGCCTTTCGCTGACCAGCTCATCGCCAGCAATGATGCCCCGCTTCTGGCGGCGCATCTCTCGGCCGCCCTCGCCGCCCCGCAGGCAGAACGCACTGGCATGGCTCTTGCTATTCAGGGTTACGTGAAAAGTCGTTTTACAATCAAACTTATGGTCGATGGCATTCTCGAAGCTTACGGACAGGCGCTCCGGCAGAAATCACTGCAAAGCGGCGCCCCGGCAGCGGCGATCTGATTTCAAGGGATCCGGCACATGGCAGCTTTTACCACGAGAGATTTGCTGGAGCTTGATGCCGCGGTGCAAGCGCCATCAAACCCGAATGGCCCGGACGCAGACGCAACACGCATGCCGCCTCTCGCCGACAGCGCCACCATTCAGCGCAATCGTTATGGTCTGTCGCCGGTAGTGGTCGCCGGCTCGGTGCGCTTGATTGAATTTTGCCTTGTCACCCTGAGCGGCCTGCTCATTCACCATTTTTACGTGCACCCGCCGATCGGCACCGAAACCGAATATTATATCGCCATTCCGATGATCTCGCTGGCGACGCTGATGATTTTCCGCGCTCTGGGCCTTGATCAGATCTCCGCCCTGCGCGATCCGCTACGTCAGGGTTTGCGGATTTCGGGGGGCTGGGCGCTGGTCTTCCTTGTGGCTCTGGCGCTGGTGTTCTTCCTCAAGCTCGATGGCATTTATTCGCGCGTCTGGCTGCTGAGCTGGTTCTCCATCGGCCTGGTGGTGTTGGCTCTGGAGCGCGCGGCCGTGGCCTTTGTCGTGCGCTACCTGACCAGACTGGGCCGTCTGGAGCGTCGGGCGGTGATTGTTGGCGGCGGCCCGGCCGGCGAAGAGGTGCTGCGCAATCTCGCCGAGCAGCATGACTCGGATTTGCGCATCTATGGCGTGTTCGATGATCGCACCGACACGCGCTCGCCCGACATCATTGCAGGCTTTCCCAAGCTTGGCACGGTCGATGATCTTGTTGAATTTGCCCGCCATACGGCGGTTGATCTGGTGATCTTCACCCTGCCGATCACCGCCGAAAAGCGCCTCCTGCAGATGCTGCGGAAATTATGGGTGCTGCCGATCGACATTCGCCTCGCGGCGCACATGAACAAGCTGCGTTTCCGGCCGCGCTCTTATTCCTATATCGGCAATGTGCCGGTGCTTGACGTCTTCGACAAGCCGATTGCCGATTGGGATCTGGTGGTGAAGGCCGCTTTCGACAAAACTGTCGGCACGATCTGTCTGATCTTGCTGGCACCGTTGATGCTGATCATTGCCCTGGCCGTGAAACTGTCTTCCAAAGGCCCGGTGTTTTTCAAGCAGAAGCGCTATGGCTTCAACAATGAATTGATCGAGATCTACAAATTCCGGTCGATGTATGTCGATCAGCTTGATTACGCCGCCGCCAAGCAGGTGACCCGCAACGATCCGCGCGTCACTTCGGTCGGGCGCATCATTCGCAAAACCTCGCTCGATGAACTGCCGCAATTGTTCAATGTCGTGTTTGCCGGCAATCTCTCACTCGTCGGGCCAAGGCCCCATGCCGTGCATGCCACGGCGGAAAACCGGCTTTATGACAAGGTCGTCGATGGTTATTTTGCCCGCCATCGCGTGCGCCCCGGCATCACTGGATGGGCGCAGATCAATGGCTGGCGCGGCGAAACCAACACCAGCGAGAAAATTCAGGGCCGCGTCGAACATGACCTGCAATATATCGAAAACTGGTCGATCATGTTTGACGCCTATATCCTTGCCATGACGCCGATTTCGGTGCTGCGCGGCGATAACGCCTACTGAAGCTTCTAGGCGGCCGAGGCCTGGATGAAGCCTTGCGGAATCGGGACGATGGGCAGCGCCACCTTCTCCAGCATGGCATCATAGACGGCGACGATCCGTTCGACATGGCGCTGGGTCGAGGGCGGATCCTGCCAGAAGGCATCATAAGCGCCGTGCGAAAGTCTGGTGATCAATTCGTCGTTTTGTGCCTGCATCAGCATGCCCGCCAGCGCATCGGGATCGGCACCGCGGAACCACAGGCCGGTGTTGAAATGCTCGATCTCCTCGCGCCCGGCACAGCCATCCGCGACAATCACCGGCGTTCCAAGCGCCTTGGCTTCGAGCACGGTCAGCGGCTGGCCTTCATACCAGAGCGAGGGAAACACCAGAGCGCGGGCAGCGCGCATGATCTTGCGCACCTCGCGGGGTGATTTCCACCCCAGCAGCCGCGCCTCGGGAAAGCGCGCCTGCAATTCGCCGGCCAGCGGGCCATCGCCGACAAACACCGGCACGATGCCGACGCGACGGGCCGCCTCGGCAAACAGGAACGGCCCTTTTTCCGGTGACAGGCGACCGACAAAAATCATGTCGCCCGAAGCCGGATTGGTCTTGTGCCCCAGTTGATCGACCTCGATGGGGTTGGAAATCTGGTGAATTTTGACGTCCTTCGGCAATTGCTGCGACACCACACCCACCTGAAAGCGTGAGATCATGATGTAATCGCTGAACACTTCCGGAAGGTTGGCTATATTGAGCATGATCGCCTGACGTGCGCTGCGCCAGAGCTTCCGGGGATAATTGACCGAATCGCAATGGGTGGAAACGCATTGCAGCGACAGCGGCGTCAGCTTGCAGGCATGGCCAGACTGGTAATTGTAAAAGCCGCCGTTCGGGCAGAACAGGAAATACTCATGCACCGTATAGACCGCCGGCAGGCGCGAGGCCATGATCGGGCGGGCGATGGACGGCGACAGCGCCTTGGCCCAGCCATGCACATGCACGATGGTGCGCCCGCGCGGCATGGTCGCCAGCAGGCGCCGCAATTCACGCGCCGCCTTGATGTTCCACATGCCCTGCATCGCCGCAGCAGCGCGCGACGGGTTGCCGAGCAGGTCAGCCTGATCGAGGCAAACGACCCTGACACCTTCATCCAGCAATTTTTGCTCGATCGGCCCCGCTGCGGCAAAAATGATCGGCTCATGTCCGGCCCGCTTCAGGCCGATGGCACTATCGAACGCAACCTTGGCCTGACCACCGGTAATGCGGGCATGATCAAGAACGATGACAATATGCAAAGGCGTGTCATGCGAAACGGGCGTGGCCATAATTATTCCTCGAAATCTTCGTCGTTTCTGCCATTAAAGAATTGAAGAATCGGCCAATAGTTTTGGTTTATGAATTATATAACGCAATTCGTCACGGCAGGGATAACAGGGCATGAACAGATCGCTTCAAAACCGGATTCATCGGGCCTTGCCCGGCTTTGCCGGCCTGCTCGGGGCCTGCGGCGTGGCGCTGGCGGCGCGTGCGGCCCATGGCGGCGGCAATGTCGCGGTCCTCGCCATTGCCGCGCAATTCCTTCTGGTTCATGCCGCGGCGCTGCTGGCGCTGGGCGCATGGCTGCCGCAAGCAGGGGCGCGCCGTGCGCCGCTCCTGAGCATCGCCGCCCTCGTCATGGCGCTGGCGGCGGCCCTGTTTGCTGCCGATCTCACGGTCTTCGGCATGTTCGGCCATTCCTTGTTTCCCTTCGCCGCACCCCTCGGTGGCCTTGGCATGATTGCCGCCTGGCTGCTGGTGGCAGCGACGGGCTTCCTGACACCTTGAACTAAAACTGGAAGTTGAAGCACCACGGCCGCCGCGAAGCCAGCCCCGAGCCCGCGCGCGGCTGGTGCCCGAAATTCATGCTGCAATTTTGTTGGCATTTCATCGGATCGGAGGGTTGCCAAACCAAGCCGATTGCGGCATAGAGCGCGCACCGGTCAATCGCGCCGGTAACGGATGCGGGTGTAGCTCAGCGGTAGAGCACGACCTTGCCAAGGTCGGGGTCGAGGGTTCGATCCCCTTCGCCCGCTCCAACTTTTTCCGCAGCCGTCGTGGCAAGACACGACGCATCGGTGCCCGCTCCTAATCCAGATAATCTGCCAGATCAGCCGCACTGAGGCGTTGATCGTGGAGGGCGCTGGCGATCAGCACACCTGCGGCACCG
>JAJZGX010000046.1 GCA_021804825.1 Pseudomonadota bacterium | reverse complement strand
AGCGAGTGTTTCGGCCTGCTGGCACGCCGCGGTCACGGAATTGAATTTGCCGCCATCGGAAAATGAATCCGGCGTGATGTTCAAAATGCCCATGATCACCGGCTTGACAGCCACGGCATGCAAAAATGCGTCGCGTCGCTCTTTCACGTTCTCTGACCCTCGGCACCGGGCCAGGCGCAATGCCAGCGCTGCACCACCCATTTAGGATTTTCGCCAGTCCATTGCGCGATATAAATTGGTGACTTTCGCAGACAGGCACCCAGCGACGGGCTGGAAACCTGGATCTGGCGCTTTTCGCAGCGGTCCAGATGTCCGACCAGACAGACGGACATGACGAGCAACACGAGATTCATGATCGTTCGGCCTCCGGTAGAAGCACAACAAAGCCAGCCTCGCACAGCACAGCTGCTGCGCCAAGGGTCTTCATGTTGCGCACAAGAAAATCTCCCCCTTGCCCAGATCTGCCATATCGCCCTGATAACGCCTTAACCTGGCACGCGCCAGCGCCACGGCGCTGCGGCCATAGGGCTGCAACTGGTGCGCCAGCCATTTGTGGAACACAAGATCAGGCGTGCCGCAATCGACGAAACCCAGAGGCAGCGGTTCGGCCTCGTTCAGATAAAGCGTGCCTCGCCGCATCATGACCCCCGCCTCAGGCCCGGCCTTGCCGCAGACCATCAGCGTGCCGCCGCCAAGCCGACTGCCAGCCTGCGGGCCAGCATCGCCATTGATGACGATCATGCCGCCGCGCATCCGATCGGCCGCCCACGCACCGGCGCTGCCCCGCACCTGAAGGGCACCGCCAACCATGCCATCAACCGCGCCAACGGTAGCCCCCGCGAGGTGATCACCTGCATTGCCCATGATATCCAACGTGCCGCCGCGCATCATGGCACCGGCATAGCTGCCGACATGGCCGTGCACCGTGATATGGCCACCCGTCATGCCCGCCCCGGCACAGCGCCCGACGTCCCCGGCAACAACGATATTGCCGTCCTGCAAGGCCGCGCCGACCTGATCAAGCTGCGCACAAGCGTCGCAGATCACCAGATCAGACCCTGGCGTGCCTGTAATCTTGAACCAATCACCCAGCGGCACCGGCACGCGTATCGTTGTAACATCCAGCCGGGCAAGGGCGCGCGCCGAAAGGCCCTGCAACAGGTGCGGCACCACCCTCGACATATCAAGCCGGAAGGGTGGCCGCGATTTCAATGTCAGCGACAAGGTCATGGCACGAGGTCCGCCAGATGGAAATGATGCGGGCCAAGCTTGCCGCCATAATTACCGGCACCGATCCGCACCGCGCCGCGCTCCGGCCCCAGCGCGATGATGGCTTTGAGCCCAGCCCGCATGGCTTGCGCCACAGCGGCATAGCTGAGCCCGTCGATGACAATTTCGAGCACACTGGCGACATCATCATCCAGCGCGCTGGCAACGCCGCCGCGCAGGCTGGGGCAATAGGCCTCGTTGGTTGAGGCAAATTGGCCGGGATATTTCGAGCCGACCTTGGAGCCCGAGCGCACGATGCCGCCGGGAAACGGCATGATCGCACCTTCCACGGCCTGCATCGCCGCCACGCCCGCTTCCGCAGCCCGCAATGTTGTCGCCCCGCTGGCGCCCATCACCAGCAGATTGCCGCCCCCGACGGCCTCACGCGCCATCCCGCAGGTCGCCTCGCAGAGGAACTCGCCATCCATCACTGGCAGACGCCAGAAATGGCGGCCCTCGTGGCGCTTGGAAATCTGGAAGCCATCGGCAAAGCCGCGCAGGCTGTCGCCAAGTTCCAGACCCTCGCCGCCATCAAGCCCACTGTAACAGGCGGTGCCAGGACAAGTGAGCACCGCCTGACCCACGCGATCACTCAAAGCCTTTTGCAAGGCGTCGGTGGACATGGCGAAGATCAGCACACGCACGCCGGGTCGTCCGTCAGGCGTGGCGTCGGCCGTCATGCGTGCGTCGATGGCCGCCTCGCAACCGCAGCCGATCACCGATGTGGCAAAGCCGGTCATGGTGATGGCGGCCTGTTCGGCCCATTTCAGATTTGGCGCGGTGATGATGATCGCGGTGGCGCGCATCCCGAAGGCTTCGGCGAAACTGGCGTCGATGCGCACGCCATTGCGCACGAGCGGCGTGGCTAGCTGCGACATGCGATATCCTCGAAACCATGGCTCTGCGGCAGGGCAAATGCGGGCACATCAAAACTGGCATAATTGATGCCGTAGAGGGCTTGGGAATGGGCCTCCAGCCTGCGCACCATGGTTGCATCCGGTGTTGCGGCCAGCGCCAGCGTCCGGCCAAAATAATCGGCGCGCGCCTTGCCATCGCGCACCACGATGACGCCGTCCTTGATGACCAGTTTGGCCTTGCCGAACATCGCCGCACGATCAGACTGGTCGCTATAGACGGCGATATCGGCGCGTGCCCCCGCACCAAGATGCCCGCGATCGCTGAGGCCAAACAACTTCGATGGCGCGACGCGGGTCATGATCGCCAGTTCGTTCAAGCTATATTCGCGTCGCATGGCAGGCAGATGCGTCAGTGCCAGCGCTTCGGCGGGAAGGCTGGCGCACCATTCATCACGCAGATCGGCGCTCATCAGCAGGGCCAGCAACATCGGATAGGCGGTAAAGGGCGCGCCATTGGGATGGTCTGTGGTGAAGAAAACCTGCGCCGGGTTGGTGATGCCGAGAAACAATTCCAGCCCCGCTGCCCATTGCAGCGCGCTGAAGAAATTGTCGCGCGCGTAAATCAGCGGCACCACGCCGCCGCCATTGCCTTCGCCCTCCAGAATGATGCCCTTGCGTGGCCTTGCTTCACCGAGGCCGTTGAACTGGCGCATGATGTCGCTGGATATGGTCACTGTCGGCTGAAACATGACCTGGCCGACATCCACGCTCACATGCGGATGCGCATTGATGGTTGCAGCAAGCTCGGCAGCGGCCGAAGAAAACCCGCGGGCGCCTTCACGGCCATAGGCATAGAACTGGACATGCGCGAGGTGCATCGGCAGGCCGCGCGCGGCGGCAATGGTCGCCTTGGCGGTTTCGACATTGCCGGCAAGACCAAGATTATTGGCATGAACATGCAAGGGGTGATGCACGCCCGCGTCCATGACCGCCTGTTGCAAGGCCTCAAGGATGGCACGCGAACTGACACCATAATGTGGCACCACATCATCCAGTGAAAAGCCCCGCAGATTATATTTGAACGCCGCCGCCGCGCCCGCATTGATCACCTTGATGCCGAGCGCTCGTGATTGTGCCAGCGTCGCGCTCACCACATCGGCCAGTGCCGCGCGGCCCGCGCCATCGCGGATCAGGCTCAAGCAGACATCATCATTGCCGAGCACCGCCAGCAGGCCCTTGTCGATGATGGGAACATCGGCCAGTTCCAGATGTGCGTGCAGCGCCTGCTGTGGGCTGATGGCCGGCTCCACAACAAAAGTGAAGCCCATTTCGGCATAAAGCCGCCCGGTTTCAGCGGCGCTGAAGCCGATATCGCCAAGCCAAGTCGTCGCCGGGCGGGCTTTGTGGGCGCGATGCGCTTCCGGCAGAAGCAGCCGCGCCGTCGAGACATTGGCCCCAGCTATATGTGAATGAATATCCAGCGCCCCGGCCATGACAATGCAGCCCGCGGCATCGAGCGTAACATCCGGGATGTGCGAGGGCGCAGCCACGATGCGTCCATCTTCAAAATAAACATCGCCGCGCTCATCAAGCCCGCGCGTAGGGTCGATGACCCGCCCGCCTTGCAGTCTGGTCAGCATGGCGCGCCCCCCTTGCGCAGCGCGAGCGCGCGCAATGTCTCCAGCATGGCAGCCGCGCTGGGCCGGGAAGTGGCAGCCGCAGCGGGCATGGCCTTGAGCGTGCCGGTCGCAGCATCGAACAGGACGCCCGCATGGTCGCGGCCGGGCTGGCCGATGGGAATGAAAACCTCCGGCCGACGGGCTTTCCCGTTCAGGCAGGGGGCCAGCATGATCTGCGCCAGCGCGTGATCCGGCAGACCAAGACCCTCGCCAAAACCGTCGATGCCCAGCACGACATCCGCCTCGCCGTGCGCAACCATGCGCTTCGCGTCAAACAGCTCAGGATCATAGGCGGGCGCGCCGCGCACGAAACTCACGCGGCCGGGAAACCCGGTGGTCCACAGGCAGACCATTTTGAAGGTTTCCGCCGAAGCCGAAGGCACCAATGGCAGGGTGGTGAAGCGCGTGGTGCGGTTGAGCAGCGCGACAAGCCGAAACAGCGCCTCGACGGCCAGAGCGCCAAGCTCCTGCGGATTGAAAATGATCACGCCATAATGCGCTGCGGCCAGCCACGCCGCGACGCGATCACCTTCGGTGAGTGTCGCTTGGAGCGCATTGACACGATGGCCCTGCGCGCGCGCGCTGAGCAGGCTGACGAGCGCCAGCGGCGAAAGTCCCGTGAATTCCGCCAGTTCCGCTCCAGCCAGCGGCATGGCTCCGGGATTGATATGCAACACCCGCCGCGCGCCCGGCTCCATGGCAACAGGCGGCGGTGCAGCCAGTGCCAGCGCCTGCGCCATGTCCGGCATGATTTGCAGCGCCGAATGACCGATCACCAGCACGCTGTCGGCCCGTGCGCGAGTCTCGCCCGGGGTCACGACAAAGCCGCCCACAGCCTGTAGCGGCAGCACGAGGCTCATCGTCGCCTCACTACCGACATGATCGACTACAGCGCCCGACACAGCGCCCAGTGCAAGGGCGGCTCGTGCACCGGCTACATCGGTCGCGATACCAACGATAAGCGGCTGGCGGGCGCTGGTCAAAATCTCGACGGCGCGGGCCATTGCCTCTGGCAAGGCGACGGCCTGCCCATCAATTCGCGCCATGTCGTCGGAGTCAGCGGTCATATTTGAGATAGGCAAACCGCTGGTCGCCCTGCGGCGTGCCTTCCAGCGCGCCACCGTCCTTGGCAGGCTGCCATTGAACCACCTCCTCGATTTTGCGAGCCAACTCAAAATCCTTGTCGGAAATGCCCTTGGCGGCATGGTTTTGCAGCCTGACTTCGACCCAGGCATATGAGGCTGTCAGATCAGGATGATGCCAGGCAGCTTCAGCCAGATGGCCGATGGTGTTGATCACCATGAGCGTGCCTTTCCAGCTATTCGTCTTGTAGGTGCGGCGGATCCATCCATCCTTGAATGTCCAATGCGGGAGATCTGCCCGCAACCGCGCGTCGATCTCCGCCTCGCTGTAGACCCGCTCTTTGCTACCGTCTGCCATGGTAGCCTCCCTTGGACATTGCGCCGCGTTCGGGCATAGTAGACCTGACGGCATCCAAACGCCAAGCGACAAGATGCGTTATCGAGGACTTTGGGTTTGACGTCTCAGCCATGCGACACGAGGCTCGTAACGATTACCACCCAGGCGCGTCTGCACATGGGGTTTCTCGATCTCGATGGCGGCCTTGGGCGACGGTTCGGCTCGCTGGGCCTCGCCTTGGCAGCGCCGATGACGCGTCTGCGCCTGACATGGGCGGATGAGGTCGTCTGCCTCGGCGCCGAGCGCGAGCGCGCCGCGAAAATCGCCACAACCCTGCTGGCACGCTTCAACATTCCGCGCGGCCTGCGGGTCGAGATCGATGAAGCCATTCCGGCGCATTCCGGGCTGGGATCCGGCACGCAGCTGGCGCTGGCACTAGCCGCAGGGTTGCGGCGTCTGGCCGGACTTGCGGCAGACGATGCCGAAGACGCCGCCGCTCTGGGGCGCGGCCAGCGCTCCGGCATTGGTGCTTCGCTTTTTGCTTCAGGCGGCTTCGTTGTCGATGGCGGGCGCGGCGTTTTGACGCAGGTGCCGCCGTTGCTGGCGCATCAGCCGTTTCCGCCCGATTGGGTGATCATTTTGATCGAAGATCGATCACAGCGCGGCTTGTCGGGCGGCGCCGAGCGGGCGGCGTTTCAGTATTTGCCACCCTTCGGGGCCGCCGCAGCCGGGGAGGCATGCCGGTTGCTGCTGATGCAGATTCTCCCCGGCCTGATTGAGGTCGACATTGAAACATTTGGCGCGGGCGTCACCCGCTTGCAGCAGATGATGGGCGCATATTTTGCCGATGCGCAGGGCGGGCGCTTCACCAGTGCGGCGGTCGGACGCGCCATGGCCGCGCTCGCCGCAGCGGGCGCGTGGGGTACCGGCCAGAGCTCATGGGGCCCGACTGGTTTTGCCTTTGCGCGCAACCAGACTGAAGCCCAGACGATTTTGGGCCAGCAAAACGTCAGGGGTGCAACGAAAGAGCTTCACGTTTCGCTGGTTCGGGGGCATAACCAGGGTGCAACCATCGTTGAAACGTCGGGGAACGGGTCATGACCGGCAAAGCCATCTTGCATATGCTAGCTCCCGGCCCGCTGGCCTCGCCGTTCGACATCAACATGGCGCTGGATGCCGGCTTTGATGCCGTGATCCCGCATATCAACGTCGCCTTGCGCGATGTGACGGCGCTGGTGCAGGACGCGATGTTTTCGCGCCCGCCACATTATGCCCCGCGCACCGGCATCTTCATCGGTGGCAAGGATGCCTTGCTGGCGCTCGACATGCTGGAAGCCGCCAAAGCGACCTTGCTTGCACCTTTTGAAATTTCGCTGTTTGCCGATCCGGCAGGCTCGTTCACCACGGCGGCAGCCATGGTCGCATCGGCGCAGGCCTGTTTGAAAACCAACCTGAAAGGCCTCCGTGTCGCCATATTTGGTGCAACCGGCGTGGTTGGTTTCACCGCTGGCGTGCTGGCGTGCCTGGAGGGCGCTGCGGTCAGTCTGGCAGGCCATGACGGGGCAGGGCGGGTAAGTGCAAGGGCGCAGGCCATGAAAGCCCGGTTTGGCGTTGATGCGCTTGCTGTTGATGCTTCAAATGACGCTCTAAAACGCGCCCTTCTGAGCACAACGGATGTGGCGCTTTGCGCTGGCCCGGCCGGCGTGAACCTCCTCTCCAGCGCCATGGTTGCCGACAGCCCCACATTGAAACTGGTGGCCGACGTCAATGCCGTGCCGCCCGCAGGCATCCAGGGGCTGAGCTTGCACGACAAGGGCACGCTTTTAGGCTCAACCAAGGTTTTGGGCCTTGGCCCTCTCGCCATTGGCAACGTGAAATACAAGACCGAGTCGGCGCTCTTTGCACGCATGAGCAGCGCTAATCGGGCCGTCTATTTTGATTTCCGCGACGCTTATGCAACGGCGCGAACCTTCGTTTAGGGGGTTTTTATGGCCTATAGCTCCGGCCTCAATGATCGCGCCATGGCTCTCGCTGACGCGATGATCGCCGATGCCCAGAATTTGCGCCTCGCGGTGAGTCTGGGGCCGCTCGGCGAGACTCTGGTGGATGCCGGTGGGCAGGCGCTGGGGGGCATTGAAGCCGGGTTGCAACTGGCGCGCATTGCCATGGCGGGGCTCGGCAGCGTCGATTTGGGCCAAGCCGACAGCGCCGGGCGTTTTCAGGTGCTGGTGCGCTCCAGCCAACCGGTGCTTGCCTGCCTTGCCAGCCAATATGCCGGCTGGGCGCTGGCGCGTGACAAGTTTTTTGCGCTGGGGTCAGGCCCGGCGCGGGCACTGGCGCGGCGCGAAGCGCTGTTCGAGCATATAGCCATTGATGAGAAGGCGGCGCGCGCTGTGCTTGTGCTGGAAAGCGCCAGCCCGCCACCGGCGGCCTTGGTGGCGGAAATTGCCCGGGACTGCGGCCTTGCGCCCTCCTGCCTGGCGATTTTCCATGCGTCGACACAAAGCCTCGCCGGTTCAACGCAGGTTGTCGCGCGGGTTCTGGAGGTCGCCCTGCACAAGGCGCATGAATTGAAATTCCCGCTGGAGAGAATCGTCGATGGCATGGGCATGGCGCCATTGGTCCCGCCCCATCCCGATTTCATTACCGCCATGGGCCGCACCAATGATGCCATCATTTATGGCGGGCGCGTGCACCTATTCGTCAGCGGGCCCGCAGAGGCAGCGCGCGACTTGGCGCGGGCGATGCCGTCTTCCGCCTCAGGCGATCACGGCCAGCCCTTTGCCGAGATTTTCCGGCGGTTTGGTGGTGACTTTTACAAAATTGATCCGATGCTGTTCTCGCCCGCCGAAGTTGCCGTGACGGCTCTCGAAAGCGGCCAGACCTTCAGAGCAGGTCAGGTGAAGGACGCGCTGCTTGCGCCCTCCTTCGCTTAAAAAAGGCCAGCGACGTCTGGCGCTGATGCTCGATGCGCCTGATTGGCACAGCGCCGAATTAACAACGGCCTTTAATGGGCAGGGCATAGACCTCGCGCCAGTGCGTTGGCGCGATTGCGCGTTCGATACGGGTAGTGCGTTCGGCATCAGTTTGAAATGGTTTGACGACCTGCCTGAGGCCGTTCTTGTGCGCCAAGTGGGCGGGCGCAGCTTTGAGGCCGTCACCTGGCGCCTTGGCTTGCTGCATGGGCTGGCCCGGCTTGGCGTGACGGTCATCAACAGCGCGGCGTCGATCGAAGCTGCGACCGACAAGAGCATGGCCGCCTTCCGTCTGGCGCAGGCCGGCATTGCAACCCCCGCGAGCTTTACAATTGCCGGGCGCAAGGCCGCCCTTGCTGTGGCACAGCGGGAACTCGGCCATGGCCCGCTCGTGCTCAAACCGCTGTTTGGCGCGCAAGGGCGAGGGCTTCGTCTCATAATCCAGCCCGAAGACCTTCCCCCCGCCGCCACGGTCAACGGCATTTATCATCTGCAGCGCTATGTCGGCGGCAAAGCCGCACCTTTTTGCGACCTGCGCCTGCTGGTGGCCCATGGCGCAGTGATCGGCGCCATGGAACGACGCGCCAGCCACTGGATCACCAATCTGGCACGCGGCGGCACGGCGTTCTGGATTAAACCCGATGATGACCTGCAAAGCCTCGCGTTAATGGCGGCGCAGACGCTGGGGCTGACGGTGGCCGGGGTCGATGTCATGCGCGCGCAGGATGGCTCGTGGCAGGTGCTGGAGGTCAATGCCATGCCAGGCTTCGCGGGGATGCAGAGCGTGGCGCCTTGCGACATCGCCGAGGCCATGGCGACGCGCGTGCTCGCGGCCCTGCGAAGTGACACGCCGCGCCCATGAAGCCCGAACTCATTCAATCGGCCTTCGTGGAGGCTTGCCTCGCCGAACTGGCAGCCTTGAAACCGGGCAATGTCCATATTCATGCGCCCGGTCATGGCATGATTGTCGAAGATTTCATCATCAGTGCCAGAGCTGCCGCCCCCTACATAGCCGCTCCTGGCGCAAATGTCGGCGCACGTATCGAGGCGGCGGTGACGGCGACTTTTGCCGCCGTCGGCAAAAACACCAACCTTGGCATTGTTTTGCTCTGCGCACCCTTGGCGCTTGCAGCGGAGCGGGCGCGTTCAGCGCAGGATGTGCATCACGCCTTGCGCCAGGTGCTTGCCACATTGACCGTGGCTGACGCTGGCGCCGCCTTCCGCGCCATTGCGCTGGCATCGCCCGCCGGGCTTGGCACCGTGCCGCATCATGATGTGCGCACCCTGCCGGAAATAACGCTGTTGCAGGCCATGCAGCAAGCGGCAGCTCGTGATCGCATAGCCTATCAATATGCGCATGATTTCATTGATGTATTTGCAACAGGTCTGCCCGCCTTGCGCCAGCATTTCACTCCCTGGAGTGCCGTTGGTGCCTATCTGGCTTTCCTCGCGGCCTTTCCCGATAGTCACATTGCCCGCAAGCATGGCCTTGCGGCGGCAGAAGCTGTGCGCGACGCTGCGACACCGCTGGCTGCGCGCTTTGCCGCAACCGGCGCGCCAGCCCTGTTCACACCGGAACTGGCAGCATTGGATAGTGCCTTCAAGCGACAAAACCTCAATCCCGGCACGAGTGCCGATCTTGCGGTCGCAAGCATGTTCGTCGAAGCGCTGCTTAGACACTAATTCGGCTTGCCACCTCGGTGCTTTGGTGCTTCACTCTGATCCATGCGCACATGTCGCATCCTATCCGGCCAACCGGCCCGGCTCATCTGCCGGGCGCTGATAACAAGGGTAGCTGTCGTCTCCGGGGGGTCTAGCCTTCGGTTGTGGAAGATGGTTGCAAGTTGCCAAGGGAGGACGAAATGGCCGTTATCAATAAATTGTTAGTTGGTGAATCGTTGATCGGGGACGGCAATGAAATTGCCCATATCGATCTGATCATGGGCCCACGCGGCAGCGCTGCCGAAAGCGCTTTTGCCAATGCTCTGGTCAATAACAAGGATGGTTTTACCGCGCTGCTCGCGGTTGTGGCGCCCAACCTGATGTGCAAGCCCGCAACCGTGATGTTCAACAAGGTCACCATAAAAAATGCTACTCAGGCCGTGCAGATGTTCGGCCCGGCCCAGCGCGCCGTGGGCATGGCCGTGGCTGATTCGGTGGCTGAAGGGGTGATCCCGGCGGCCGAAGCCGACGATGTTTTCATTTGCGTCGGCGTGTTCATCCATTGGGATGCGGCTGACGACAAGAAAATTCAGGATTTCAACTACCGCGCCACCAAAGAAGCCATTGCCCGCGCCGTCAGGGGCGAGCCCAAGGCTGCCACTGTGGTCGCGCAGCGCGGCACTGCCAAGCACCCGTTCGCGCCGAACTGAGTGCAGCAGGTCTCCCGGAAGGGAAACATCCCGGGGGCATGGCCTCCGGGATGTGTTGCTTGTGCGATCAATCCCCCCAGATCAATCCCCTCGGTCTGATTGGCCTTCCGCCTCTTCGCCGAACAGCCCGAACTGCGATGCGGGTCGCTCGGGTTCGGCAAGACCAAGGTGGCCGAAGGCCTTGGCGGTGAGCACACGCCCGCGCGGGGTGCGCTGCAAAAAGCCCTGTTGCAGCAGATAGGGCTCGATAATATCCTCGATAGCGTCTCGCGGTTCGGATAGCGCGGCGGAGATGGTCTCAATCCCCACCGGCCCACCGCCAAAATTTATCGCAACCATATCAAGATAACGCCGATCCATCTGATCGAGCCCGATGGCGTCGACATCGAGCAGGCGCAACGCCCGGTCGGCTACGGCCCGGGTGATCGAGGCTTCACGGTCGACCAGCGCAAAATCGCGCACCCGGCGCAGCAGACGCCCGGCAATGCGCGGCGTGCCGCGCGCGCGTCGGGCGATTTCATTGGCGCCGTCCTCGGCCATAGGCACGCCCAGCACACGCGCCCCGCGCGTGACAATGGCTTGCAATTCCTCGGTCGTGTAGAAATTCAGCCTGATCGGAATGCCGAAACGGTCACGCAGCGGCGTCGTCAGCAGGCCGGCCCGTGTTGTCGCGCCAATCAGCGTGAATTTCGCCAGATCAATTTTCACCGAGCGTGCCGCCGGGCCTTCGCCGATGATGAGGTCGAGCTGAAAATCCTCCATGGCTGGGTAGAGAATTTCTTCAACGGCCGGGTTGAGTCGATGGATTTCATCGATGAACAGCACGTCGCGTTCTTCAAGATTGGTCAATTGCGCCGCCAGATCGCCCGCCTTGGCGATGACCGGGCCGGAGGTCGAGCGAAAATTGACGCCAAGTTCATGGGCGACGATCTGCGCCAGCGTGGTCTTGCCAAGCCCCGGCGGGCCGACGAACAGCACATGATCGAGCGCATCACGCCGCGCCTTGGCAGCCTCGATGAACACGCGCAAATTGGCTCGTGAGGCCGCCTGGCCGGTGAAATCATCCAGCGATTGCGGGCGCAGCTTGAACTCCGCGTCCTCAGGGCGCTTCTCGGGGTTCAGCAGGGGGCGGGGCAAACTGGCCATCGGGACGATTCGGAACCTTGGTTGATCACATCATCTTGTTCACATTTTCGCGCCGCCATGCAAATCTTCTGGCTCTTGACGCCATGCGCTACACTGGCCACAAGGCAAACCACATTCATAAAAGGGAACACCAAGGCCATGGTTGCCATGATCGACGGTCCGCGTATCGCGCCAAAATCCGGAAATGCCCGGTATCTAGTCGTTTTTTTGCATGGCTATGGCGCTGACGGCAAGGATTTGATCGAGCTTGGCCGCCAATGGGCGGGGTTGTTGCCGGACGCCGCTTTCGTGGCGCCCAACGCTCCCGAACCCTGCAGCATGTCGCCTATGGGGCGTCAATGGTTCGCCATTTCGCAGCGCGATGACGATACGCGCTGGCAAGGCGTCTCCAAGGCGCGCCCGGCACTGGATCAGTTTCTTGATGCCGAATTGGCCCGCCACGGCCTTGGCGATGACCGGCTGATCATCGTGGGGTTCAGCCAGGGCACCATGATGGCGCTGCATGTCGGGCTGCGGCGTGCCCGCCAGGTTGCCGGTATCGTGGGGTTTTCAGGCATGCTGGTGGGACCGGAACATCTGGCCGAAGTAACCCAGAAAGCCACGCCGGTATTTCTCGTGCATGGCGATCAGGATCAGGTGATCCCGATCGACGCGCTGTTCATGGCCACCGACGACCTTGGCAAGGCCGACATGACCGCGCAATATCACATTTCGCTCGGCATTGGCCATGGCATTGACCCTGCGGGCCTTCAGCACGCAGGCCAATTCATCGCACAATGCCTTGGATTGAGGCCGGGGCGGTGAGGTGGCAGGATATCTTGCCAGAAGTTATTGACAGCCGCCGCAAGCCCGCTTAACCGATGCCGTCATTTGACGCGGCTGTGCTATGCCGTGCATTCCACAAGGATATGAACTCTTGGCCAAACCTGAACTTGGCGGCAAGCGCCTGTGCCAGTCCTGCGCGACGAAATTTTACGATCTCAACCGCGATCCGATTCTCTGCCCGAAATGCGGCGCGCATTTTGTCGTGCCGGTGCTCTCGGCACGCCCAGGCCCCGCCAGTGCTGCAGCTGCCGACGATGATGAAGTGGTGCTGGATCCGGCAACCGAGGCCATGGTGCCTCTGGCGGAAGCCGATGCTGCGGTCGATCCGGCGGCCGGTCTCGTCGTTGATGATATCGAGATCGAAGATGATCCAGCTGACACCGACAGCTTCCTCGAAGAGGAGGAGGAGGGCAGCGACGATGTCGCCGATCTGATCGACGGCGATATCGAGCCAGACGAAGAAGGCTGAGCTAGCCCAGGGGGTCGCAAATGAACCAGGTTCATGTCGTCTCCCATCCGCTTGTCGCTCATAAGCTCAGCCTTATGCGCGACAAGGACCGCTCGACGCACGGCTTTCGGCAATTGCTGAACGAAATCGGCATGTTGCTGTGCTATGAAGTCACACGCAACTTGCCGCTTGAATATATCACGATAGCGACGCCGCTGGCCACCATGCAGGCGCCGGTTATCGCCGGCAAGAAACTGGTGCTGGCCCCGATCCTGAGGGCTGGAACCGGGTTTCTCGATGGCATGTTGCAACTCGTGCCCTCCGCCAGAGTTGCCCATATCGGGCTTTACCGCGACCCGACGACGCTGCAGGCGGTGGAATATTATTTCAAGGCACCGCTCGATATTGCCGACCGTCTCACCATCGTCATGGACCCGATGCTCGCCACCGGCCATTCGGCCATAGCCGCGCTCACCCTGCTCAAGAACCGGGGCGTGAAAGACCTTCGCTTTGTGTGCCTGCTGGCCGCCCCCGAAGGTCTGGCGGCGCTGGCCGCAGCCCACCCGGATGTCGAGGTCTGGACGGCCGCCGTCGACAGCCATCTCAATGATCATGGCTATATCGTGCCGGGCCTTGGCGATGCGGGCGACCGCATGTACGGGACAAAATAATGCTGTGCCGCAAAGTTGACGCGCCCGCACCTCGCGCCTTAGAGCAAGTCACAACAAGCCGATGATATGATCGGTGCAACCCCCTTGGGAGTATGCCGCATGACGCCCTTCACCACGCTCACCGGTATTGCCGCGCCAATGCCGATCACCAACATCGACACCGACATGATCATCCCGAAACAATATCTGAAAACCATTGCCCGCACCGGGCTCGGCAAGGGCCTGTTTTCCGAGATGCGCTATGATGAGCAGGGTGCCGAGAATCCGGATTTTGTCCTGAACAAGCCAGCTTATCGCCATGCGCAGATTTTGGTGGCCGAGGACAATTTCGGCTGCGGTTCATCGCGCGAGCATGCACCCTGGGCCTTGCTGGATTTTGGCATTCGCTGCGTGATTTCGACATCCTTTGCCGATATTTTCTACAATAATTGCTTCAAGAACGGCATTTTGCCGATCAAAGTCACGCCGGAAGACCTTGCCAAGCTGATGGACGATGCCGAGCGCGGTGCCAACGCGACCTTGACCGTCGATCTCGCCAGCCAGACCATCAAAGGCCCGGACGGCGGGCAAGTGAATTTCGAGATTGACCCGTTTCGCAAGCAATGCCTGATTGAAGGGCTCGATGATATCGGCCTGACGCTGGTGAAAGCCCCGAAAATTGCTGATTTTGAAGCCAAGGCGTCTGCAGCGCGGCCCTGGGCCTGATCGCACAGCGGCCCGCCAGATGACGGGGCGCGCGGGCCATGCGCGCGAACTCATGCCGTAACCGCTTGAATTATCAGCACGCCGCCGCACCGACGCTTGCGGATGGTTAAAATTGTGTTAGCCTCTGACCTTCTTCAAGCTCAAGGAGGGGGGCATGAGGCCTGTTTATTGGATTGCACTGATCCCGTTCGTCGGCATTCTCGCCGGGCCCGTGCTTCATAACCATGTTCATCCTTTCATTCTGGGCATGCCGTTCCCGCTGGGCTGGGTGTCCGTCTGGCTGGTCATCACCGCGGTCCTGATGGCTGTGCTATATGCGCTCGACCCGGCCAATGCGGGAGATGAATCATGAACGCCGCTCTTCCCATTCTGGCGCTGTTCACGCTGCTGGCGCTTGCGCTCGGGCTTTACGCGCGGCGTGGACACGATATGGGCCTTGAAGGTTGGGCGGTTGGGGGCCGCGGCTTTGGCCCGATCCTAGTGTTTCTCCTGCTTGCTGGCGAAATCTACACGACCTTCACCTTCCTCGGCGCATCCGGCTTTTCCTATGGGTCCGGCGCACCTGCCTATTACATCATTGCATATGGTGCCTTGGCCTATGTGCTGGGCTATTTTCTTTTGCCGGCGGTGTGGCGGGTGGGGCAGGCCAACAAACTGGTGTCGCAACCCGACTTTTTTGTTCACCAGTATGACAGCCCCGCCTTGGGCGTGCTGGTCGCCATTGTCGATATTCTGGCGCTGATCCCCTATCTGGTATTGCAATTGACCGGGCTCGGCATCATCGTCTCACTGGCGAGCTACGGGGCGATCGACAAGGCTGTGGCAATCTGGATCGGTGCGGTCATCGTCACGCTCTATATTGTTGCCTCGGGCGTGCGCGGTTCGGCTTGGACTGCCGTTGTCAAGGACATCATGATCCTCGCCATCGTGGTGTTTCTCGGCCTCTATCTGCCCTATCATCTCTACGGCGGCATTGGCGCGATGTTCGCTAAGATCAACACCGCCAAACCGGGGTTTCTGGTGTTCCCGGCCTCGGGGCAGAGCATCTGGTGGTTTGCAACAACCGTGCTGCTGACGAGCCTTGGCTTTTTCATGTGGCCGCATTCGCTGGGCGCCTGCTTCACGGCACGCAGCGCCAATGTCTTCCGCAAGAACGCCATTGCCTTGCCGATCTACCAGTTGATCCTGCTGTTCGTGTATTTCGTCGGCTTTGCCGCGGTGCTGAGCGTGCCGGGGTTGAAGGGCGCGGCAACCAATCTGGCGCTGTTCAAAATCGTCATTGCGCAATTCCCGCCTTGGTTCGTCGGGCTGGTCGGGGCTGTCGGCATTCTCACCGCGCTTGTGCCAGGTTCGCTCATCGCCATGACGGCGGCAACACTGACGGCGCGCAATCTTTACGGGCTGGCGCGACCCGATGCCAAAGACGACGAGATCGTCAATGTCGCCAAGGCGTTTGTTCCGGTGATCATGCTGATTGCGGTCTATTTCACGCTCAGCGGCAGTTCGACCATCGTCAGCCTGCTGCTGGTCGGCTATAGTTTCGTCACGCAATTGTTCCCCGCGCTGGTCGCCAGCTTTTTCCCGCAAATCGGCGTCACGAAGCAGGGAGCTTTTGCTGGCATTGCCGCGGGCGTGCTGATGTCGGCATGGTTGACCTTCACAGGCCAGTCGGTGGGCAAGCTGATGCCGTTCCTGCCGCAGGCCATCAAGGATTTCAACGTCGGCATCATCGCATTGGCGCTCAATGTCATCATCATGGTGGCGGTCAGTGCCGTCACCGCAAGAAAAGCCCTGCAGCCGGCGCGCAGTTGAACATGCCGCAGGCCCGAGCGGGGCGGATTGGCGCGTCGCCGCCTCGCGTCACCTTGAAGCAATAATCCGCGCACCGTGCGATTGTCGTTTGACGCGCCGCCGCCACTGTGGTTGAAGGCGCTTGCGACTGCGCCTTGTGCCCGGTCGTTCGCAGACGAGAGATCGCGTGCGCCTTGGGGTGCACGCTGCGGAGGGGTGGCCGCGTGGTTGAAGGCGCGTCAGACAGCGCCATTGGCGCGGTCGTCCTCGGATTTAAGAGATTGCGTGCGCCTTGGGGTGCACGCTGCGGAGGGGTGGCCGAGTGGTTGAAGGCGCACGCCTGGAAAGTGTGTATGCGGGAAACCGTATCGCGGGTTCGAATCCCGCCTCCTCCGCCAAGCCCATGTGCCGCTGATTGAAGTTTCGGCGCAATTATTTGTTGTTTCAGACCCGTTGCTGCGCCGCTTGCCATGACGCATCCGGCGCCTTCAGTTGCCGCCAGCCCGCAAGGCCCAGGCTGCGGCCAGTGGCGCGAGCGCCATCGTGGCAAGGGTGAGGGCGGTGAGCACCAGCAGCGGCACGTGCAAGGGCATCACGCCGCCGTCACCGGCATTGGCGGCGGCCACACCGAAAATCAGCACGGGGATGGTGAAGGGCAATATCAGCACCGGCATCAAAAGTCCGCCGCGTCGCAGCCCCGCCGTCAAGCCCGCCCCTATGGCCCCGAGCAGGGTCAGTGCCGGCGTTCCGATAAGCAGGGTCAGCGTCACCGCCCAGAGCTGGGCCGCGGGCATGGCCAGCAGCAGGCCAAACAAGGGTGCGGCAATGACCAGCGGCACAATGGTCGAAGCCCAGTGCGCGGCGCATTTCACCAAAACCACCAGTTCCAGCGGCAGCACGCCGAGGCGCAACAAATCGAGCGAACCATCTTCGGCATCGGCCTGAAACAGCCGATCCAGCCCGATGAGCGTGGCCAGCAGCGCGGCAATCCACAGGATCGCGGCGCCAATACGGCCGAGCAGCTTGGGGTCCGGCCCGATGGCGAAGGGCACGATGGTGATGAGGATGAGAAAAAAGATCACCGCCATGGCCGCGCCGCCGCCGAGTCGACGCGTCACGCGCCACTCACGCATGAAAAGGGCCAAAGCAGCGGCACGCATGGCAATTTCTCCAGATCAGTCGGCTTGATGCGCAGCGAGCCGCAGGTTCGGCGTCAGCGCCTCGGGATTGGTCAGAACGTGCAGAATGGCCGGACACGCCGCCGCGCGGGCCGCAGTGAAGGCCGCTTCAAATTCGGCATTGTCCCTGACCGTCGCACCAAAGCCGCCATAGGCCCGCGCCAGCGCCGCGAAATCAGGATTTTTCAGCGCCGTTGCCGAAATGCGGCCGGGATAATGCCGCTCCTGATGCATTCGGATCGTGCCATACATGCCGTTATCGACAACAATGACAATGACATTCGCCTGATACTGCACGGCGGTGGCAAATTCCTGCCCATTCATCAAAAAGCAGCCATCACCGGCAAAGGCCACGACCAGCCGGTCACGAAACTCGATGGCGGCGCTGACCGCCGCGGGAACGCCATAACCCATGGAGCCGGATGTTGGGGCGAGCTGCGTCGCAAAGCGGCGGAACCGCAGAAACCGTCCCGGCCAGATCGCATAATTGCCGGCACCATTGGCGACGATCGCATCAGGCGGCAGTTGCTCGCGCAGCCACAGCATGGCTTTGCCCAGATCAATCCCTGCAGGAGCCGGTGGCGGCACGTCGCTCCAAGCCAGATATTGCGTACGCGCCTCGCGCGCCGCCGCTGCCCAGCGAACAGGCTGGGGTGGTTTTAGCCCTTCAAGCGCCGCAGCAAAGGCCGCAGGGCTGGCGTGAATCGGCAGGTCGGCGTGATAGACCCGCCCCAGTTCGTCACTGTCGGCATGGACATGCACAAGGCTTTGCTGCGGCTGCGGCACACCAAAAAGCTGGTAGCTTTGCGAAGGCATTTCACTCATGCGCCCGCCGACCAGCAGCACCAGATCAGCCGCCGCGATGCGCGCGCGCAATTTGGGATTTGGCCCTATGCCGATTTCGCCGGCGTAAAGCGGATGGTCGCCATCAAACAGCATGGCACGGCGAAACGACGTGGCAACGGGCATTTCGAAACGTTCGGCAAAGCGCTGAAAGGCCGCACGCGCCTCGGCGTTCCAACCTGATCCGCCAAGGATGGCAAGGGGTCGCGCTGCCGCGTCCAGACGCCGCTGCAGATCAGCCATCTGGCTTTGGCCCGGCCATGTCGGCACCGGCGTCGCGGGCCTGGCATCAGCGACCTGCGTCTCATCGCGCAGCATGTCTTCGGGCAGCGCCAGCACCACCGGGCCGGGACGTCCTTGCTGCGTCAGATGAAACGCCCGCGACAGCATTTCGGGCAGGCGGGCGGCGTCATTGATTTCAGCAACCCACTTGCTGAACGAACCGAACACGGCCCCGAAATCCATTTCCTGAAACGCACCGCGCCCGCGCATCGAGCGCCCGACCTGGCCGATGAACAGGATGATCGGCACGCTGTCATGTTCAGCAATATGCACGCCAGGTGCGGCATTGGTGGCACCCGGGCCACGCGTGACAAACACCACGCCGACCTCTCCCGTCAGCCTCGCATAGGCATCGGCCATCATGGTCGCGCCGCCCTCCTGACGGCACACGATCACCTCGATGCCGGAATCATACAAGGCGTCGAGCACGGCGAGGTAGGATTCGCCTGGCACGCAAAACACCCGGCGCACCCCCTGGATTCGCAATTGATCGACCAGCACCTGTCCGCCGCTGCGCAACGTCGTTTCACGATCAACCGCAGTCTGCACGACTTTGCCCCCAAAAGTTGTCATGATACCCAAACTATTGCTTTTTGCCTTCACGCAGAGTGCGCAACAACCGACGCCATGGCAAGCCCGCTTGCGACCAAGTGCCAAGCCGAATTCATTTGATTCCCTTTGTGAGGCCGTTATGGTCAGGTTTCGATGTCTATTCAACCGTGGAGTGGTCATGTCAGCTGGCAAAACCTACCGCAAGCTCGTTTGGGCGGCGGCACTCATGGCGTCCAGCGCGGCCCCGGCCTTGGCCTATACCGCCTATGTTTCCAACGAGAAGGGCGATTCCATCACGGTCATCGACAGCAAGACCGACAAGGTGATCAAAACCATCCCCATCGGCCAGCGCCCGCGTGGTCTGGCGCTCAGCAACGATGGCTCGGAACTTTACGTGTGCCTCGGCAATGACAATACGGTGCGCGTCGTCGATACCAAAACCTTGAAGGTGAAATACGATCTGCCTTCTGGCAACGATCCCGAATTTCTGATCGTCGGGCCACAGGACGGCTTGATCTATCTTTCCAACGAGAACGACAATCTCGTCACCATTCTCAACCCGAAAACCCATAAGGTGGTGGCAACCGTGCCGGTCGGCGTCGAGCCTGAGGGCATGGCGATGAGCCCCGACGGCAAATATGTCGTCAACACCTCCGAAACCACCAATATGGCGCATGTCATTGACGTTGCCACCAAGAAACTGATTGCCAACATACTGGTGGATCAACGCCCGCGGGTTGCCCAGTTCAAGCACGATCAGTCGGAGCTTTGGGTCTCGTCGGAGGTCGGCGGCACTGTCAGCATCATCGATCCCAAGACCTGGAAAGTGACCTCGAAAATTCATTTCGATGTGCCCGGCCTGACTGCGGAAGAAATCCAGCCGGTCGGCATTCGCTTCACGGCACATGACAGAATTGCCTATGTCGCGCTCGGCCCGGCAAACCGCGTCGCTGTGATCGATGCCAAAACCAAGAAGGTATTGAAATATCTTCTGGTTGGCCAACGGGTCTGGCAAATGGCGATCACGCCAGACAACAAGCAATTATGGACCGCGAACGGTGTTTCCAACGACGTCACCGTGGTCGATATCGCCACGGAAAGACCGCTGATTTCCATCCCCGTCGGGCAATTGCCCTGGGGTGTTGTTTTCTCGCCGAAATAAGGGTTCGCATCATGCGGTTCTGCTGGGTAGCATTGCTGGCTCTCCTCACGACGACCCCGGCCATGGCGCAGACGGCTGTTTCGCTGAATCAGGCCTCCTCGGATCTGACCTTTGTCAATCTGGCCACGATGAATCAGACAGGCACGCTGAAATTTGGCATGGTGCCGAGCGGTTCAGCGGTGGCGGTCAATGGCCGAAGGCTCTATGTCAGTTCGAAAGCGGGGCGCATCGTCGGTGTCGTGGATGCGGCCAAGCGGCAATTGACCCGGCGCATTCCCATTGATGGCACCCCGCTCGGCATCGCCGCCGATCCCAATTCCACGCGGATCTATGTCACTGATGTCGAGAATGACCGGCTGCTTGAAATCGACCCGCGCAATTCGGGCGTGTTGCGCATCATCAAAACCGGCAAATATCCTGCCGGGGTTGCCGTTACACCCGATGGCAGCAAAATTCTGGTCACCAATCGCGATGACAACAATGTGTCCGTGATCGATGCCGCTGATTTTCGGGTGGTGACGCTGATCAAGGTTCGGGCCGCGCCCACCAGCATCGCCATTTCTGAGGATGGACGGCGCGCCTATGTCGTCAACAGCGCCGCGCAGAACCTGTCGATCATCGATATCCCCTCGGAGCAGGTGGTGGGCGGCGTTGCGCTTGGCAAGGCGCCGTTTGAGGTCGCCTTGGGCAAGACCCGGGCCTTTGTCACCGACAGTGGCGAGGACGCGATTTCCGTGATTGATCTGAAATTGCAGCGGGTCACGGCGACGTTGAAAACCTGCGGACAGCCCAGCGCCCTGGCGGTTGATCCGCAGAAACATCGGCTGATCGGGTTTTGCACCGGCGACAACCTGCTCACGACATTCAATCTCGCGACGCTCAAGCCCGATGCCCAGATCGCCGTCGGCAAGCGGCCGCTGTCACGCGGCCCTTTCATCGTCAATTGAGCGGATACGGAGCTTCCGGCCGGTAGGCGAGGTTGCGTCCATCGGGCCACTGCACCTGCCATGCCAGCCGCAAGGCCTTGGTCTCCTGCGGCTTCAAGGTGAAGTCCCAGATCATCAGCCCGCGCTGCGCGGCATTGGTTTTCTTGGTTCCTGGCGAGGTTTGCGGCAGGATTCTAACGCTGACATCATGGTTTTGTGACACGGGAACGCGGTCCACAACGTCAATATCAACCGGGAAATCATGGGAATTGGTGATTTTGGTGGCGTAATCCCACATTTGCGTGCGGGTCGAATTGATGAAACCCGGCCCTGTCTTGTTCAAATCAACGGCGTCGCGCTCCACCTTGACCGCCGGATCAGCGCCAAAGCCAAGATCAAACTTGGCCCCCGGCACCGTGAGCGGCACGAAGCTTTTGCCTTCGAACAGGCCGTCACGATAAAGGCTTACCGGGCCGGGCAGCAGCGCGCTTTGGCGACCATTTGTCAGCGTCGCGTCAAGAAACGCCAAATGACTTATAGCAGGAGCGATTTTCAGTTTGAGTGGCACCGTGCTGCGGCTTTGGTTCAAATCGAACGTCGCCTTGACGTCCTGGTTGGCGAGCGAAACCTCGCCCGGCACTTTGAATTCGACATCAACGCCGCGTGTCACCACCTGCGGTGCGTTCACCGGCTGAACCACGGCCGCCATGGCCTTGCCCATCAAGTAGCGCTGCGGCGCCGCAAGCACCGGTGTTTTTGGCGCCAGATCAACCAGTTCCGTGCCAACCTCGGGCGCTTTGGTCATGAAGCCGATGGTGCTGTTGGAAAGCGTCAGGCTCACATTGTTCCAGGGCTCCCCGGTGGATTGGCTGACTTCGGCGCGACGGATCAGCGTCACCACGGCCTGCTTTGCCGCCGTGCGCGTTTTCAGCCGCGCTTCATAGACTGGTGTCCAGCCCGCCCCCGGCACCTGATAGGTGAGCGTGAAATGCGCCGTCGTGGCGCTGGCGGCAGTAATGCTGATGGTGACATCGCGCGTCTGGCGCACCGCAGGTGGTGGCGCCGCGTGCTGCAAGCTGGCGAGCGCCGCATCAATATCGGCCTGTTTGGCTTTGGCGAGGCGCAATTCGTCGCTGGTTTTGGCTAATTCCGCCTCAAGCGAGTCAAAAGCCTTGGACCATTGGTCAATATCCAGCGGCTTGCCGTCGAGCGTCAGTTTGGCTGGGCTTTCCGAGGCGAAATGCAGCATCATCCCGCGTTTGGCGGTGAGCGTGTCGATCACGACCTGCTGGGCGGCTCTGGAATCGGTGAGAGTCTTGATGCGTTGTGCCAGCGGGTTGGCGGTCACGCTGCCGTTGGTCGCCGACGGCACAACGTCGACCTCGCCGAGGTTGATGCCTGGCGCATTCGCCAGCCCGATTTGCAAAGCCTGCGGGTCGAGACC
>JAJZGX010000133.1 GCA_021804825.1 Pseudomonadota bacterium | reverse complement strand
AGAACCAGCGGTCATCGCTGACGCAGACGCACCGGAAAGCAGAAGAAGTGGCGCCAGAGCGCGAAGATATAGAGTCATGATGGTCTCCCAGGATCAGGCTCGCCGTCTGGCGTGGCTCGGGTTCGAACTGCTGCATCGAAGTTGGGAAGTCGCGCCTGAATGGCGCGACCCCCTGTGGCGCAACGCTAGCTCTTGTGCTTTTCGGCAAATGCTCGAGCACAATCCGCCAGCGTCCATTCGATCAGAATGAGGTATTGTTGTTGCCGTTGCCGCTGCCATTACGGTTACCTGTGTTGAGATTACCGTTGTTCGAACCATTGTTGCTAGAAGGCTCGAGGCTATACCAACCTTCATACCCACCATTATAGCTACCATTGAAGGAACCATTGGTATTTCCGATGTTGTAATTACCATTCAAGGAACCATTGGAATTTCCGATGTTGAAATTACCATTATGAGAACCATTGCCACTGCCGAGATTGGTGTTGCCATTGCCACTGCCGTTGCCATTGCCCAAGTTGCCATTGCCATTATTGCTGCCATTGCCGCCGGCAAGAGCCACCGATGACATCAGCGCAACAGCTGCGGCGGCGAGAAGATATTTTTTCATGATGAACTCCCGTATTTGGTTGTGGGGCTCTACCCCAAAGGCACCACACCCGCTTTCCGAGACTTGGAGATCAGAGGATCGGGACAAGATCCCTGAACTCCGGCACCACTCGTCCGGCGTTGTGATGGGGGTACCATGCCAATATGCGACTAAAGGCGTAAGCTGTCCGATTGGGTGACATGTCGTGCCGAGCCCAGGTCGGCATCAGGCGGGCAACTAACCCCATCGGGTAGGAAGGTGCTTCGTGACGCCAACGCGATCGTCAGCCGTCTACCACTTTCAGGTGAGATAGACGTTGGCTCAGGAGTGCCTGGGGTCGTGCCGGCGGGGCGTCGTCGTCAGGTCAGCCAGAACCAGTTGAGGCTTTGGCGCATTAGGGTTTCGCAGGGTCACCCGATGCTGGAGCCCATCCGTTCAACAAGCTCTACCTCTCGGAATTGATGACGAAATTCGCCACAATCACGATTTCTTCGTTAGGCATGCACTTAAGGCCCGCGCGGAAAGGCCCATGCGCAGGGTGCTTGACAAAATTATACTAAGGTCTTATTACTTCTGTAACCTGTTGTTAAGAATTCTAAGCAGGGGAGCGAAGCCTTCAGGTCTGAGCGCACCGATTGTGCCTTTCTCGACCAGAAGCAAGCGTGCCGCTGGGCAAAGCGGTGCCGAAAACTATCGGCACAACACAATGAAAATGCTGATTTCAACAGCAAATCATGAGACAGCGGGAGTAGCACATGCGTTTGTATCAGGCTTATCACACGTTACAATGGGGCCAGCGTTCTGATAGCCGCGACAAGCCTCTACCAACAAGCTCTCACCGGCCCCTGAAGCCGCTCAGCATGCTGGGTGACCGCGCGCAGCCAGCCATGGCCCTCGATCAGGCGCCGCATGCACGCATTGTCGTGATCGACAATGAGGATTTGAGCCGGGATAGTCTGGCGTTGCTGCTGGTTCAGCAAGGGCTTGGCATTTCTGTCAGCGCCTTCGCGGGGCTCGAAAGTGTCAAGGACACCGATATCGCCGAGTCTGCGTTGGTTTTGCTGAATGTCTCAGAGCTTTTGGGCGGTTGCGCCGCGCGGCTTGCCGCGCTCGTTGCCGTGCGGGCACGCTTTGCCGGCGTGCCGGTGCTGGTCATATCGGATCAGGATGATCAGTGCGAATGCCAGAGTGTTTTTGCGGCTGGCGCGTCGGGCTTCTTCCCGACGTCGGGTGATGCTTCCCATCTGCTGGCAGCAGTGCGCCTGCTCATGGCCGGTGAGCAATTCATTCCATCGCGGCTTCTGGGCGAATTGATCCGCGGCAATATGGTGTCGGCGAAGGCACCCACAAATGGGCGCGCCATGGGCGCTTTGCTTTCGTGACCGGCGAACTGCTTCACGCGCATGAAAGCGGGGGTGCGCGGGCGCTTCTGGTCGAAGCACGCAAGCTGATGCGTGATTGCCTGCAGCGAGCGCTGTCGAGCGCGTTGCCGGATTGGCGAATTGACGCAGTGCCGTCACCTTTTGAGGCCGGGGCAGCATCATTTGATCTGGCGGTTCTGTGTCACGGCACCGCCGATTCCTCGCTCAGCGTTCAGGCGAAAAAGGTTCAGGCGCAATTTCCCGGCCTTCGCTTGCTGGCCGTGATCGATCCGGGCAATGAGCCTGAAGCACGACACCTCGTCGAAATCGGCGTTGCCGGGCTGGTATCGTCACGTTCAACGGCGCAGATTCTGGCCGCAGCCATGAATCTGGTGGCAAGAGGTGGCAGATTTGTTCCGCCCGAACTGCTCGATCCCTTGCGGCCTAGCGCCCATGGCGGTGCTGCCCTGGCGCCAGATGCGATTTTGAACATGTCGGCTACTATATTGAACCCGGATGGTCGCTTTACGCGACGCGAGGTTGAAATTCTTACCTTCCTTCATGAAGGTCTTCAAAACAAGATCATTGCTTTCAAGCTTGGCATTTCGGAAAGCACCGTCAAAGTTCATCTCAAGAATATCATGAAGAAATTGAACGCGCGCAACCGCACGCAAGCGCTGTTTTTTGTCCAGCGGATCGTGGGGGGCGGCAATCTCCTCGCCAATAGTGCAACTCTCTGACCGGGCAGCGGAATTGTTTGTTCACGATGTCGGAGGCTTACTGTTGCATTTTTGCCGCAATGCGTCACAATCGGCTTGGTTGGATTGACGATGCACGCCTCTGGTAGTTACTGAGGAGCGAAGGGGATTCAGTTGTATGAACAAGTCCGGCGTTGCCATCGTCTCCGCTTTGCTGACTGCGCTGACTTTGGCGCAGGGCGCAAAGGCGCAGGAGACGAATAACACCAAGCCCAAGGTGAAGGCCGCCTATATGCAGGCCTGTCCCGGCTTTGGCTACGGATTCTATCGAATTCCGGACACCTCGACCTGCCTGAAGCTTGGCCTTGATATCATTTACGAAATGCGAGCCGATCTGGTTCATAATGATTTTAGCGCAACGCCGACCCAGCGGCTGCTTGGCGGCGTTCCGGTAATTCTGCCGTCGGTTCAGAACCTGTGGGCGAGCGCTGACCATTTGATGCCGCGCCTTGACATTCAAATGACCACCTTGGCCGTGACGCCAACAGATTTTGGCCCCCTGGTGGTTTTTGCCGATGGTCGCAATTCAGTAGATGTAACCCTCGCCAATGATCGCCTAGTGCAGACGCCGACCACGACTTTCTTTCTCGATCAGGGGTGGATCAGCTGGGCGGGAATCACGGCTGGACAGCATCAGTCCTATTTTGATTTCACATCACCGGGCTATGGCTATTTCGGCGGCTATTCCTCGCTGCGCAAGACCGATCTGCTTTCATACAGCAAAGCCTTCGGCAATATCTTCAGTGTTTCGGCTTCGCTCGAAGATCCGACCCAGCGTCAGCAGGTGGACGGTGTCATCAGCGGGACAGGCCCGCAGCGCTGGCCCGATCTCGTCGGGCAGATCCGCTACGCACCCAAGAACGCTTTGTTCCAGTTGTCGGGAGCCCTGCACCAGAACATCGATACCACTGCCAACGCCTGCTGCAATGCGCCAGTCACCTCGAAAGAAGGCTATGCGCTGCTCGCCGGCATGGAATTGCGCGCGCATTGGTCCGATTATTTCGGCCCGAAATTCAGCGGCATGTATGGCCGCTTGATGGTGACGGCAGCCTATTCGCGTGGTGCCCTGTCTTATCTTGGCATGCCGTTTTTCGCGACGGATTACGTCGCTGACGCCGATGGTTCGATCCATCTTTCAAGCGGCTATTCTGCGCTGGTGTCCTACGAGCATCTTTGGACGCCCTTCATAAAATCCACCATTACGTTCTCGGGCTATGACGCGCGGATGTCGTCAGGGCTGGCCAACCTTATCTCAGTGTCGCCTTCGGTGGCGGCCGCCACCGGGTTCACCGCGGGTCTGTTCAATTTCACGTACCGGGTTCGCGGCTGGGGCGCGCAATTCGGCAATGAATTCACACCAGCCAACGGGCTGATATTTGGCGGTGAGGTCAATTACACCCACGATCAGATTCAAGCGGCCTATGCAGGTGTCCCCGGTGGCCCGCTTGCGGTGAACATCTGGTCCGGCACCGTCTACGTCAAGCGCTTGTTCTAACCGCAACAAGCCTGCCAGATCTGCATGGCCTTCTGAACCTCAAGGGTGCCAATGCGGATCTAGGCTTTGGCGATGCCCGTTCGGGCAGCAGCCGAAGCCTGTGCGCGAGATAGACCAATGCTCGGCGCAATAGAACGCGCGACAAGCCTTGCACCAGCCAGCACCGTCAAGAAGTCCCGTCGCCTGTATCAATGCGTTGCTGGGGGCGCCCGTGAATGCGGCGGTGATCGCATCGGCCCGCTGCGGCGTAATGGCGTCACCCACCAGCCCATTATGACCGCCCGGCCCCTCATAAAGCAGGTCGTGCGACGCCGGGTCACGATATGTGCGGAATAGTTGCTGGCGTGAAACGGGCCATGAAGCCCATTGCACCGGCCGATCATGCGGAGCCACCACCTCGATGCGCGCAGACGGCCTGCCACAGATTTCACATGTCGGACAAAACCGCATGACAATGTCCCCTCGCGCCATGATCGTCGCTAAACTGGCCTCACCTCGAAGCCGTGATTACCACGCCATGCCGGATGATGGTATGCTGGCGTGGCGACGCGATGGCTTGGCCGTTGGCTGCGCACTGCAAAATCGGTCACCTCCGCCTTGACATATTGTGATTACTGAATATGTCTATGGCCAACGGATCAAGCCGTGCTTCCAGCTTCGCGAGGGCGAGCCATGTGCCGCCTGTCTGCCATCGTGACGGCTGCCTCGGCCGTGACCACTGCAACAGAACCAAGGGATTCGACAATGGAACATACCGATAGTGCGACGGCCTTGCCGGGTCTCAACCGTCCAGCACCGGCCTTTCAGGCCACGACGACGCATGGCATAAAGTCTCTGGCCGATTATCGCGGCAAGTGGCTGGTGCTGTTCTCCCATCCTTCCGATTTCACCCCGGTGTGCACCACCGAATTCATGGCTTTCGCCAAGAGCTACCCGGCATTTTTGGCTATGAATTGCGAATTGCTCGGCCTCTCCATCGACAGCGTTTTCTCGCATATCGCCTGGGTGCGCAATATCGAGGAGAAGTTTGGCGTCAAGATTCCATTTCCGATCATTGAAGACCTCTCCATGAAGGTTGCCGGGGCTTATGGCATGATCCAGCCGGGCGCCAGCGACACGTCAGCCGTTCGCGCCACCTTCATCATTGATCCGGAAGGAATGCTGCGGGCAATGGTCTATTACCCCATGACCAATGGCCGCTCCGTCGATGAATTTCTGCGTTTGGTCAAGGCTTTGCAGACCACGGATGCACAGAATGTAGCGACCCCGGAAAACTGGAAGCCGGGTGAGTCTGCCATCGTGCCGCCGCCCAAGACCATGGCTGATGCCAATGCCCGCGACAAGCAAGGCTATGATTATACCGAATGGTATTTCAGCAAGAAGCCGACGCTCTGAAGCAGAGGCAAGCTTCGCCCGCGGCCACTTCGCCGCTGGCATCGCCTCCATTTGAAGGGAAATACGGTTGCCCACATCCTTGCCCTCTGAGCCATTGGCGCCGACGCCGACAGCTTCGCCCTATGAACGCTGCGGCGGCGAAGCGGGCATCAGGTTTCTCACACGCCGCTTTTATGAAGTGATGGACAGCCTGCCCGAGGGCAAAGCCGCGCGCGCGCTGCATCCGCCCAGCCTGCATGCAGTCGAGCGCAAATTGTTTGAATATTTGTCCGGGTGGCTTGGCGGGCCACAGTTGTTTGTCGAGCGTTATGGCCCGCCCATGCTGCGCCGTCGCCACCTGCATGCGCCGATTGGCCCCGAGGCCGTGCAAAGCTGGCTGTTCTGCTTTCATCGCGCCTGGCAGGAGACCATCGAAGACAAAGCCATCGGCGACGAAGTTCTCCCGCAAATCGAGGCGCTGGCGCATCACATGCGCAACATCCTGACCTGAAACGATTTTTTCCTCATCGCGTCACTGACT
>JAJZGX010000045.1 GCA_021804825.1 Pseudomonadota bacterium | reverse complement strand
CGGCGAGGGCGGCATTGACCTTGGGCATATTCTGATCAAGCGTCGCAACCTTGCTCTGAAGCGCCGTCATCGAGGCCGAGAGCGCCGTCAGCGCGGTGACCGAAGCCGCTGATTGCGGGGCAGGCGTGCCAGCAGCGGCGGTTGGCGGCTGCGCCAGATCGCTTTTGGCGCTTTGGGTCAATGTGGTGGCTGATTTCGGGCCGGCGAGCTTGTCCATAGCCGCCGAGAGCTGCGCCATGCGGGCCTCATCACTGGCGACGCCAAGACGCGATTTGGCGCTTTCGTCTGCGACTTTGCCAAGCTGGGATTGGAGCGAGGCGACCTTGGCTTGCAAACCGGCGACGTCGGCCTGCGGGCCCTGCAGCATATGCAGCGCCACTGACCCGGCAAATGCGGTCAAGGCGCCCAGCAAAATTGCATAAGCATAATGGGGGCGCGCTTTGGCTGGCTTGGCGGCCTTGGCAGGCGCTGCCGCGGCCGGGCTTTCCTTGATGGGCTCGGGCTTGGGAGTTGGCGCGGCTGCCGCTGCAGGAGCGGGGCGCGGCGGTATCGCAGCCGGCCGCACCGTGCTCGGCGCCGGGCTGGTGGTTTTGGCTTCTGGCACTGCGCCGGTCGCCAAGGGCACGGCTTTCGCATCAATCACCGGCGGCTGGCGCTTCGGGCCTCCGGCATCGACGGGCGGTGTCTTCTGGTCTTTATCGTTCATCTGCCTGTTCCCGAAAACATGCGGCCGTAATGGCCAGAACCCTCAGCTTTAGGGCGTTTCAACCTGACTTTGCGCTTTCGCAGCTATGGCGTCAACGATGGCGAGCGTTTTTCGCGCCATGTCAGCGTGCAGCAATTCGACCATGCGGCCATCGAGCTTGATGGCGCCCCGACCCTTATTTTCCGGTAAATCAAAGGCCTCGACAATCTTGCGGGCCCGCGCGACTTCTGCGGCGTCGGGCGAAAAAATCCGGTTGCAGGGGGCGATCTGATCCGGATGGATCAGGGTCTTGCCGTCCATGCCGCAATCCCGGCCCTGCGCGCATTCCAGTTCAAAGCCCGGCCGATCGGCGATGTCATTATGTACGCCATCGAGAACAATCATGCCATGCGCCCGCGCCGCGGCGACAGCCAGCGATAACCAGGCCGCCATCGGCGCGCGGCCCGGCACCAGCCTTGCGCCGGTCTCCTTGGCCAGATCATTGGTGCCCAGCACGAAGGCATCGAGCCGTGCCGCCGGATCACGATGCAGCGCGGCAATGGGCTCCAGCCTGAACAGGGCGTGCGGGGTTTCGATCATCGCCCACAGCCGCAGGGTGGGCGGGGCGTTCAGGCTGCGCAAAATCTCGGCTGCCGCATGGACATCTTCTGGATTGGAAACCTTCGGCAACAGTATGGCGTCGGGCACGGCAGAAGCTGCGGCGTGCAGATCGTCCTTGCCCCAGGGCGTCGACAAGGCATTGATGCGGATCACCACCTCGCGGCGGCCATAGGCCCGCTGCTGCACGGCGGCGACCACATTGCCGCGTGCCTCGGCCTTGGCTTCGGGAGCAACGGCATCTTCAAGATCGAGCAGCAGTACGTCAGCATCGAGGCTGCGGGCCTTTTCGAGCGCACGGGCATTGGCACCGGGCATATAGAGAGCGCTGCGGCGCGGTCTGGTTTGTTGCAATGTCGCAAATTCCTCTAGCTTTGCCCCGCGTTCCGGGCATTCCATGCCTGCCACACAATCACGGCAGCCGCCAAATCCTCAATCGCGGCGCCGATGGATTTGAATAATGTGACCTCGTCGGGACTCGCGCGTCCGTCAACCCGCTTTAGGCAGAGATCGGCCAGCACACCAGCCAGACTTTTCGTGGAGATGACGCCGGTGCCGAGGCCATCGGCTATATCGCCGCCCTCGGTGCAAGCTGCTTGAGTATCAAGGAAAATTCGTGCGGCGCGCAAGGTGTCATCATCGACTTCGCGCATCCCCGGCGCAAAGGCGCCAACCAGATCGAGATGCACGCCAGGCTTGAGCCAGGTGGCGCGGATCAGCGGCGCACGCGACAATGTAGCGCAGGAAATGATGTCGGCCTCGGCCGCCGCCTGCGGCAGGTCGTCTACGACGCAAAGTTCAGGTGGCGACGTGCCCGGCCATGATTGCTGCAACGCGATCGCGAGTCGCTCCGCAGCATCGCGGCTGCGGTTCCAGAGCAGCACACGAAGCAAGGGGCGCACTTCGCTGTGGGCGCGCACGAGGAATGGGGCGAGCTGGCCGGCACCGACCATCAGCATGGTTGCGGCTTGCGGGCGTGCCAGATACATGGCCGCCAGCGCCGACGCGGCGGCTGTGCGCCACAAGGTCAGCCGCGCCGCATCCATGACGGCCAGCGGCGATCCGGTTTCGCCATCCTGCAGAAAGAACAGACCTTGCACCGAGGGCCGGCCCTGCGCACGGTTGTGCGGATGCACACTGACGATTTTTGTGCCCAAAAAGCTGCCCTTGGCCGGGGTATCCGCACTCCAGCTCGGCATCAGCAACTGGGTGGCATCCTTCAAGCCATAGTGCTGGCGCGGCGGGCTGAGCATGGTGCCGGAAAAGGCTTCAGCCAGACCTGCCCGAAGCGCGCCAAAATTCAGGCAGGAATCAATGTCCGCGGCATCCAGAAAGGCCGGTTGCGAGGTCGCAAATGAAGCCACGCTGCAGATCAGGCGGCAGAAAGGGTGGTCGTGACAGCGGTGCCGGCCACATCAGGTTTGGCAGCTTGTGTGCGCAGGTTTGCAGCTTCGGCTTTGGCTTGCCTTGCAGCCCGGCGATGCTTGCCCTGTCCGAACCAGGTCAAAATCCCGCCGAACACCATTCCCACGATAAAAAGCGCGAACATCACGAGGAACAAAGGCACGCTGAGCGAAAGCGCCTTGTCCGTGGTGCCAAACGGGTTCGCCGAGACCTGCACGATTTCCTTGTTGGCGAGAGCGATGGCCACCACCAACACGCCGATGATCACCAGCACAAGCAATTTAAGCCAGAATTTCATCGCTGCATTCCCTAAATCACGCCTCTTTTGCAATATTGCATGGAGACGCTCGCGCCGTCAAAATCAATGCACCTAAAGCGCAGTTGAATTTCCCGTCAATTCGGTCACCTGCGGCCCTCTGTCACCCCCGGCTGCGCCGTGACGCCCGCCGCCACAAGCTCAAGCCTGATTGAGCCGGTCGCGCAGTTCTTTGCCGGTCTTGAAATAAGGTGCAACCTTTTTGCTGACATCGACGTTTTCGCCGGTCTTGGGATTACGACCTATGCGCGCATTCCGGTGCTTGACCGAAAAGGCACCAAACCCACGCAGTTCGACCCGATCACCGCGCGCCAAGGCATCGGTAATCTCGTCTAGGATCGTGTTGACGATCTTTTCGACGTCCCGCTGATAAATATGCGGGTTGCGGCTGCAAATCTGCTTCACCAATTCTGATTTAATCATTGTCACCCCCGAAAAACCGATAACTCCAAAATCAATTCGCGCCGGAAATCTGCCAAACTGACGTCAATCCGTCAAGTGAACTTGCTGTTGTGGTTACAGGAATCGCAGCAAGTGCCTGACCGAGTTTTGGGAATCCCGATAATTCAGCAATCTTGGCGAGAACGCCGAATATCCCCAGATGCGGAAAGCTGGTCGGTGGCATGTGCCATACAACCGGAATCGATTCGGCCACACCCTTCTTCTGCAACCAGAGGCGCGCCTGTTGTTCACCGCCCAACTCATCCGCAAGTTTCAGGGTCACGCCCTGGCGCCCGGTGAAAATCCTGCCGTCGTCGACCGCGGCGAGTTCAGCATCGGACATTTTGCGTCTCGTCTGAACCAGACCTTTGAACCAGGTGAAACTGTCGGCCACGACAGCGGCCAGCGCCGCACGCGCTGCATCCGATGTCGGCTCCATGCCATTGGGGGAAGCCTTCAGCGGCGAGGATTTGATGGTCTCGTAGGCAATGCCGACGTTGTTCATCAGCTTGTAAAAATTGGGATATTCAAAGAGCACGCCGATCGAGCCAACCAGCGAATTGCCGCGCACAACAATGTGGTCTGCGCCCAGCGCCGCGACATAGGCGCCCGATGCCGCCATGGTTTCAACCTCGGCGACCACGGGCTTGGCTTTGGCGGCCGCGCGAAGGTGCACATAGAGCCGCTCCGAGCCGGCGGTGGTGCCACCGGGGCTGTCGATACGCAGGATAATGGCGTGCACGGCCTTGGATTTGGCAGCATCATCAATGAGTTTGATGGTTGCATCATCGCCGGTAATCAGCCCGGTGATCGCAATGCGCGCAACCTGCGGTGACGCGAGCGGGAGCTTCATCCCCGTATCCACCTTGCTGCCCACCACAACCAGGGCTGCACCCACAGCCACCAGAGTGGCGAGTCGCCAGAATGACAAGCGCCGCCGCATCCGCCGACGCTCGACTATCTGATCGGGATTAAGTGTCGGATCGCTCATCTCGCTCGGCCTCAGGATCACAGCAGAATTTCGAAAGCAGGCAGCGGCAGGTCATGCCGCCGCCTCCTTCCATCAACTTACTTCTTCTTGGCGATGTCGGAGTCGTTGCGGGCCTTCAAGGCCGCGCCCAGAATATCGCCCAGCGATGCACCTGAATCGGCCGAGCCATATTGCGCAATCGCTTCTTTCTCTTCGGCCATTTCGAGGGCCTTGATCGAGACGCTGATCTTGCGGGCACGACGATCATAGAGTGTGACGCGCGCGTCAACCTTCTCGCCAACAGCAAAGCGTTCGCTGCGTTGATCGGCCCGGTCACGTGCCAGATCGGAGCGCTTGATGAAGGCAACGAGATCAGTGCCGATGATTTTCACATCGATCCCACCCTCTTTGACTTCGGCCACTTCGCAAGTGACGATCGCGCCCTTGCGAATGTCGCCCGCTTCGTCGGCCTTGGCCGCGCCTTCGCCAGCAACCTGCTTGATACCGAGCGAAATCCGCTCCTTCTCGACATCGACTTCAAGAACCTGGACCTTGACCTGGTCGCCCTTCTTGTAATCCTCGATCGCCTGCTCGCCCGGACGGTTCCAGTCGAGGTCAGACAGATGCACCATGCCGTCAATATCGCCGTCGATACCGACAAACAGGCCGAACTCGGTCTTGTTCTTGACTTCGCCGTCAAGCACGGTGCCCACGGGGAAGCGCTCGGCAAAGCTCTCCCAAGGATTGGCGAGAGTCTGCTTGAGGCCCAGCGAAATACGGCGCTTGGAGGAATCGACTTCGAGAACCTGCACATCGACTTCCTGGCTGGTCGCCACGATCTTGCCGGGATGCACGTTCTTCTTGGTCCATGACATTTCCGAGACGTGGATCAGGCCTTCGATGCCCGGCTCCAGTTCCACGAACGCACCATAATCGGTGATGTTGGTGACGCGGCCCTGGAAGCGCGCGTTGATCGGATATTTTGCTTCGATGCCGGTCCACGGGTCATCCTGCAACTGCTTCATTCCAAGCGAGATGCGATGGGTTTCGTGGTTGATCTTGACGATGCGCACCTTGACGGTCTGGCCGATGGTGAGCAATTCGCTCGGATGGTTGACCCGGCGCCAGGCGATGTCGGTGACATGCAGCAGGCCATCAATGCCGCCGAGGTCAACGAACGCGCCGTAATCGGTGATGTTCTTCACCACGCCGTCAATCACCGCGCCTTCTTCAAGGTTGGCGACGATCTCATGGCGCTGCTCGGCGCGGCTCTCTTCAAGCACGGTGCGGCGCGACACGACGATATTGCCGCGGCGGCGATCCATCTTGAGGATCACGAAAGGTTGCGGCACGCCCAGCAACGGGGTGACATCGCGGATCGGGCGGATATCGACCTGGCTGCGGGGCAGGAACGCCGTCGCGCCTTCGAGATCGACCGTGAAGCCGCCCTTGACCTGATTGAAGATGACGCCCTCAACCTTTTCCTGCGCATTATATGCCAGTTCGAGTTTGACCCAGCTCTCTTCACGGCGGGCCTTGTCACGCGAGATGACCGCTTCGCCCAGCGCGTTTTCAATGCGCTCAAGGTAAACTTCAACTTCGTCGCCAACGACGAGGGGAGCAACACCGGGGCCGGCAAATTCACGGAGCGCCACGCGCCCTTCGGTCTTCAGGCCAAGATCAATAACGGCCATGTCTTTTTCAATGGCAACCACCTTGCCCTTGACGACTGAGCCTTCAAAGGCCTCGGTTTCGCCATAGGTTTCATTGAGCAAAGCGGCAAAATCGTCGCGGGTGGGCGACATCTGGGATGCAACGGACATAAGGTCTCCTAGAAAAGCCTCTGCTAGAGGCGACGTCGGCGGTTTGTGTTGATCGGAGGCCTCAGCGACGCCAGGCACGAATGTCAATTCCGACAGATCGTGCCAGCCACATGAATGCGGGCCGACGTCCAGCGACGTCGCCTCGGCCAAGTTCGCCTTGTCCGCTAGCAGAGGTCAGGCGTGCTGGCAAGGATTAACCGCAGTCGGCGAGACAAATCAGGCGTTTCTGCCAGCAAACAGGCGATAAAGCCCCGCCACCATCCCGCCTGTGGCGAGAGTCACCTCGATATGGGCAGGAACCATGCCGCCAAACAGGCTGCTTGAGGCGATTGCCCAGAAGCCAGCCATGGCGACGCCCACCATCACATAGGCTGCGAAAGTCTGCTGGTGCATCCGGCGCAACAGGTGATGCGCCAACCACAGGCTGGTTCCGCCTGTCACAGCGCCGTCAGCCAGATGTGCGAGAAGAGAGAGAGGCAGGCTAGCCTCGGCAAATGCGCTGCTTGCCATGCCCGATGCGCCAAAGGCTTTCAATAATGGCGAAGCGGCCTGATGCTGCAACACGCCGAGCGAAACTGCGGTGTTCAGCACCGAGACGATGGTGAGCGCCAGAAAAGCTGCGCGACGCGACCAGCCGATCGAGCCACTCAGGGCCACGCGTTCAGGCGTAGCCGTGCCGCTGTCGGGCCCGAGGATCAGCGCCCGCTGCTCCGGCGTAAGCTCAAGCGCCAGCCGCGCCTTGGCCGCAGGTTCATGCGGCACCGCTGTCATGCGTGCCGCGCCCTGTCCTCGCCGCCCAAATGTCGCTTGCCTTTCCATGCCCCGGGTGTGGCACAGAGTAGTTGCCGTTTGGTTGAAGGGCAGGCTTGACTGCCGCGTTGGGTTCAACAATCACAAAAAAGGCGCAGAGCCTCTGGCCCCGCGCCTTGCTTGTCACGCTTTGGCGATCAGTTCAGCCTTGGCGTTGCGGCCGCTGACCGCGATTGTGTGGCGCGCCTTGCCGCTGTGCTGCGGGGCGCTGGCCTTGGGGTGCCGGGCCGCGGCCTGCGGGGCGGCGATGCTGCTGCGGGCGCGGCGCGGGCGCGCTCGAAGGCGGGCTGTCGCGCAGCATTTCGGCATCGGGCCCGAGCGGATTGTCCATCACTGGCACACGCTGGCGCGTCAGCCGCTCGATGTCGCGCAGATAGGCGCGCTCTTCGCGATCGCAAAACGAGATGGCGATGCCCGCTGCACCTGCGCGCGCCGTGCGGCCGATGCGGTGGACATAGCTTTCCGAGACATTCGGCAGATCAAAATTGATCACATGGCTGACGCCATCGATATCAATGCCGCGCGCAGCAATGTCGGTGGCAACCAGCAGCCGTGACCGGCCGTCACGGAAGGCGGCGAGGGCGCGCTCGCGCTGGCCCTGCGACTTGTTGCCATGGATGGCGTCGGCGAGAATGCCTTGCGTCGCCAGATGCTTCACCACCCGGTCGGCCCCATGCTTGGTGCGCGTGAACACCAAAGCGCGGCTGATCGAAGCGTCTTCCAGCAATTTGTGCAGCAGCGTCTGCTTCATGCGGGTTTCGCTGAAAATCACCTGCTGGGCGATGCGCTCGACGGTGGAGGCCACCGGCGTCACCGTAACCTTGACCGGAGTGGTGAGGAGGCGATCCGACAATTCAGCCATTTCCTTCGGCATGGTTGCCGAGAAAAACAGGCTCTGGCGCTTGGCGGGGAGCAATGCCACAATCTTGCGGATGTCATGGATGAAACCCATGTCAAGCATCTGATCGGCTTCATCCAGCACGAACACTTCCAGCGCATTGAGGTTGAGTGCGCGCTGGTTGATGAGATCGAGCAGACGGCCGGGGGTCGCGACCACGATGTCCAGACCCGCCGCGCAGGTGCGAACCTGCCGACCGACGGGTACGCCGCCAAAGATGACGGTGGATTGCAGCCGCAGGAATTTGCCGTAGGTGCGGAAACTCAGTTCGATCTGGCTCGCCAGTTCGCGCGTCGGCGACAGGATCAGTGCCCGGCAGGAGCGCGGTTGCGGGCGCGTGCCGGACTTGGACAGCCGGTCAATGATCGGCAAGGCAAAAGCCGCCGTCTTGCCGGTGCCGGTCTGGGCGATACCCAGAATGTCCTTGCCGGCCAGCACATGCGGCAGGGCCTGCGCCTGAATGGGGGTGGGGGTGACGTAACCCTCGGCGGCCAGTGCCTTGAGGATCGGCGCTGAGAGGCCGAAGTCGTTGAAACTTGTCAAATTAAACCTGCTTTCAATGTCATGTCGCAAACGACACAACCCCGCAACGCGGCTGCGTGCGGGTGAAGCGTGACCCTGGCGTGAGCGGGGTCTGCTCGGGGAAGAAAATGGGCCGCCGATGCGATCAAACAGCATCGTTCACGCAAAACCCGTGCCGAAGCGCTGCGCCCCGACACCCTCTATATGCGTGCAGTGCACAAAAATGTCAAATGCCGCCGTTGGCGACGCGAAACCATCGATCCCGTCGCGGAGGGCTGAATCGTCGCACGATGACAGCCGCAGGGCTGGTCAAAACATCACGCTGATGCCGGTCACTAGGCTCTGTTCGGTGCAACTGCCGGTGCTGGCACCAATGCAGGTTCCCTTGGTGTGATCGAGGCCGAACTTGTTTTGCCAGTAACGGTAGGCGATCCAGACATTGAACTTGTTGGCCTGCCTTGCGCCGCCGATCATTTTTCCAACGTCCAGCGACAGCTTTTGCTCGCTGAGGAATTCGACGGCCGTTTTCGGGACTTTGGGGGCGGCGAGGCCGACGCCGGTGCCCTTCGGCCCGTAAAAATTCGCGTAGCCACTGATCGACAACGGAATCGTGGGCGGCAGGAAGCCTAGTGGCATGGCGTAGTTGAATTCAAGCGCATAGGTTCCGGCGAAATTGGTGTCGCCGGAAGGAATGCCGGGCGTGGCAAAGGCCGGGGTGACGAAGCTGTTGTGGTTCCATTCCTTGTAATAGAGCGGCGAGGCATTGACATGCCCGCCGTAGGGCAGCGCGAAAGTGAACTCAAGCCCGGCCACGACCACGCGTTTTGCCGGTGCCGCGAAGGTGTTTTCGGTATTGGCGTCGCCACCAAATTCAAGGGATACGTTCTTCAGCGGCCCGGCGCTGAAACCATGGGTGTGAAACATCTGGTTGAAGCCGAGCGTGCTGCGCCAATGCAAGGTAAACTCGGTCGCAGCCGGGCAACCACCGCGTGGTGCATGGAAATTGCCACAAGGACTTGCCGGATCATTTCTTTGCGATTTCAACATCTCGAGCGACAGCAGATTTGTGCCATAGCCCCAGGCATCGAAATGGGTGAATTCGAGGATCGTCTTCGGGATTGTCCCGGCGCGGCCGGGATGGGTGGCGGTGAACCGGTCGGACAGGCTCAAGGTATTATGATTGATCAGAAACGGCGACCATGAGACAGTCTTGGCGGCCTTGGCGTGCCGGTGCGACGCAGGGTCGTGGGCATTGCTGGCGTAGGCGCCGGACCAGCCGAAAATGACTGCCGCGCCGGCAGCTGCAACTATTGTGAATTTCATCCGGTTGCCCCCCGCAGACCAGGATTATTATTTATCGGACACTTGTGCATCCGTGTTCGGCAACGCTACTGCACCCGCGGTTCAAGACAAGATAGCACTTCGTCTCTCAGGAGAACTACGGACAAGGCCCGAAGCGAAACACGCGTGAAAGACGCTGGGCTTGGCCGCGCAAATTTGCATCCGGGCCTTGAACTTGTCAGGCGTGCGTTCTTAAGTGAGTGATCGAGTTATCTTCATGGAGATGCAAGATCATGACAAATTCAACAAGCTCAGACATCAAGCTTTCGGTCGGTGGCATGGCGTGCGAGGGCTGTGTTGCAAGCGTCAAGAAAGTGCTGGAACGCGTGCCGGGTGTAACCGCGGCCGAAGTCTCGCTTGAACCGGGAATGGCGCTCGTTTCGGGATCGGCAAAGGCGGGCGACCTCATCAAGGCGGTCGAGGCGGCGGGCTATGAGGCAAAGGCTGCCTGAGCGGCTGGCTTGTGACCTTGCAGAGCGGGTGCTAGACACCGGGCGTCTTCCCAGCCCTGAAAGGTGCAGCCTGCCATGATTCCGCGTTATTCCCGCCCCGAGATGGTAGCTATCTGGGAGGCGCAGACGCGGTTTCGCATCTGGTTCGAGATCGAGGCCCATGCTTGCGATGCGCTCGCCGATATCGGGGTCATTCCAAAAGCGGCGGCGCAGGCCATCTGGGCCAAGGCCGGGCACGTCACATTCGATGTCGCGCGCATTGACGAGATCGAGCGTGAAACCAAGCATGATGTCATCGCCTTTCTGACGCATCTGGCCGAGTTCATTGGCCCCGAAGCGCGCTTTGTGCATCAGGGCATGACCTCCTCGGACGTGCTCGATACTTGTCTTGCTGTGCAACTCAAGCGCGCTTCCACCCTGCTCCTCGCCGATATTGATCACTTGCTGGCAGCACTGAAAAAACGTGCGCTCGAATATAAAATGACGCCGGTGATCGGGCGTTCGCACGGCATTCATGCCGAACCTGTGACCTTCGGGCTGAAACTAGCGCAGGCCCATGCCGAATTTTCGCGCCATCGGACGCGGTTGGCTGCCGCCTGCGACGATATTGCCACCTGCGCCTTGTCCGGGGCGGTCGGCACTTTCGCCAATATCGATCCGCGTGTTGAAGCGCATGTCGCTGCCAAAATGGGGCTGACGGTCGAGCCGGTGTCGACGCAGGTGATCCCGCGTGACCGCCATGCCATGTTTTTTGCGACGCTCGGGGTCATTGCCTCGTCGATCGAGCGGGTTGCCACTGAAATCCGTCACATGCAGCGCACCGAGGTGCTGGAGGCCGAAGAGTTCTTCTCGCCGGGTCAGAAGGGCTCGTCGGCGATGCCGCACAAGCGCAACCCGGTGTTGACAGAGAACCTCACTGGCTTGGCGCGGCTGGTTCGCGGCATGGTGGTGCCAGCGCTGGAGAATGTCGCGCTCTGGCACGAGCGGGATATTTCGCATTCCTCGGTCGAGCGGATGATCGGGCCTGATGGGACGATCACCTTGGATTTCGCGCTGGCCCGGCTTACCGGCGTCATCGAGAAACTGATCGTCTATCCTGACAATATGGCGAAAAACCTCAACCGCCTTGGGGGGGTGATCCATTCGCAACGGGTCTTGCTGGCGCTCACCCAAAAGGGTGTATCGCGCGAAGATGCTTACAGGCTGGTGCAGCGCAACGCCATGCCGGTCTGGCGCGGCGAGGGTGATTTTCTCACCTTGCTCAAAGGTGATCCGCAAGTGAGTGCGGCGCTTTCGGCAAGCGAACTTGAAGTCCTGTTCGACCTTGGCTACCACCTCAAACATGTCGACACGATTTTTGCACGGGTGTTTGGCGAGGCCTGAAGCCATCTTGCCAGCGATGATCGACAGGACGCGCGTGATGTTTCGATCCGCGCCCGCATTGTCTGGTTTTGATTCCAGCGCGGAAGGATGGGGCCACTATGCCGCGTTTCCACCTTAGCATTGAATATGATGGCACCGTCTTTTGCGGTTGGCAGCGGCAGGCCAATGCGCCGTCGGTGCAGCAGACGCTGGAGACGGCCTTCGCGGCGCTCAATGAACCGGGCGTGTGCGTGCATGGCGCGGGCCGCACCGATGCTGGCGTGCACGCCTTGGCGCAAAGTGCCCATGTCGATTGCGCCAAACACTGGCAGCCGTTCCGCTTGCAGGCCGGGCTCAATGCGCATTTGCGTCCGCACGCCGTGGCGGTGACAGCGGTGAACGAAGTTTCTGGCGCGTTCAATGCGCGGTTTTCAGCGGTCGAACGGCACTATCTCTACCGCATCATCAACCGGCGGGCACCGTTGGCGCTGGAGGCGCGGCGGGCCTGGCTGGTCATGCGCCGCCTCGATGCCGGGGCCATGCATGAGGCTGCGCAAATCCTTGTGGGGGATCATGATTTCTCGACATTTCGAGATTCGGAATGTCAGGCGAACAGTCCGCAGCGCCACCTCAATGCCTTCAGCGTCACGCAATCCGGCGATGTCATTGAAATCCGGGTTGCGGCGCGTTCGTTCCTGCATCGACAGGTGCGCTCGATGGTCGGTTCGCTCGAGCATGTCGGTTCGGGCAAATGGCAGACGCAGGATCTCGCCGACGCGCTTAACGCCCGAGATCGCGCAAGGTGCGGCGAAGTCGCGCCAGCCTATGGGCTGTATCTGGCAAGGGTGGATTATTGAGGCGCTGGCCGAAAGGCCTGCAATTTGGCCATGAGCGGTGTGGCGAGGGCGGCGGGCGTCGCACTCTCGCCGGTGAGCCAGCGATAGACATCTTGATCTGGCAGATCCATCAGCGCCTCAAGCTGATCAAGCTCGCTCACGGGCAGGGTGGCGATATGAGCGTCGGCAAAACGGCCAAACAGCAGGTCCATCTCGCGCATGCCGCGATGCCAGGCCCGGAACCGCAATTTGCGGCGGCGTATTTCGATGTCATCCATGGCCATGGGCTGTCGCATAGCTGACTTTGCAGCGCAAGCGCCGTCGGGGGCACGGCAAACGAAAATCGGCCCCGCGCCTTGTGCACATGCCTGTCCGAAGGGCCGTTAAATGGGCAGGCGCACGCTGGCGCGCAGGCCGCCGGAGGGGCTTTCGCCCAGGGTGACATCGCCGCCATGACTGCGGGCAATATCGCGCGCTATGGCGAGGCCGAGGCCGGAATTGCCTTCATCCTGATTGCGCGCTTCATCGAGCCGATAGAACGGCTTGAACACATCGTTGCGCAGGTTGGGGGCAATGCCGGGGCCGTCATCATCGACGTGGACACTGACAAAGCGCGCATCCTGCGCCAGGCTGATCTCGACATGGCTGCCATAGCGCAAAGCATTGCTGACGAGATTGTCAAGGCAGCGCCGCAGCGCGTCGGGTCTGGCTTCGAGCTGCGCCTCTCCGGTCAGGGTGATTCTGGCGCGGGTGCCGTGACGCTCGGCATCGGCCTTCAGGTTTTCCAATAATTGCCGCAGATCGACACTGACAACGGGTTCCTGAACATCACCGCGCGCGAAGGCGAGATAGGCCTCCAGCATCCGCTGCATTTCTTCGACGTCTGCGCGCATCGCCTCGCCTTCGGCCCCGGCCTTGATCAGCGCCAGCGACAGGCGAAAGCGCGTGAGGATGGTGCGCAAATCATGGCTGACGCCGCTGAGCATGGTGGTGCGCTGCTCCATCGCCCGTTCGACCCGGCGCTTCATGCTGATGAAAGCGTAGCCGGCAACCCGCACTTCACGCGCGCCGGCGGGCGCAAATTCATGGTCACGGCCTTTGCCAAAGCTTTCGGCGGCATCGGCCAGGCGCAAAATCGGGCGGATTTGGTTGCGCAGGAAAATCGTCGCAATGGCAATCAGCACGCTGGCGGTGCCAAGCATCCACAGCAGAAAAATATGCGAATTGGAGGCGTAGGCTGCGCTGCGGCGGGCAATCACCCGCAAGGTGGCGTCGGGCAGCAGCACGCGAATTTCAATGTAGCTCGATTCGCCCACCGTATCGAGCCAAAACGGCCGCCGGATCTGGCTGGCCATCTGCTGCGAGAGCGCCTCATCGAGCAGGCCGAAAAACGGTTTGGGCAGACGTGGCGGCAGCGGGCCGGGCGGCAGCACGGTGACGTCCATATCCATGCGTTTGCGCGCTATGGCGCGCAAAATCGCATTGGCATCCGGCCCGTGCAATTGATCATGCACGTCGATCAAGGCGGCGATTTCCTGGGTCAGCACGCGGGACAACTGGAACGTCACCAGTTGCCAGTGCCGCTCCATGAAAAAGAAAGTCACGAAGGACTGCAACATCACCATGGGCACGATGACGATCAGCAGCGAGCGGGCAAACAAACCCTTGGGGGCGAGGATATAGAGACGGCGCTGGGTGGCTCGCCACCAACGGCCCGGCATGCCGAGGTAATCGCCGAGCGTCAGGCTCATGAGCGGGCCTGATCGGTTCGCATCACCTCGCCATCCATGACCAGGCGATAGCCGGTGCCGCGCACGGTTTGCAGATAATGCGGATTGGCGGGGTCCGCCTCGATCTTGCGGCGCAAGCGGTTGACCTGCACGTCGATCACCCGCTCGGTCTGGTCGGTGATCCCCCCGGCAAGTTCATCACGGCTCAATGTGCCATCGGGTGCGGCGCAGAGTTGGCGCAGCATGTCGCGCTCGCGCTCCGAAAGCTTGATCATGTCCTCGCCGCGACGCAATTCACCGCGTTCGATGTTGAAGGTGAGATCGCCGAAGGTGACGCTCACCAGCCGCGTCGGCAGGGTCAAGGGGCGCGCACGGCGCAAAATCGCGGCAATGCGCAGCGCCAGCTCGCGCGGATCAAAGGGTTTGGCCATATAATCGTCAACGCCGGCCTCAAGCCCCTTCACCCGGTCAGCCGGTTCCCCGCGCGCCGTCAGCATCAACACCGGCAAGGCCGATTGCGGCGGTGCCTGTCCACGCAACCAGCGGGCGAACATGAGGCCGCTTTCGCCCGGCAGCATGACATCGAGAATGATCAGGTCAAAGGCGAAATGATCCAGCAGGCGGCGTGCTTCCTCAGTGTTGGCGGCCGTTGTGACGCGAAAACCCTGCGTTGCGAGATAGCGTGACGCCAGATTGCGGATGCGGCTGTCATCATCAACCAGCAGGATGTGATCTGCGTCATCGTTGAGGAGAGCCGTGGCATCGGAGGCTGCGGGAGCGCTGGTCATGGCACATCTTTCACATTCGATCGCGCATGGCATCCAGGAAGCGCTTGGCTTCGCTCTGGCTCTGCGGGCCTAATTGCGCGAGCGCGCGTTCAAACCGCGCCGTCTGCACTTCAGCGAGCCGCGTGGCGAAGTCATGGCCGGCCGCAGTGGCATAGAGGTGGCGCTGACGCCGGTCGATCGCCCCGGCGCGGACTTCGATGAAGTTCTGCTCCACAAGGTTTTTCAATACGCGGTTGAGGCTTTGCTTGGTGATTTTCAAAATCTCCAGAAGTTCAGTGATGCTGAGACCCGGCTGGCGGTGCACGAAATGCAGCACCCGATGATGCGCGCGCCCGAAGCCGTAACCAATCAACAGCCGATCAGCATCACCGACAAAGTCGCGATAGGCAAAAAACAGCGCCTCGATCAGGTCATAAAGCGGCTGTGGCGGCGTCTCCTTGCCGGTGGCCCGCTGCGCGGCTGCGCCTTCATGGTTCGGAGCCTTTTCGGAAAACGCTTCCATCGCCGCCATCACCAAATTTAAGTCAGTAGTATTGACTTATTTCATCAAATCAGCCTATGGTCAACGCCTGCATCTGCAACCGAAAAACCAATGTCAGGGAGTGTTCTAACATGGCTTTGTCCTTCGACCAACGTGATGGATTCATCTGGATGGATGGCAAGATGTTGCCATGGTCAGAGGCCAAATTGCATGTGTTGTCACATGGTTTGCATTATGGCTCCAGTGTATTCGAGGGCGAACGCGCCTATCGTGGCAAGATTTTCAAAAGCCGCGAACATTCGGAGCGCTTTCTGAAATCAGGGGAACTCCTTGATTTCACGATTCCCTATTCGGTCGAGCAACTGATTGGCGCCAAGGACGCGGTTGTTGAAGCCAATGGCGGGGGCGATCTTTACGTGCGTCCGGTGGCGTGGCGCGGTTCGGAAATGATGGCCGTGGCGGCGCAGAATTCCACCATCCATACGGCGATTGCCGTTTGGGCATGGCCGAGCATGTTCGATACGGCCACCAAAATGCGGGGCATTCGCCTTGATATTGCGGAATATCGTCGCCCTGATCCGCATACGGCGCCGTCAAACGCGAAGGCCGCGGGTCTCTACATGATCTGCACGCTTTCCAAGCATCGTGCCGAGCGTCGCGGCTATGCGGATGCGCTGATGCTGGACTGGCAGGGCCGGGTCGCGGAATGCACCGGGGCGAATGTGTTTTTCACGCGCGATGGCGCGCTGCATACACCCATCGCGGATTGCTTCCTCGACGGTATCACCCGCAAAACAGTGATCGATCTCGCGCACAAGCGCGGCATGGACGTGCATGAGCGTCGGATCATGCCGGAAGAACTGGCGAGCTTCAATGAGTGCTTCATTTGCGGCACTGGCGCGGAAGTGACGCCCGTGTCTGAAGCTGGCCCTCACAAATTCACGCCCGGCAATATCTCGCGGACGCTGATCGAAGATTATACCGCCCTCGTTACCGCTTGAAAGGCGGCGCGGGCAGCCTTCAACTGCTGCCACCTCACCCTGCGCGACTGGCGCAGGGTGTGTGATGGGTGCGCGTCAATGCAGGCTGACGGTGAACAACTCGTGTTCCCAGGCATTGGCCAGCGCAGCATCGCGCGAGTCGGTCAGCAGCAGCGGCGAACCATCGGCAGCCAGCAGCGCGAACAGCTCCAAACCTGGCGCAATCTGCGGCGCTTGCGGGAACATGCGCGGCACATCTTCCGATTTCATGGGTTTCACATAGGCAATGGCGCCATCACCGAGATGGGCAAATTGCTCGGGCGTCATCGGCACGGGTGAATGCGGGGTCGAGAATGCACCTTTGATATCATACACCATGTTAGTCACTCCATAAGCGCAACCGGAAATCCCGGCCCGCGATTGGTGCGCACTGATCAGTCTCGCACCATAATGTTAATACGTTGCACTATGCGTTCGGGTTCGGGTCGCACCAGATCAATACATAACAGCCCGTTGATCATGTCCGCGCCCAGCACCCGCATGCCTTCAGCCAGCAGAAACGAGCGCTGAAACTGGCGGGCCGCAATGCCGCGATGCAGATAGTGCCGCTCGCGGTCGTCAACCTGACGGCCACGGATCACCAGCTGGTTTTCTTCCAGGGTGATGTCGAGCTGATCGCGCGAAAATCCGGCAACCGCCAGCGTGATGCGCAGCAATTCGGGCGCATTGCCCTCGCGCGCGACACGTTCGATATTGTAGGGCGGATAGCCATCATTGCCCGTGCGTGTTGCCCGGTCGAGCGCCCGCTCGATATCATCGAAGCCCAGGAGAAAGGGCGAGTGCAGCGTTGGTATGCGTGTCATGTTGAAGCCCTCCTTGAGGCACTCCGTTACTGCGAGCCCATAAGGCGCTCGGCGACATGAATATGGGGTGACGCCATGCGCGTTCAAGGGCGGCTTGCCCTCCGGGCGCTGATCACTTAAACGCGAGCCAGAGCTTCCTCAACCAAGGATAATGCCATGCGGCCCGCCCTCTCACCGCGTGACCGGCTGATTGTTGGTCTCGACCTCGCCGATGCAGAGAGCGCATTGGCAATGGTGGCGCGGCTCGGGGACAGCGTGTCCTTCTACAAGATCGGCATGGAGCTGATCTATGGCAACGGCTTTGATGTGGTGCGCCGTCTTGTTGGCGACGGCAAACAGGTGTTTGTCGATCTGAAATTGCACGATATTCCGCATACGGTGGAGCGTGCGACGGCGCAGATTGCCCGGTTGGGGGCCACATTTCTCACCGTGCATGGCTTTGTCCCGACCATGCAGGGCGCGCTGGCCGGTGCGGCGGGCTCAAACCTGCGCTTGCTGGCGGTGACCGTGCTGACATCGTTCGATGAGGATGATGTGCGGCAAGCGGGCTATCGGCTCGCGCTCGCCGATCTGGTGGCGCTGCGCGCCGAACAGGCGCAAAAGCTCGGGGTCAGCGGGTTGGTCATGTCGGCGCATGAGGCGCAGGCGATGCGGGCTCGGCTCGGCCCTGCCATGGTGCTGGTCACGCCCGGCATCAGGCCATCAAGCGGTGCCATCGGCGATCAGAAGCGGGTGATGACGCCCAGTGCCGCCATCAAGGCCGGGGCAGATCATCTTGTGGTGGCGCGGCCGATCCTGACGGCCGCCGATCCGCGCGCCATGGCGACGAGCATCGTTGAAGAAATCGCCGCGGCAAGCTGAAAGGCCGGCCCGCTTTCCGCCCGGCCTTGCGCAGCGGGCACGCGCCACAGCTTGCCGAATGCGCAGGGCGCCCTATCTTCCACCTGCGATAATGGATGATTTGACAGGCGCGCGACAGGCGTAAGCGGACACCTGTGGGTGGTGCCGGTCACGCTGTTTTGATCTGCAATGCTGTCAGTCTGGCATTATGGATGGCAGCAATCGATGCTGCCATCCAATGAGGTGACGCTGGGTCGGCACAGCATGCGGCAGTATCTGTGGTTCTGGCTCTCGTCGCCCGCGCGCCGGACTGACTTTATAGGTGGTGGCATGAACAGCATGAGCGTGCACTTGTCTGAGAACCGGCGTGACCGGGAGGCCTTTGGTTCGGAGATTTCGCAGGCGCGGCGCGAGCTTGTGGCGGGCCTGTCGCAAAAGGCGGCGCGCATCGCGCCAAAATATTTCTACAATGGCCTCGGCTCCAGACTTTTCGAGGCGATTTGCCTGACCGACGAATATTATGTCACGCGGGCCGAGGCCGAGATTTTTGCCACCCATGCAGGGGCCATCAGCGCTGCTGCAGGCACGCAACCGACACTGATCGATCTTGGTGCGGGCAATGGCGCCAAAGCTGCGCGGCTGTTCTCGACTTTGCGGCCCCGCCAATATGTTGCAGTCGATATTTCGGTTGAGTTTCTCGAACAAGCCGTGGGCCGGCTTCAGGCTGAATATCCGCACATCCCCATGCTCACCGTCGGTGCGGATTTTTCGGAGAATTTTGCCTTGCCGGGCGATGTCGAGACCAGCCGCCGTCTGCTGTTCTATCCGGGCTCGTCGATCGGCAATTTCACACCGCTGGAAGCTGTGCAATGCCTGCGCCGGTTCCGGGCGGCGTGTGGTGATGATGGTGCTTTGCTGATCGGTGTCGATCTCGTCAAGGCGAGCCCGCTGCTGGAAGCCGCCTATGATGACGCGCTCGGCATTACCGCTGCCTTCAATCTCAATGTGCTGCGCCACGTCAATGCCCTGCTGCACAGCGATTTTGATGTAGGCCATTGGCGCCACCGCGCGCATTTCAACGAGGATCAAAGCCGCATCGAAATGCACCTCGAGGCCACCAAAACCCAGCTTGTGACATGGCCGGGTGGCGCGCGCCACTTTGTGCGCGGCGAACGCATTCACACAGAAAACAGCTATAAATTCACGCAGCGAGGGTTTACCACCATGCTGGCGCAGTCAGGCTTTGAGGTCACCCATTGCTGGACTGATGCCGCGCAACGATTTCTGGTGTGCTATGCCCGCGCGCAGTGAAACCATCGCCACAACCGCCAGACTTGCCGCGATGCTGCAAGGTTTCAGGGCGGTGCGTCAGGCCTCGCTTCGCCTTACCGCACATTTGTCGGCTGAAGATTGCGCCTGCCAGTCCATGCCCGATGCAAGCCCGGCGAAATGGCACCTCGCACATACGACCTGGTTTTTCGAGACCTTCGTTCTGGAAAAATTCGAGCCGGATTTCGCGCCGTTTCACGAGTCTTTCCGGGTGCTGTTCAATTCTTATTACAACGGCATTGGCGACAAATACCCGCGCCTGCAACGCGGGATGCTGACGCGGCCCGCGCTGGCCGATGTGCTCGCTTATCGCGCCAATGTCGATGGCCGCATGGCGGCGCTGCTGGCGCACCCGCATGGGGATACCGAGGCCGAGGAGTTGTGCGCTCTCATCGAGCTTGGCCTGCACCATGAACAGCAGCATCAGGAACTCATCCTGACCGATATTTTGCATCTGCTCAGTCTCAATCCGCTGTTCCCGCGCTATGACGCAATTGATGCGCTCGCTGTGCCCGTCAGCGCGCCGCAGCACTGGGTCACGTTTGGCGCCGGTGTCGTGGATATCGGCCATGTCGGCGAGGGATTCCATTTCGATAATGAAGCGCCGCGGCATCGTCAGTTTCTGGAGGCCTATGCTTTGGCCTCGCGGCTTGTCACAAATGCCGAATATGCTGCCTTCATCACCGATGGCGGTTATCGCAACCCGGCTTTCTGGCTGTCGGAGGGATGGGATTTCCTGAAGACGCACGGCTTCAAGCAGCCACTTTATTGGCATGGCGAGGGCCCGGGCACCTGGCAGACGTTCGGCTTGCAAGGATTGCGTCCGCTTGATCTTCGCGCGCCGGTCATGCACGTTTCCTATTATGAAGCATCAGCTTATGCGCTATGGGCGGGGGCGCGGCTGCCGACCGAAGCCGAGTGGGAGCATGGCGCGTCTGACGGCGGGCTTGACGCCATGTTCGGCATGGCGTGGCAATGGACCAGTTCGTCCTACGCGCCTTATCCCGGTTACGGCGCTGCTGCGGGAGCGCTGGGCGAATACAACGGCAAGTTCATGGTCAATCAATATGTGCTGCGCGGTTCATCGCTGGCGACGCCGAGCGGCCATGCGCGCGCGACCTATCGCAATTTCTTCCACGCCTCCAGCCGCTGGCAATTCACGGGCATTCGGCTTGCTCGTTCGCTCAACACGGGGACACGCTCATGAGCCAGGTGATTTATGAAGTGATTGAACATGATGGCGGCTGGGCTTATCGCGTCGCCGGTTCGTTTTCCGAAACCTTCGCCTCGCATGAACTGGCGCTGAAAGCCGCGCGCCGCGCTGCGCAGGAGCACAAGGCTCCCGGCGACACGCGCGTCATCGCCTATCAGGACAAGGCCGGACTAAGGCATGAAGAGACCGATCGGGGTGATGATCGCCCTGCAACCAGCGTAAACGACGCGCCGCGTAGTTTGAAATAGCCGCAAATGTGATGGGGATGATACCCGTGTTCTATTCAAGCCAAGCTTTGAATTTTGTTCCGGTGGCTTGTGTTATGTTTGAATATCCATCGCGCGCAAGCAATTTGATCAGATCGCGTTTCATGGCGGCGATCAGCATCGGCCCCTGATAGATCATGCCGGTGTAAAGCTGCACCAGATCAGCCCCGGCGCAGATTTTGGCATAGGCGGTGGCCCCGGAATCGACGCCGCCGACGCCGATCAGCACCAGGCGGCGCTCGGCCCGCAGAAAAGTTTCTGCCAGCATGCGCGTCGAGGGCGCCATCAGCGGGCGGCCGGACAGGCCTCCGGTCTCGTTGGCGTGGCGCAGGTGTTGCAGGGACGTCGGGCGCTGGATGGTCGTGTTGGCAATGATCATGCCATCGAGCCGGTGCTTGAGCGCCAGATTGACGATGGCATCCAGCGCCGCGAGGGTCAGATCGGGCGCGATCTTCAACAGCACGGGCGGGCGGCTTGGCAATGCCGCGCGGGTATCCTGAATGCGGGCGAGCAGATCATCGAGCTCGGCCTCGCCCTGCAAATCGCGCAGGCCCGGCGTGTTGGGCGAAGAAATGTTGACGGTAAAATAGCTCGCCATGGCAGCAAAGGCGGCAATGCCGATCAAGTAATCGTTCCGGCGGTCGGCGCTCAGCTTGTTGGCACCGATGTTGACGCCGACAATGCCGCGCGGTGGCGAGGCCCTGAGTTGGGCGAGGGCGGCATCGTGCCCTTGGCCATTGAAGCCAAGCCGGTTGATCACGGCGCCGGCTGCGGGCAGGCGAAACACCCGTGGACGGGGATTGCCGGGTTGCGCCAAGGGTGTCACCGTGCCAATTTCGGTAAAGCCGAACCCGAGCCGCAACAAGGCATTATGCACTTCGGCGTTTTTGTCGAAGCCCGCCGCCATGCCAAGCGGGTTGGGGAAGGCGAGGCCAAGCGTGGTGACGGCGAGGCGGGCATCGTCTTGCGCAGGCTTTTGCCAGGGCAGCAATTTCAACGCCTGCAGCGTCAGGCGATGGGCTTGTTCCGGCTCCAGAGCCAGCATGGCGGCGCGTGCAAGCCGCATCATGACAGCACATCCTTGAAATCATGGCCGCCGTCGCTGCGTGTCGGCAAAGGTGCGACGCGACAGACCGCGGTGATGGGCAACGGCCCATAAAGATGCGGGAACAGCGCGCCGCCGCGTGAAACTTCCAGCTTCAGCGCCGGGCCGAGGTCTTCGCTTGCAACGGTGACGAGCACCAGATCCTTCTGGCCGAAGAAATGCTTGTGCGCTGTCTCCTGAACCTGATCGGCAAAGGAAAAATGGATGAAGCCGTCGGCAAGATCAACCGGCGCGCCGCGAAATTCGCCCGCAGCAAGGGCCTGTTGCCACAAGTCGGCGCTGAGGATTTTATAAATTGCTGTCATCGGCATTCCATAAAGTGCGCCGGTGCCGCAGGCAATATCGCGTCCGGGGCATTGTGGTGAGGCGCGCGGGCCCTCATGTGTCGGGATGGCGTGGCGGCAGGCTCCAGTTGCGATAGAGCGCTAGCATGCGCAAGGCAAAGCCAAGCCCGGCGGCGAGCGCCAATCCCGGCAGAGGGGGCACGCCCAGTGCCTGTGCGCCCACAGCGACGCTGGCGGAGAGCAGGGCGGCCAGGGCGTAGATTTCGGCGCGCAGCACCATGGGTACCTCGGCAGACAAAATATCGCGCAGCATGCCGCCGCCAATGCCGGTAATCATGCCAAGGGCAGCGGCCATCGGCCAGTTGATGCCGAAAGCCAACGCCTTTTGCGCGCCTACCGCCGCGTAAATTCCCAAGCCCGCGGCATCGAACACCCGCACCGGATAACGCAGCCGCGCCATCAGCGGCGG
>JAJZGX010000132.1 GCA_021804825.1 Pseudomonadota bacterium | reverse complement strand
GGGCCGGATCCGTGCCAGCCGCGAACTGCACGCGCGATGAAGCTTGGCGTCGACTTGCGCGCGCCGCGCGAGCGGCCTGTGGCTTGATTTTTCTCCCCCTTTTTCGCCGGAGGCCGAGCGGTGCGCCTTCCCGGCGGAGGCGTCGACAAGACCTTCGGTGGGCGGGCCGCGGACTTGGGCAAGCGCCTCGAACAGGTCGAACCAGATGCCCCTGGCTGCCCAGCGCACATAGCAGTTTCAGAGAGTTTTCTTCGCCCCCCAATCTGGCGGCGTATCAATCCCGCTTATGACGCGCAGATCGTCAACCCGGGGCTTGCCGCGCGTACTCGTAGGAAGATGCGACGCAATCTTCAGAAACTGTGTGTCTGTCAGGCAAATTGATCCCGATTCATCCGCGATTCCTCTCGGAACCTGTGAATCACAACACCCCGATCGTGCCAACCGTCTTATAGGTCTGAGCCCTTGTTCGTGTCCTGTCGGCGCCGATGTCCTTCAACCTGGAGCCGTTCGGCATGGGTCAGAAGCTTCGGATCGATGATAACGCTGCCAACCGTCCTTCGGATCTGCCACATGGGTGTGACTGCAGCGTCGAGAAAGGCTCGACTGGTGTTTTCGATCAAGTGCCAAAGGTCGGGTACTCATCGTCCCGCAGCGCTGGCCGCGCCGAAACGCGACGTCGTCGATGCCGATGATAGCAGGCTTGTCACCTGGCTTTTCATTCCTCCGACCCACGACACGCAACAGGGCATCGTTGCGCACCGGCATCATCAGGCGATCGGCAAAGGCTGCGGCGCACAAGTAACGACGAACCGTCAGCCGCCGGATAACCCATCGACCGGCAATCGGGAGATCGGCAGCTTGCCTCAGATGCCGACTTTGGATCCGGCGTGAACTGGTGCCACAGCATGGGCATGGTGCCGAAACTGCCGTTGCCAGCGCGTCAAGAAATACGCAATCCGCACTGATTTCGGCAAGCTTGAAGCGCAAGCCCTTTGCAACCAGTTGCCTCGACCCAATTCTGCGTTCCATCGCGCTGCTTCCCGATTGAAAGCAGCTCAACATCACCTCAGATATGCAGCGAGATTGAGTCAGACCCTAAAAAGGACCCCCGATATGCCATTGGCAGACATCACCAATGGCACAGATATGAGGTTGTGAATCAAGAATGATTGAGGCTTCATCATCGCGTCGGTCTGCCGTTGCGCGCAGGAATCGCTCTCGCATCCGGCCCAATGCCTTTACAAGTCCGCTTGATCCGCGGAAGGCATCGCGCGCCATGATCTTGACTGCAACATGATCGCGCTTCCAAGCGCCAGCGTGGCGACAAGGCGGGCCATCGTCCCGAGGGGCACGAACCAGAAGCCAAGGGCCATAAATCCCAGCGGCAGGCTCGTCGCAAGCATTTCAAGCACCAAAGCCGGTCTCCTGCCTGTCCATATCTGCGACAGCGCCCACAGCCGCAACGCGATGAGACCGCCAAACCCGATTCTGTATACCAGCGCAAGCTGCGGGCCGATCACCAGGAATTGCACCAGCAACACGGTTGAAAAGGCCAGTGAGGCCATGCCGTAAAATTTAAGGCCTGCATGGGCAGGAGGATCGTAGCGATTGATCGGCGGTTGGACATCTGCCTGCGGAAATTTTGACGCCTCCAAGGCGCTTTGCCAACCTGGCCGCGCAAACAGCACGCCAAGCCGGTCGAAAAACCGATCGTGGAAGCGCAAGCGCCGCCAGATATCTGCATAGATTTTCAAATTGCCCCAAAGCGGATCATAACTCGCCAGTGGCGTCAACGTGCCATAAATGACAGGATCATCTGGCCGTTCAGGGGTGTAAGTTCCGAACAACACGTCCCAAAACATGAATATCCCACCATAATTGCGATCAAGGCACCAATCGTTGCGGCCATGATGCACACGGTGGTTCGAGGGCATGACCAGCACGCGATCAAGCCATGCGACATACGGCACCAGTTCGGTATGAACCCAAAATTGATAAAGCAGATCGACGAGACCGACGAATATGAACACAAGTGGCGGAACACCCAGCAGCGCCAACGGCATATAAAATATCCAGCCGATCAGGAACCCGCTGGCTGTCTGCCTGAGTGCGGTCGAAAGATTGTAATCCTCACTGGAATGATGCACCACATGTGCGGCCCACAGGACGTTGACCTCATGCCCTGCTCTATGGCTCCAGTAATAGCACAAGTCATAGAGCAATAAAGCACTTGCCCAAACCAGCAATGAACCTGGCGGCAATGAGACGATCCTGAAATATTTCCACACCAAAATATATATGCCGACCACAAAAAACTTATCAAATACAGCGACGATCTGGCTGAGCATACCGAGGCTCAAACTGGTAACAGCGTCCTGCACGCGATAAATTCTGCGCCCGCCGCGCCAGCCCACAAACGCCTCGAGCAATATCAGCGCTAAAAAAACGGGGATGGCATTGACGATCGGTGTGATCATGGTATCGACCCGTTGCTTTCCATTTCCTGGAACCTAACATGAAATCTGCGGGCGTGACCACCGCAAGACGCCGCTGCGCCCGACCTGAACCCCAAGCCCCTGAGCGCGATGCCATGATCAGCCAGCTGCCCTGACCATTGGTTGCCCACGGGCTTTCATGAAACAAGTGTGGAATGTTTCCTTCAGCCCCCATCCGGCGGCGCGGCGATGTTGCTACCCTCCGCCACATTCGCTTGCCTTCCAAACCGCCGCCCCGGACTCTCGAAGCGCAGGCGCAGCCGAACTGGCATTCGAGGAAGGCTGACAGCCCTTCCTGCCCTTGCGCCGTCTGGCTGCCTGCGATAGGGAATAGCGCGTGGAACCGAGGCCCGAGCTGGCATGAACGAACTTATCAACAACTGGCTGCCGCTGGCAATTTTTGTCGCGCTGGCACTGATTATCGCTGGCGTCCTGCTGATTGCGCCGTTTCTGGTGGCCTTCAAGGCACCCGATAGCGAGAAGCTTTCGGCCTATGAATGCGGTTTCAACGCCTTTGATGATGCCCGCATGAAATTCGATATCCGATTCTATCTGGTATCGCTGCTGTTCATCATTTTCGATCTTGAGGTGGCCTTCCTGTTTCCCTGGGCGGTAGCATTTCACCGTGTTGGCGCCGCAGGGTTCTGGTCGATGATGGCCTTCCTGACGGTGCTGACCATCGGCTTTGTCTATGAATGGAAAAAAGGAGCGCTGGAGTGGGACTGAACGCAGCAACTCTGAACGCGCCAGCTCCCAAGGGTCTGCTCGGTGCCGATGGCAAGCCGGTCGGGGCTAGCGATCCGTTTTTTGTCGATGTCAATTCGCAACTGTCCGACAAGGGCTTTATCGTCACCAGCGCCGATGACCTGATCGCCTGGGCGCGCACTGGCTCCCTGATGTGGATGACCTTCGGCCTTGCCTGCTGCGCCGTCGAGATGATGCAGCTCTCCATGCCGCGCTATGATGCCGAGCGCTACGGCTTCGCGCCGCGTGCCTCGCCGCGCCAATCGGATGTGATGATTGTGGCGGGCACCCTGACCAACAAGATGGCCCCGGCGCTGCGCAAGGTCTATGACCAGATGCCGGAGCCGCGCTATGTCATCTCCATGGGTTCGTGTGCCAATGGCGGCGGCTATTACCACTATTCTTATTCAGTGGTGCGCGGTTGTGATCGCATCGTGCCGGTCGATATTTATGTCCCCGGCTGCCCGCCCTCGGCAGAAGCGCTGCTTTATGGCGTCTTGATGCTGCAAAAGAAAATCCGCCGCACCGGCACCATCGAGCGCTAAATCGGCGCCAGAGGGAAACCTGACCATGCCAGACGTTGCTGCTAGCCAGCTTGAGACCATCGCCGACGCCCTGAAGCAGGCGCTGCCGGAAGCCGCGATCAACGCCACATTTGCCTTTGGTGAAATGACGCTGCGCTGCGCACCGGCGCATCTGCCCGCCGTCGTGCAGGTCTTGCGTGATTCGCCTGCGGCACGTTTCGTCAGCTTCATCGATTTGTGCGGGGTCGATTATCCGGCGCGTGAACAGCGTTTCGACGTCGTGGTGCATTTACTCTCGCCGACTAGGAATTTGCGCATTCGTGTCGCCTGTGCGACCGATGAAGATACGCCGGTGCCCTCGCTTTGCGACATTTTCCCCGCTGCCAATTGGTTTGAGCGCGAGGCCTATGATCTTTACGGCATCTTGTTTTCCGGTCATCCCGAGTTGCGCCGCATCCTCACTGATTATGGCTTTGAAGGTCATCCGTTGCGCAAGGATTTCCCGATGACCGGCTTTGTCGAGGTGCGCTACGATGATGAGCAAAAGCGCGTCGTGCAGGAGCCGGTCAAGCTCCGGCAGGCTTTCCGCTCATTTGATTTTCTTTCCCCCTGGGAGGGCACGGATTATGTGCTGCCGGGCGACGAGAAGGCCAAGGACGCATCCCCGCAATAAAGCTGAGGCTTGATGGCCATGCATGTTTTTTTTCTGATAGTTCTGGCGATTGCAGTCATTCCCTTCTGGAAAATCTTTCCGCGAGCAGGCTGGGCGAGCCCGATGGCGCTACTTATGGTGGTGCCATTTGTGAACATCGTCTTGCTTTACGTTTTGGCTTTCAAGAAATGGCCCGGTGACCAACCATGAACGACCACACAACCCGCTCCTTTTCCATCAACTTCGGCCCGCAGCATCCCGCGGCCCATGGTGTGTTGCGGCTGGTGCTTGATCTCGATGGCGAGGTCGTCGATCGCGTGGATCCGCACATCGGCCTGCTGCATCGCGGCACCGAAAAGCTGATGGAAGCGCGCACCTATGTGCAGAATGTGCCCTATTTCGACCGGCTCGATTATGTCGCGCCGATGAATCAGGAACACGCTTTCTGCCTGGCGATCGAGCGTCTGTGCGGTGTCACCGTGCCGCGCCGCGCCCAGCTCATCCGGGTGCTGTTTTGCGAAATCGGACGCCTGCTGTCGCATCTGCTGAATGTCACGACTCAGGCGATGGATGTCGGCGCCCTGACCCCGCCGCTCTGGGGCTTTGAAGAACGCGAAAAGCTGATGGTGTTTTATGAGCGCGCCTCAGGGTCGCGCATGCACGCCAATTATTTCCGCCCCGGCGGCGTCCACGCCGATCTGCCGCAGAAGCTGATTGACGACATTGGCGCATTTTGCGACCCTTTTTTGAAGGTCTGCGATGATCTTGAAACGCTGTTCATCGGCAACCGCATTTTCAAGCAGCGCAATGTCGATATCGGCATTGTATCGCTGGAAGATTGCTGGAAATGGGGCTTTTCCGGCGTCATGGTGCGCGGCTCGGGCGCGGCCTGGGATCTGCGCAAGAGCCAACCTTATGAATGCTACGACGAAATGGAATTTGATATTCCGGTCGGCAAGCATGGCGATAATTACGACCGCCAGGTCATTCGCATGGAAGAAATGCGCCAGTCTGTGCGTATCATGCGCCAATGCGTGGAAAAGCTGGCGCTGCCCGACGCGCAAGGGCCGGTGCACAGCTCCGATGGCAAATTCGCACCGCCCTCACGCGGCGCCATGAAGCGCTCGATGGAAGCGCTGATCCATCATTTCAAGTTGATGACCGAGGGTTTTCACGTCCCGGCTGGCGAAGTCTATGCTGCCGTGGAAGCTCCCAAGGGCGAGTTTGGCGTCTATCTGGTGGCCGATGGCTCGAACAAGCCGTACCGCTGCAAGATCCGCGCGCCCGGCTTCGCCCATCTCCAGGCCATGGATTTCATGTGTCGCGGCCATATGCTCGCCGACGTCTCCGCCGTGCTTGGCTCTCTGGACATCGTGTTCGGCGAAGTCGACCGGTAACATGCGCGCAATGCAATTGTCCAATTCTGATAAATACCGTCATTGCGAGCGTAGCGAAGCAACCTAGGGGTTAGCGGGGAGCTATTTCTTATTTAATTACATTCGCAATGGCGGGTGGAAGAAATTCTTTTGAAGCATTTTGCTGGCACGATTTACTTCATGCGACGATTCTCATCCGCAACCAATCTTTCGCTCATGACGGCCCCAAGCGTTGCAACGAGATCAAGGGGCGAGGCTATGTCACCGGGCTGCGCGATTGGCGCCAACTCCGTGTCCGACATATCGCTTGAATAGCGCGTCCGAATGACCTTATGCTTCGCCTGATCGGACTCACTATGCTGCACCGCAAACCTCCTGGGTTGTAGCGAACCTGGGGCATCAAAGGTCGCGAGGTCGGTCAATCGAACTTTAACTCAGGCTCAAAGAGACTGTTTGGAAACCCATTGAACCTCCGCTGAGTTTGTGATTCAAGCTGTGGATGTGGACAGCAGCAGCGCGTGGCCGGATGGCCGAGATTTCGAAGAAGCT
>JAJZGX010000044.1 GCA_021804825.1 Pseudomonadota bacterium | reverse complement strand
GGCGCTGACCAGGGCGGACTATGCCGGCTTTGCGGTGCGCCAGGCCGAAAGCGCCGCCAAGGGACGCCTGCGCGGCATCGGCTTTGCCAGCTATATCGAATGCACGGCTTGGGGCTCGGGCGAAGACGGTTCGGTGCAACTCGATGACGATGGCAATTTCACCGTGCTGATCGGCACCCAATCCAACGGACAAGGGCATGAGACCGCCTATGCGCAGGTGGTTGCGCAATCGCTTGATGTGCCGCTGGAGCGGGTTCGGGTCATTCAGGGCGATTCGCAAAAGGTCAAAAGCGGCAATGGCACCGGCGGCTCGCGCTCGATTCCGGTCGGCGCGGCGATGTTGAATCAGGCCTCCGAGAAGCTTGCCGTGCAATTGAAGGAATTGGCGTCTGATCACCTCGAGGCTGCCGTCAGCGATCTCGAGATCATAGATGGCCGCGTCATCATCGGCGGCACGGATCGGGCGATCTCCTTTGCCGAGATTGCCAAATTGCCCAAGGCGACGCCGGAGCGGCGCATTGCTGTGGCAAGCTTTTCGCCCCCGGAGGCGACCTACCCGAACGGCACGCATGTCTGCGAGTTGGAGGTTGATCCCGAAACCGGGGCCGTGGCCTTGCTGCGCTATACCATCTGCGATGATTTCGGCATGTCGCTGAACCCGCTGCTGCTGGCGGGGCAAGTGCATGGCGGCATTGCTCAGGGCATCGGCCAGGCTCTGCTCGAAGGCGTGACCTATGATGATAACGGCCAGCTTCTGAGCGCCACTTTCATGGATTATTGCATGCCACGGGCCGAGGATCTGCCTTCCTATCATTTTGAGACCCGCAATGTACCCTCGGTCACCAATCCGCTGGGTCTCAAGGGGGCGGGCGAAGCCGGGTCGATCGGTTCGACGCCTGCGGTCATGAATGCGCTGATCCATGCGCTGTCGGCACGGGGCGTCACCCGCATCGATATGCCGGCTACGCCCGCCAAAATTTTTGCCGCCTTGCGCTAATGGCGGCAACGCCGTGCTTCGGGCGCGGCTTGATCTCGCTAAGGCCCGGTTTCAGCGGGCCTGAGCTTGCTGGATGCGCGCGTTCAGCAGTTTGGTGAGGGCATAGACCGCGTCGAGATGCGGGGTCGCCAGCGCGGTCAGGCGGCCAAGTTCGATCACCGAGCCCAGCAGCGCATCGACTTCCAGCACCCGGCCTGCCTCGACATCCTGCAGCATGGAGGTCTTGTGCTCGCCGACGGCCTCGCCGCCCGCCAGCCGCTTCTCGATGCTGATGCGAAACCTGATGCCCAGCGCCTCGCCGACGCTCTGCGCCTCGGCCATCATGGCCGCCGCCAGCGCGCGGGTGAGCGGGTAGTGGCATAATCCGGCCAAGGTCGTGCCGGTCAGCGCGCTGATCGGGTTGAAGCTGAGATTGCCCCAAAGCTTGGTCCATATCTCGGTGCGAATGTCGCTGACCATGGGGGCCTTGAACCCGGCATCGCGCAGCGTTTCCGACACGACAACAAGACGCGGCGTCTCGCGATTGTCGATCTCGGCCAAAGACAGGCGATTGCCCTCGATATGGCGGATGATACCCGGCGCCACAACCTCTGCCGCCGGATAAACCACGCTGCCGATCACCCGCGCGACGGGCAGATGTGCAGCGATGCGCCCGCCCGGATCGACGCTTTCGAGGTGACTGCCCTGAAGCGCGCCGCCGCCCTTGCTGAAATACCACCAAGGAATGCCGTTCTGCGCGGTCAAGACCATTGTCTCGGGGCCAAAAAGCTGCGGCAGGTCCGCCACGAGCGCCGAAACCTGATGCGCCTTGACGCCCAGCACGACCAATTCCTGCGCGCCGATCTCGGCCATGTCGGCACTGGCCCGCACGTGCACCTTGGTCTCGGCACCAGCCTCAAGCAATGTCAGACCGGACGCGCGGATGGCGGCAAGCTGGGCGCCGCGCGCCACGACGCTGACATCATGGCCGCGCGAGCCAAGTTTGACAGCCATGAGGCCGCCAATGGCCCCGGCGCCGACGATGCAGATTTTCATGATACCCACCGCTGATCGATTTTCACTGCGCCACGCCAAAGCCACGCGATGCACCCATCACGGCGCGGCCGTGCCGGGCAGCTTGCATCTTAGATGGGACGGCCCTCAACCTTCAAGGTCAGATCATCGACGGTCTTTTTCAAACCGCCCATGGTCGGGTAAATCTGCAAGAGGCGGCGGTCGATGACCAGCGCGTCCTTGTCGAGGCCATGACGCAGCAGAATCTCCGCCATGCCGCTGAGCGCGCCGAAATGACGGGGCTCCAGTTTCAGCACCCGGGCGATGTCGCGCATCGCGCCGGCATCATCATGCGCAAAATACCGCACGGTGGCGCGCTGGTTCCAGCCCTCCGGCCAGCTCGGATCGAGCACGACGACCTGATCGAGCAGTTTCAGCGCCAATGTGGTGTTATGACCGATCGCCACATCGAGGGCGCGGTTAAGCAGAAGATCAGAGGTCGCCGATCCCGAGCGCATTTGCAGCGCCTTGATGCGCGCCGCGATCAAAACGCCTTCATGCGCATCGGTGGTGGCTGCGAGGCGTGCGTACAGCCGACCCAGCATCTGTCGGCGCGATTCGGGCACAGGCGGCGCAGGCCGGGATTTTTCCGTCAGGGACGGCGCTTTTGGAGCGACAGCGTAACTCCGGGACGCAGAACCCGCGACCACGAGAGCGGCACCAAGCGCCAGCGCAACAGACGCCATGAGGAGTGAACCAACACGCATGAAACCAAGATAGGGATCAGCGGGCCGGAGTCAACCTTGCATCAGCCCTGGCGGGCCTTGTAACGCTTTTGTGTCTTGTTGATGATGTAGACGCGGCCACGACGGCGCACCAGCTGGTTGTCGCGGTGACGCAGGCGCAGGGATTTCAGTGAATTACGGACTTTCATGGCAGATTCCCGGAAATACCGGGCATGCCCCGGACAGAATTGAACCGTCTCATGCCGCAAATTGCGGCGATGATCAACCAAAAAATGCTTTGAGGGCGGGTTTTGTGTGCGCTCACCCCGCCCGGGGCGTGACCCGGGCCAGTTCGCGGCCCTGTTCGACCTGATCGCCGACCTTGCCAGCCAGTGCGGTGAGTGTGCCGGCATGGGGGCTGCGCAGATGGTGCTCCATTTTCATGGCTTCCATGATCACCAGCACGGCGCCCGCCTCAACTTCGGCACCGATGCTGACCAGTTGCGCCATGATGCGGCCCGGCATCGGTGCCAGCAATGAGCCATGTGCGCCAGCCTCATCGCTCTGCCAGCACAGGCGCGCCAGCGACTCGAAGCGCAAATCATGGCCATCGAAAAACACGCGGCAGGACGTGGCATCGCGCGTGAAGGTGACGCGAAACCGAGTTTGATCCAACGCGATGTCGGCGTGATGGGCGTCGCGCAGACGCCCGGTGGCTCGCCACGTGCCAGTGGCGCCAGCCAACTGCCAACAGCCCTCGCCGCAGGCCGTTGCAAGAATCGTCAAGGTTTCGCCATGACTGGAAAAGCTCAGGGGTCTGGCTACGGCTGGCCCGAGACGCCAACTGTCACGCCGCGCCCAGGGCGAGCCTTGCGTGTTCGGCGCTGCTGCCTCGACCAGAAGCTCGATCATGGCGGCAAGGGCTGGCGCCTGATCTGGTGGAGGCGCGGCAACAAGGCTGTCGCCACAACGCGCGAACAGGCCGGTGTCATAGCCGCCTTGGCGGAACGCGGCCACGTCGGCCAAGGCGTGCAGGAAGGTGATATTGGTGGCCGGCCCGGAGATATGGCAGCCAGCAAGCGCGGCGCGGGCGCGCATCAGGGCCTCGTCGCGAGTGGCGCCATGCACGATGAGCTTGGCAAACATCGAATCATAATCGGGCGGCAGATTATCGCCTGCCTCGAAGCCGCTATCGAGCCGCAGTCCGGCATCTTGCGGCGGCACATCGAAAAGCCCGAAGCGACCGCTCGAGGGCAGGAATCCGTGCGCGGGGTCTTCCGCGCAAAGCCGGAACTCGAAGGCATGGCCCGTGCAGGTGATGTCCGCCTGTCGCAGCGGCAAGGCTTCGCCCGAAGCGATGCGGATCTGCCATTCCACCAGATCGAGCCCGGTGATCATTTCGGTGACCGGATGCTCGACTTGCAGGCGCGTGTTCATTTCCATGAAATAGAACCGGCCATCCGCCTCGCGGATGAATTCCACCGTGCCTGCCCCGACATAATTCACAGCCTTCGCGGCAGCACAGGCCGCCGCCGCCATGGCCTGACGGTCGCTCCCCGCAAGGCCAGGGGCCGGAGCTTCCTCGACCAGCTTCTGGTGGCGGCGCTGGAGCGAGCAATCACGCTCGAATAGGTGTACAACCTCGCCGTGGCTGTCGCCGAATATTTGCACTTCGATATGGCGTGGCCGGGTGATCAGCCGTTCCAGCAGCACCTTGTCGTCGCCAAAGGCGGAGGCGGCCTCGCGGCGACAAGCGCTCAGCGCGGCAACAAAGCCCGCAGCATCAGCAACTTCGCGCATGCCGCGCCCACCGCCACCGGCCACTGCCTTGATCATGAGCGGATAGCCCAGCGCATCAGCCCTGGCTTGCAGGTTCGCATCATCCTGCGCTTCGCCCTGCCAGCCCGGAACCACCGGCACGCCAGCTTCGGCCATCAGCGCTTTGGCGGCGGATTTTGAACCCATCAGCCGGATGGCATGTGGTGAGGGGCCCATGAAAATCAGCCCGGCCGCCGCGCAAGCATCGGCAAAATCGGCGTTTTCAGAAAGGAAGCCATAGCCCGGATGCACCGCCTCGACGTTGGCGGCCTTGGCGGCGGCAATCAGCGCGGGAATGGACAGATAACTTGCGCTCGGCGCCGCGGCGCCAATGCAATAGGCCGCATCGGCCTCGCGGACATGGCGCGCGTCGCGATCCGCCGTTGAATAAACCGCGACGGCCCGCACGCCGAGTCTGCGGCAGGTGCGGATGATCCGGCAGGCGATTTCGCCACGATTGGCAATGAGAAGCGAAGTGATCAACGTGAAGCGTCCTACATGCGAAACAGGCCGAATTTGGTGGATTCAACCGGGCCATTGCGGGCCGCGGCAAGGCCCAGCGCCAGGGCGCGCCGGGTTTGCCCGGGCAGGATGATGCCATCATCCCACAGCCGCGCGGTGGCATAAAGCGGATGGCCCTGCGTCTCATATTGCTGGCGCAAGGGGGCGCGAAACGCTTCTTCGTCTTCGGCGCTCCAGACCTGCCCGCGCGCTTCCAGCCCGTCACGGCGCACAGTCGCCAGCACGCTGGATGCCTGCTCGCCGCCCATGATGGAAATGCGGCTGTTGGGCCAGGTGAACAACAGGCGCGGGCTGTAAGCGCGCCCGCACATGCCATAATTGCCGGCGCCGAACGAGCCGCCGATCAGCACGGTGAATTTCGGCACGGCAGCTGTGGCGACCGCCGTCACCATTTTGGCGCCATCGCGGGCGATGCCGGCGTTTTCCGCCCGCCGCCCGACCATGAAGCCGGTGATGTTTTGCAGAAACACCAGAGGTATCTGCTGCTGCGCGCAAAGCTGGATGAAATGCGCCGCCTTTTGCGCCGATTCGGAGAATAAAATGCCATTATTGGCGACGATGCCGACGGCCATGCCGTGAACATGGGCAAAGCCGGTCACCAATGTCGTGCCATAGCGCGCCTTGAATTCATCAAATTCGCTGCCATCGACCAGCCGGGCAATGATCTCGCGCACATCATAGGGCTTGCGCGTGTCGGCGGGGATGATGCCGGCAATTTCAGCGGCGTCATAAAGCGGCGGCTTGAACGCGGGGAATGCCATCGCATCGCCGCGCCCGGCCTGCACGATGCGCACGGCGTCACGCGCAAGGGCGAGCGCATGGGCATCGGACTGAGCGAGATGATCAGCAACGCCGGAGAGCCGGGTGTGGACGTCGCCACCGCCCAGATCCTCGGCGCTGACGATTTCCCCGGTCGCGGCTTTCACCAACGGCGGGCCGCCGAGAAAAATCGTGCCCTGATCCTTGACGATGATGGTCTGGTCGGCCATGGCCGGAATATAGGCGCCGCCTGCCGTGCACGAACCCATGACTACGGCGATCTGGGCGATGCCCTGCGACGACATCTGCGCCTGATTGTAGAAAATGCGGCCAAAATGCTCACGATCGGGGAAGACGTCATCCTGAAGCGGTAGAAACCCACCGCCGGAATCAACAAGATAGACGCAGGGCAGATGATTTTGCGCGGCGATTTCCTGAGCGCGCAAATGCTTCTTGACGGTGAGCGGATAATAGGTGCCGCCCTTGACCGTCGCATCATTGCACACAATGACGCAGGTGCGCCCACTGATCTGCCCGAGGCCGGTGATCAATCCGGCACCCGGCACCTCATCGCCATAGCAACCATGTGCCGCCAGCGGTGACAATTCGAGAAACGGGGCGCCAGCATCAAGCAACGCCTCGATACGCTCGCGCGCCAGCATCTTGCCGCGCGCCTGATGGCGCTGGCGTGCTGCCGCTGTGCCGCCCAGCGCCGCCTTGGCGGCATGGTCGGCGACGACATCGGCCTGCGCGTTGAACGCCGTTGCATTGGCGATGAAATCGGCGTCATGCGGGTTGATGGTGCTGGTCAGGACCGGCATTTATCAAGCCTTCCCGTCGAAAAGCTCGCGCCCGATCAACATGCGCCGGATTTCACTGGTGCCCGCCCCGATCTCGTAGAGCTTGGCATCTCGCCACAAGCGCCCGGTGGCGGTATCATTGATGTAGCCATTGCCGCCCAGCGCCTGAATGGCTTCACCTGCCATCCAAGTAGCCTTTTCGGCGGCATAGAGGATCGCACCGGCGGCGTCCTTGCGGCTGGTTTCGTCCCGATCGCAAGCACGCGCGACCGTGTAGACATAGGCACGGGCGGCATTCATGGTCACATACATGTCGGCAATCTTGCCCTGCATGAGCTGGAACTCGCCGATGGCCTTGCCGAACTGCCGACGCTCACGCACATAGGGCAGTACAATATCGAGGCAGGCGGCCATGATGCCGAGCGGCCCGCCAGCCAGCACCAGACGCTCATAATCGAGGCCCGACATCAGCACCTTGACCCCGCCGTGCAGCGTGCCGAGCACATGGGCGCGCGGCACCCGACAGGCATTGAACACCAGTTCGCAGGTGTTGGAACCGCGCATGCCAAGCTTGTCGAGCTTGGGCGAGGTCGAGAAACCCGGCATGGATTTTTCGATCAGAAATGCGGTAATGCCGCGCGGCCCGGCTTCTGGAGCGGTTTTGGCATAAACCACGAGCACGTCGGCATCCGGCCCATTGGTGATCCACATTTTTGTGCCCGTCAGGATGAAGTCATCACCCTCCTGCCGGGCGTGCAGGCGCATCGACACCACGTCCGAGCCGGCTTCCGGCTCGCTCATCGCCAGCGCGCCGACATGCGCGCCGCTGATCAATTTCGGCAGATAGCGGGCCTTTTGCGCCGATGTGCCGTTGCGGGCGATCTGGTTGATGCAGAGGTTGGAATGCGCGCCATAGGACAGGCCCACGGCAGCACTGGCGCGGCTGATTTCCTCCATGGCGATGACATGCGCGAGATAACCCATGCCGACGCCGCCATCGGCTTCGCTGACGGTGATGCCGTTGAGGCCGAGATCGCCGAATTTCTGCCAAAGATCATGCGGGAAGGCATTGCCGCTATCGATTTGCCGGGCGCGGGGCGCGATTTCGGTGGCCGCGAATCCGGCGACACTGCTGCGCAGCATGTCGAGGGTTTCGCCGAGTGCAAAATTCAAGCCCTGCATCAAAATGACCCCATGAAAACCGATCGGCTGCTGTGGCTGCCAGCATCGCGCATTGTCGCGGCGGGTTCAACTGGCACTTTGCCAACTTTCACCGAAGGTTCGCGCAATCTTGAGTGGCTGGCATTTGCGTTGCGGCGCAAATGATGAGACCAAGGAGCCCAAAATGACACTGCGAAAGGCGTAAACCTTGTCGGGAACCCTGGTGATTGGCGGCGGTCAGGCCGCTGCCCAACTGGCGATAAGCCTGCGCGCTGACGGTTATAACGCGCCGGTGCGTATTCTGGGCCAGGAGGTGGAACTTCCCTACCAACGCCCGCCGCTGTCGAAAGGCTTCCTGAAGCGGGAAACATCCGAGGCGCAACTGGAACTGCGCCCCGCCGATTTCTGGTCGGCACAGCAGATCGAGATCATGCGCGACATGCGGGCCATCAGCATTGACCGCGACCAGAAGCAGGTCACCTGTGCCGATGGCAGCCTGTGGACTTATGACCATCTGGTACTGGCAACCGGCAGTCGCAACCGCGTTCTCGCCCTGGAAGGGCACAATGCCGACGGGGTATTCTCGCTGCGCTCGCTGGAAGATGCCCGGCGTCTGCGCGAGGCCTTTGCCACGGCCCGCGATATTGTGGTCATTGGCGGCGGGTTCATCGGGCTAGAATTTGCTGGCGTGGCGCGCAAGCTTGGCCGATCGGTGACGATCCTCGAAATGGCGGATCGGTTGATGGCGCGGGCCGTGGGCGCGCAGATATCGGATTGGTATCTGAAGCTGCACGTCGCGCATGGGGCCGATGTGCGCCTCAACAGCGGCGTCACGGCGCTCAATGTCAAGGCTGGCCGTATCGTCAGCGTGACGCTGGCCGACGCGACCACCGTGCCCTGCGATCTTTTGGTCTATGGCATCGGCGCCATGGCCAATCTCGAAATAGCCAAGGCCTGCGGGCTGGATACGGGTGCGGGCATCAGGGTGAACACGTTCATGCAAACTGCCGATCCGCATGTGCTGGCGATTGGCGACTGCGCCGAATCGCCCAACAGATATTTTCACGCCGGTGCGTTCCTGCGGCTGGAATCAGTGCAAAATGCGGTTGATCAAGCCAAATGTGCCGCCCAGACCATCAGCGGTTCGCCGCGGGCTTTCGAGGTCGTGCCATGGTTCTGGTCAGATCAGTTCGAGGCCAAATTGCAGATCGCCGGGCTGAGCGCTGCGGCGACGCAACAAGTGGTGCGCGGCACGCCAGAAAGCGGACGATTTTCGGTGTTTTACTTTATCGCCGACAAGCTCATCGCCGTCGACAGCGTAAATATGGCCAGCGACCATCTCTTGGCCCGGCGGCTGCTTGCAGGCGGGCGCAACCTCACGCCGGATCAAGCGGCAGACCTGACAACCGACATCAAAACATTTCTGTAACTATCTGGCCTTGTGATTTATTTCAGTTACGAGCAATGATCTCGCGCTGCGGCGTGTAGCAGGTCTGCATGAAGTGCTTCTGCCCGGCCTTGCGCCGACGCGTGAAGTTGCCACGCCGGTCCAGCGTCAGCACATGGGTGCGGTGCAGTTGCGGCGCTGCCGTGGGCTTCTGGCGCACCAGTTCAAGGCAACCGGGGTCGCGTTCGACCAGCAAAGGCACACCAAGGGCATGAGCCCAACGCCGCCAATGCGTTTCGATGATGGCGCGCTCCGGGTGATCGAACAAGGGCACGCAGAGGTCGGGGTCTGAATGCAGCAGGGTCGTGCGGTAGAGGTATTGACCAGTGCCAGTCATGACCAGGCTCAACACGACGCCGCGATAGGCGCTGGTTGGCACCGTCATCGTGACACTGCCGCTCTCGCTGATCCGCTCGATTTTCACCTGTCGACGCTGAATCTCGATATGGGGAGCGCCTGAATGCAGGCGGGCGTCACCCTGCTCAGGCTGCGCCGGATTTGCGGCCGCTGGGGGCTGCGAAGATGGTGGCGACATGACAGACTGCAATTTTTACACCTCGACCGCGGAACATCCGCAAGTTCATCAGGTGTAACCGCCGCGCCATGGCGGCAGCGCTAAATGAATCGCTCAAATTTGAAGCATTTCCCGGCGTGGGGCGCGACTTTCACCTGCAAGGTCAAAAGGTTCTTGCTGAAATGGCTGCAATTTTAGCGAAAAGGTCGTGCGCGGCGCGCATCACGAGGACGCTTGACGGTCCGAGGGGCTTGAGGCATCGGGGGGCATGCGCGAAACACAACAAGCCGCCCTCGCCCAAGCCATGACCGAAGCTGCGTCTTTGGTGGAGCGACGGCTGGACGAGCTTTTGTCACCTGCGGTTCGTGGGCATGAGCAGGCTCGCCCGGCGCGCTTGCTGGCAGCGATGCGACATGCTGCGCTTTCCGGCGGCAAGCGTATCCGTCCCTTTGTGCTGATCGAGACGTCCGGGCTTTTGGGGGTTGACGCGGCGCGCGCGCTGAATGCCGCCGTGGCGCTGGAACTGGTGCATTGCTATTCCCTGGTGCATGACGACCTGCCAGCGATGGATGACGATGATGTGCGGCGTGGACGCCCGACGGTGCATCGCGCCTATGATGAAGCCACGGCGATTCTGGCAGGCGACGCGCTGCTGACAATGGCCTTTGAAGTGATGGCTGATGTGGCAACTGATGCCGATGCCGGGGTTCGCATCGCGCTGGTGGCGGCTTTGGCGCGGGCCTCCGGGCTGGGTGGCATGGCGGGTGGACAGGCGCTTGATCTTGCTGCGGAAACGGCGACTGAGCCGCTGGATGATGCGGCGATCAGGCAATTGCAGGCGATGAAGACCGGGGCCTTGCTGGCCTTTGGCGTCATGGGCGGGGCGATTCTTGGCCGGGCCTCGCCCGAACAAAGCTCCGCGCTCGCGACCTATGGCGCGGCCTTGGGCGCGGCGTTCCAGATCGCCGACGACATTCTCGATGCGACCAGCAGTGCGGCCAAGCTTGGCAAGAAGGCCGGCAAGGATGCCGCTCGCAACAAGGCGACGTTGGTCTCCCGCCATGGCCTTGCCAGCGCGCGAGCCTTGTGCCAGCAACAGGTGGAGGTGGCGTTGGCGGCGTTGGAGCGCGGCGGGTTCGGGCCAAAGGCGGCGCGCCTTGCCAGTCTCGCCAGCTTTGTTGCCGAGCGCGAGACCTGAAGCCAAAAGGGCGGAGCCTGCCATGACCGAAGAAATCCCCCTGGCCAACGAAAGCCCGTGGTTGACCCCATGGCGGGCGATTGCGGCGCGGCCACGCCTGTTCATCTGCGTGGGCGTCGCCTTTGTCTGCTGGCTCGTCGAACCCGGCAGTTGGCAGCCTTCAACCCGCGCGCTCATTGCCTGGAACGTGCTGACTTTGCTCTATGCGGCGCTGGTCAGCCACATGATGCACGACGCCACTCACGAAGACATTCGCGAACATGCGAAGATGCAGGATGAGGGCCAGAACACCATTCTGGTGCTGGCCATGGTGGCGGCAACGGCCTCCGTGGTGGCGATCGTCCTGCAACTGGCGGGCGTCAAGGACATGCACGGCACGCTGAAGGCGTTTCACATCGGCCTTTCCAGCCTGACGATCATCACGTCCTTCATGTTCATCCATTTGATGTTCGCGCTGCAATATGCCCACGAATATTACGCAGAATGGGTGGAAAACCCCGGTGCGGAAGCCAGCGTGCGCGGCGGCCTGAGCTTTCCGGGCACCGTCAATCCGCAATATGTCGATTTTCTCTATGTTGCCTTCGTCATCGGTGTCGCCTCGCAAACCGCCGATGTGGCCACGTCGTCGCGCGCCATGCGCCTGCTGGTGATGATACAGGGGATCGTCGCCTTCGTTTTCAACACCACGGTGCTGGCCCTGACCATCAATATCGCAGCGGGGCTGCTCTCTTGATCCGGGCGGAGATGCCAACATGGCTTATTGGTTGCTGAAATCCGAACCGGCGACATGGTCCTGGGATCAACAGGTCGCAGCCGGGCCGCAGGGCACATTCTGGAATGGCGTGCGCAACCATTCTGCCAAGCTGCATCTCATGGCGATGCAGATCGACGAGGAGGCGCTGTTTTATCATTCCAATGAGGGCAAGGCTGTGGTGGGCGTGGTGCGGATCATTCGCACCTTCTATCCAGACCCCAGCGATGCCAGTGGCAAATTCGGCATGGTCGATGTCGCCGCCGTGCGCGCCTTGGCGCAGCCGGTGACGCTGGAGGTCATCAAGGCCGAACCGCGCCTTGCCAAAATGGTGCTGGTGACCAATTCGCGCCTCTCGGTGCAACCGGTCACGTCGGAGGAATGGGCGATGATCATGGCCATGGGTGCGGGAGCATGCACGACGCAGACCTGCTGACAACCGCGCAGATGCGGGAGGCCGATCGCCTGGCGATGGCGGCCGGTATTGCCGGGCTGACACTGATGCGTCGGGCGGGACAGGCGGTGGCTGCGGTGGCGCAGCGTGGCCTTCGCGAGGGCAGCGCCATTGGCGTGCTGTGCGGGCCGGGCAACAATGGCGGCGATGGCTATGTCGCCGCAGCGCGGTTGCGTGGGCTGGGGTTCGCGGTTCGGCTGTTTGCACTGGCGCCGCCGCGCCCCGAAACAGATGCGGCACGGGCTGCCGCTTTTTGGGGTGGCCCGGTTGAACATGTGGCTGCGTTTCAGCCTGAGGCTTTTGAACTGGTGATCGATGCGCTGCTGGGCGCTGGCCTGACCCGGATGGTCAGCGGCGAGGAGGCAGCGCTGATCGCGCGGCTGAATGACGCCGAAAGGCCCGTGCTGGCCGTGGACTTGCCCTCGGGGGTTGATGGCGACACCGGCGCTGTCCGGGGCGTGGCGGTAAAGGCGCAACGCTGCGTGACGTTCTTTCGCGCCAAGCCGGGGCATTTTCTCTATCCGGGCCGGGCCTTGGCGGGTGTTGTGGACGTGGCGGATATTGGCATCGAGGCGCATGTGCTGGGGTCGATCAAGCCGCTGACCTTCGCCAATCTCCCGGCCTTGTGGGGCGGCCATTTGGCTGCGGGCACGGCGACCCAGCACAAATATGCCAGGGGCCATGCGCTGATTATCGCCGGTGGGCGCGAGGGTGCGGGCGCAGCGCGGCTTGCAGCGCGGGCGGCGCTGCGCATCGGTGCCGGACTGGTGACCCTGGCAGTGCCGCCGGAGGCCTTCGCCACTTATGCCGCGCGCGGGCCAGATGCCTTGATGTTTCGCGCCATGACCTCCCTTGAAGATATGCTGCATGATCAGCGCCGCAATGCCGTGCTGATCGGCCCGGCCCATGGTGTCGGGCCCGCGACCCGCGCGGCGGTGCTGCATCTCATGGCGTCGCCCCGCGCTCTGGTGCTGGATGCCGATGCGCTGACCAGCTTTGCGGGCGAAGCAGCGTTGCTGCGCGATGCTGCGAGGTCACGCGCTGCGCCTTGCATCATGACCCCGCACGAGGGCGAATTTGCGCGGCTCATGGCGGGCAGCCTCGATTCGACACAAGACAAGCTCAGCCGGGCGCGGCAGGCAGCGCAAATGCTGCATGGCGTCGTGGTGCTGAAGGGGGCTGATACGGTGATTGCAGCGCCGGATGGCCGCGCTGCCATCAACGCCAATGCGCCGCCTTGGCTCGCCACCGCTGGCTCGGGTGATGTGCTGGCCGGCATGGCCACAGGCTTGCTCGCGCAAGGACTGCCCGCCTTCGAGGCGGCTTGTGCGGCGGTCTATCTCCATGGCGCGGCGGGCCGGGCGGCCGGGCGCGGGCTGATCGCCGATGATCTGCCGGAGGCCCTGCGCACCTGCCTCGATGTGCTCGACAAGGTCTGATGCCGGCGACTTTTTTGCCAATCTTTCACCACGAATCCATCGAGCCTTCCGCATTTACTCTGCGGCAAGGGGTGGTGCGCATGACTATCTCGCACGGGGCAAGTCGGCCCTGCTGGAGATTGCGCCTTGCTGGATGTTGACCTGCCCACGACCCTGATTGCGCCGCATCTGCCAGTGACGAAGGACGAATTGCGCAGATTGGCGCAGGCTGCCGAAACATTGCCGGAAAGCGATGATTTTTACGATCATCTGTTTCAGCTCGAAGCCAACGAAGCCCCCAAATGTGCGGACTGGGCGCAGTTTTTTGTGGAGACGCTGGCAGCGCATGTGGTCTGGAATTTGCGCCCCACCGGCGTGGTCAACGAGGCGCAGGGCGAATGGCTGATCCGCCAATGCGGCACCCGCCCCTCCCCGACCTGCTGTCTGCTGCTGACGCACGTGCAAAAGCAGGCGCATCGCGTGCCGATCTGGTTCGGCGCGGCGGTAAAGGCGCGGCTTGAGCCGCGCTGTCGCGATTGATTATTCCACGATCACGTTGGTGCCGATCTTGACGCGGTTGTAGAGATCAACAGCATCAATATTCGACATGCGAATGCAGCCTGATGAGACGCTGCGGCCAATATCGCCCGGCTCATTGGTGCCGTGGATGCGATAGCCAGTATCCTTGCCATTCATGTAAAGATACATGGCGCGCGCGCCGAGCGGATTGTCACCACCGCCCGGCATGGTGCCGCCGGGAATCGCGGCCTTGAGATAAGACCAGCGCTCATATTCCGAGGGCGTCGGCGTCCAGGTGGGCCATTCTTTCTTGTCCTCGACAACGGCTTTGCCGGTCCAGGCATATTTCTTGCCGCCGGTCGCCACGCCGTAGCGCATGGCCTTGTGGTTGGGCAGCACATAATACAAAAAGTGCTCATGGGTATCGACCACGATGGTTCCGGGCGGCTTGCCGGTCGGATCGTCCACCAGATAGCGATGAAACGGCAGGTAGATCGGCTCTTTGGGAACCTTTGCGAATTGCGCCTTGTCATAGACCGACAACGCCGGATCGGGGGTCGTCGCATACTGACAGCCCGCCAGCAGGACACCTGCGCCCAACAAAACTCCGAAAGACATCAACCGCATGAGCCAACAACCCCTTTAAGTCAGCCGCACAATATTCGTATCGTAGTTAACACAACATTGCCAAAATTAGCTAGGCCTCCCGCGAAATTGACGTGTTGTTGCATTTCCGCATCACCTCGGGCAATCTCGCGAAGATGATCGCCCCTCGCAACCGACTGGACTGAGCGCGTTGAGCACTCTGCTTATCACCCATCCCTCATCTTTGCTGCATGAAATGGGGGAAGGCCACCCTGAATGCCCGGAGCGAATCCAGGCGGTGATGGATCATCTTGGAGCCGAGGACTTCGCGCCCCTGTTGCGGGAAATTGCCCCCGGCGTGACGCTGGAAGCGATGCTGCGGGTTCATTCAGTGCGCTATGTCAAGGCGCTCGAAGACTGCGCGCCTCGGGAAGGATATTTTGAGATCGATGCTGATACGTGCATGAATTCAAGCACATGGTCGGCTGCGCAACATGCCGCTGGTGGTGCAACAAGTGCCGTTGATGCCGTGTTTCAGGGCCGTGCCGAAAAGGCTTTTGTGGCGATGCGCCCGCCTGGCCACCATGCCGGGCAAGAGAGCGCCATGGGCTTCTGCTTCCTCAACAATGTTGCCATTGCCGCCCGCCACGCCATCGTCGGCCATGGCGTCGAGCGTGTGGCGATCGTGGATTTCGATGTGCACCACGGCAATGGCACGCAGGAGATTTTTTATTCCGACCGGCAGGTGCTCTACTGTTCCAGCCATGAAATGCCGCTGTTTCCCGGCACCGGCCGGCCGGAGGACACCGGCCACTTCAATCAGATTTGCAATGTAGCCATGCAAGCTGGCGATGATGGCACCGTCATGCGCGAAGCCTTTCGGGACATCATTCTGCCACGGGTGCATGATTTTGCGCCCGATTTGATTCTCGTATCGGCTGGATTTGATGCACACAAGCACGACCCGCTCGGCAACCTCGCGCTTGAGCCCGATGATTTTTACTGGATGACCGGCAAGCTCGGCGACCTGGCGCATCGCCATTGCCACGACCGCATGGTCTCGGTGCTCGAGGGCGGCTACGACCTCGAAGGTCTCGCGCAGTCAGCGGGCGCGCATGTGCGCGCACTGATGGGGCGCTGAATCTACCAGACGCCGGTATTGGGCATCGACAGCCACGGCTCGGCGGGGGCTTTGGGCTCGTCCTTCTGCAACAGTTCGATCGAGATGTTTTCCGGTGAACGGATGAAGGCCATATGGCCATCGCGTGGCGGGCGATTGATGGTGACGCCCGCTTTCATCAGCCGGGCACAGAGCGCATATATGTCATCAACTGCATAGGCGAGATGACCGAAATTGCGGCCGCCCGTATAGGTTTCGGGGTCCCAGTTCCAAGTGAGCTCAACCAGCGGCGCGCGAGTGGTTTTTGCGGTCTCGGCGTCATCAGTGGCCGCGAGAAACACGAGGGTGAAGCGGCCTTTCTCGCTCGACGTGCGGCGAACTTCAACAAGGCCCAGCTTGTTGCAATAAAAATCGAGCGCCTCGTCGAGGTTTTTCACCCGCACCATGGTATGTAGATAGTGCATTACCAGCTTCTCCCTGTTGCCTTTGTCACTTACATTATTGCAGGGTCGACCCGACGCGGCAATTGCCGCCATCAGACAAAACGAAGGGTGCGGCGCGTGCAGACATCATCCCACGGAGCCCCAACGGCGCAAGAGGTTGCGGAGGCCGCCAGTCTGCAACGCAAGCAGCGGGCGGCGCGGGCCTCCATTGCCGCCAGCACAGTGCTGGCGCTGGCCAAATTGCTGGCCGGGCTGGCATCCGGCTCGCTGGCCTTGCTGTCGGAAGCAGGCCACGCCTTGCTCGATACGGCGGCGACGGTACTGACGTTTTTTGCGATTCGGGAGGCCGCGCGCCCGGCCGATGCCGAACATCCCTTCGGCCATGCCAAGCTTGAACCGCTGGCGGCGCTGGCCGAAACATCGATGCTGCTGGCGCTAGCGACTTTTGTCATCATCGAGGCCATCCAGCGGCTGGCGAATCCGCATGCTGTCAATGCCGGGCCGCTGACCTTCGGCGTGCTGGTGGTTTCGGTGCTGATCGATGGCTGGCGGTGGCACGGCCTCGCCAAAGTTGCCCGAGAAGAATCGAGCGAAGCGCTTGCTGCAGATGCATTGCATTTTTCCAGCGACATGGTGTCCTCGGTGCTGGTGCTCGCCGGCCTGATCGCGCAGAATTTTGGTTTCATACGCGGCGATAGTCTGGCGGCGCTTGGCGTTGCCTTGTTCATCGGCCTAGCTGGCTGGCGACTGGCGCGCCGCACGATCGACAGCCTGATCGACGCCGCCCCGCCGGAACTGACCAAAGATGTGCGGCGGCTGATCGAGGCGACGCCGGGCGTCATGGCCGTGGAGGCGTTGCGGTTGCGCGCCGTCGGGCCGCGCATTCTTGGTGATGTCGTGGTGAGCGTCGGGCGATCAATGCCGCTGGTGCGGGTCGGCGAGATGAAAACCGGCCTCGCGCAGGCGCTTGCCAAGCTGTCGCCGCAGCTTGATGTGACGATCACGGCAAATCCGGTGGTGCTCGATGACGAGAGCATCCTCGAACAGGTGCTACTGGTGGCCGCCCGCCGCCGCGTGCCGGTGCATCATGTCACCATTCAGAATGTTGAAGGAACCATCGCCATCAGCCTCGATATGGAGGTCAATGGTGCCACTTCCCACGGCGAGGCGCATCAGATGGCCAGCCGCCTCGAGGCCGCGATCAAGAGCGAAATCGGCGGCGACATCGAGGTTGAAACCCATATCGAGCCGATGCAATCCGAGCCCGTGGCCGGCCATGATGCCGCCCCCGGTGAGATCGAGGCCATGGCGGCGCGCCTGCGGCACCATGCTGCGGGCACAGTGGGGGTCAGCGATGTGCATCACGTCAGAGTGCGCGATACGCCCCTCGGCCTGGTGATCAATTATCATGCCCGTGTCAGCCCGGCGCTCAGCGTTGACGAGGTGCACGTGCTGATCGACCAGATCGATCATGCGATGCGACAGGATGTCACAGGCATAACCCGTATCGTCGGCCATGCCGAGCCGCTGCTGCCGCAACAACCCGAACCGGGTTCAGACAGCAGCGCTTGACGCGAAATTCAGGCGCGGCGCCAGTTGATCACGCGCAGCACCAGCCAGATCGGGATGACGACAATCGCGCCCATTTCCAAATCGCGACCGAAATTGCCAAAAAGTTGAAAGAACAGCTGCCAGACATGGCGCAGCAGCCTGTCAAACATAAAAAACAAATCTGCAGGATCGATGCCCTGCCACACCATCAGCGCACCGACAATGAGCGAGACTACAAATAGTCGCACGCCCACGGCGACCGGTGAGCCACCGATAAAGCGGTTAAGAGCGGTGCTATTCATCACAATAACTCCAAAAGATCGGAACGAGGTCGCGAAGACCACGCCTCAACGTTCCGCGCCGCTGGATATGGGGATCACTCCACCGTTGTGCCAGTGGCCTCGATTCGGCTGGCCGCGATCACGGCCTGGGTGCGGCTCTCGACATTGAGCTTCATCAAAATTGCCGAGACATGAGCCTTTACGGTCGCCTCCGACACGGTCAGCTCGAACGCGATCTGCTTGTTGAGCAGCCCTTCGGAAAGCATCATCAGCACGCGCATCTGCTGCGGCGTCAGGGTCGAAAGTCGCCGCACGATGTCAGCGGTCTGCGAATCAGCGGGAGCGCGCAGGTCAACGTCCGGCGGCGTCCAGGTGTCTCCTGCCAGCACGGTGCGGATGGCATGGCGCATCGTGTCCATGTCGGTCGTCTTGGGAATGAAGCCTGATGCGCCGAAATCGACGCAACGACGCATGATGTCGCGATCCGTATTGGCGGAAACCACTACGACCGGCACTCCGGGAAATTCCGCCCGCAGGTAAAGCAGGCCGGAAAAGCCACGCACACCGGGCATGGCCAGATCGAGCATGACCAGATCAACATTTGAATTGGCGCCGAGTGAATTGCGCACGTCTTCGAGATTGGCGCATTCGATGATGTCACTGCCCGCGACGGCTCCGCGCACCGCCTGGTGCAAAGCGCCGCGCACAAGCGGATGATCGTCAGCAATGATGATGCGAGAAGAAGCAGGTTCCAATGGTTATCTCATAGCTTGCGACATGCGGTAGATGCACGCCCATGCTTATGCAGACTAATTGGCGAATGATCAAGGATTCTCGAGTCCTTCCGTCAGGTTTTGCCCCAAAACCTTACAATGACCCGGCGATTTCAACTGAAAATGCGGCGCAAATAGCGCCGCATATCGAGCTTGGCGGCACCAGGACAAGGCCGGGTGCCGCAGATCAGGCGTTGACTGCGCCGACGTTCTGGCTATGGTGCGAGCCGAAACGCGGGCGTAGTTCAGTGGTAGAACGATAGCTTCCCAAGCTATATGTCGTCGGTTCGATCCCGATCGCCCGCTCCACCCCGCCAAAATCCAACTTACTTGCTGGCAGGCACGGCTGCCGAAGGTGACGGAACAGCACCGAGATTCGAGGGCTGCATGCCCTGCTGCTGCTGAGCCTTCATCTCTTCTTCCTTTTTGCGCTTGGCAGCAATCTTAGCGGCTTCGTGTCCGGCAATGCACCCACCCAGCGCACCCAGAATCGTGTGATGTGCAAAATGCCCCGCAACCGCACCCGCAGCTGCCCCCTTGATGCAGCCCTTGGCCTGCGCACCCGTGGCCACCCCAAGGCTGGCGAGGACAAGCGCGGCAATCGCAATTTTCTTCATGTGAAAAACTCCCAAAGATCAATGATGAACAGATGTCCGAGCGCCCCGGATCTGCCGCTTGGACGGTTGACGTCCCAAGCTGGCGCCTATTTAAGTTGTTTGGCACAACTTTACCAGTGTGTACTCGGCGAGCCGTCGCGCTGCGATGTCCACGGTGCGACATTGCGGGCATTGCGAAGACCTGCCATCGAGTTCATATTCCGACAATTGAATATGTAAAGGACGCAGGCCTATGCCCCACCTCGATGCGGAATCCCTCGCACGCAGCCAGTTTGCTTTCACGATGGCGAGCCACATCATTTTCCCCTCATTTTCCATCGGGCTCGCCAGCTATCTGGCGGTGCTCGAAGCTTTGTGGCTTTGGCGCGGCGCGGCGGTCTACAAATCCGCTTTCGATTACTGGAAAAAGATTTTTGCCGTGGTGTTCGGCATGGGCGTCGTGTCCGGCCTGGTCATGAGCTACCAGTTCGGCACCAATTGGAGCGTGTTTTCCGACAAGGTTGGCCCGGTGATCGGCCCGATGATGGGTTATGAGGTGATGTCGGCGTTTTTCCTCGAAGCCGGCTTTCTGGGCGTTATGCTGTTTGGCGAGGCCAAAGTGGGACGGGCTTTGCATTTCTTTGCCACGCTGATGGTGGCGGTCGGCACGTTGTTTTCGGCCTTCTGGATCCTGTCGGTCAACAGCTGGATGCAGACACCGGCCGGCTATGGCATCAACGCGCAGGGCCAATATATTGCGCTGGACTGGATGGCGGTGATTTTCAACCCCTCCTTTCCTTATCGACTGGTTCACATGGTGCTCGCCTCCTATCTCACCACGGCCTTCGTCGTAGGCGGGGTTGGCGCCTTCCACCTTTTGCGCAACCGCACCAATGAGGTGGCGCGCCTGATGTTCTCCATGGCGCTGTGGATGGCGATCATTGTCGCGCCTTTGCAGATCGGCGTGGGCGATGCCCATGGCCTCAATACGCTGGAATTTCAGCCCGCCAAGATTGCTGCGATGGAAGGTGATTTCTCGACAAAGCCACATACCCCGCTGATTTTGTTCGGAATTCCTGACATGGCAGCGCAAACGACCTATGACAAGATCGAGATTCCCTATCTGGGCGCCCTGATATTGACGCATAGCCTGAATGGTTCGATCACCGGGTTGAAGCACTGGCCGCGCTCCGACCAGCCCGATTCTTCGATCATTTTTTACACATTCCGGCTCATGGTCGGCCTCGGATTCGCGATGTTGGGCTTTGGACTATGGGGCGCCTGGCTGCGCTGGCGCGGTCAACTGCATGAGTCCCGCGCCCTGCTTTGGGCAGCAATGGCCATGGCACCTACGGGATTCATCGCCCTGCTCGCCGGATGGGTCACCACCGAAGTCGGGCGCCAACCTTACACGGTTTACGGCCTGTTGCGCACAGATCAATCGCTCTCGCCGCTTGCCGCCCCTGCCATTGCAACCTCGCTGCTGGCCTTTGTGATCGTCTATTTTCTGGTGTTCGGCATCGGTATTTTCTACCTGCTGCGGCTGATGCGCCGCACGCCCGGCACCGCAGAGACCGATTTCGATGATTCCGGGCCCATGCGTTCCGCGGGGCGCCCCGCCGTCGCAAATCTGCTGCAGCCCCCGCATGTCACAACCGCTGAATGACCCCCAGAGGAAAGCCCCATCATGACCCTTGATCTTCCTTTCATCTGGGCCGGACTCATTGCATTTGCGGTTCTGGCCTATGTCATACTCGACGGTTTCGATCTCGGTATCGGAATCTTGTTCCCCTTCGGCGGCAATGAATTCAACCGCAACCTGATGATGAATTCGGTCGCGCCGGTATGGGATGGCAACGAGACATGGCTGGTTTTCGGCGGTGGCGGCCTGCTGGCCGTGTTTCCGCTGGCCTATGCCATCATCATGCCGGCGCTCTATGCGCCGCTGATCGCCATGCTGATCGGCCTCGTTCTGCGCGGGGTGGCCTTTGAATTTCGCTGGCGCACACGGCGTGGCAGATTTCTGTGGGACGCCGCCTTCTTTGGCGGATCGCTGGTCGCAGCGCTGGCGCAAGGTCTCGCGCTCGGGGCATTGGTGCAGGGCATCAAGGTTGTCGGCCGTGGTTATGCTGGCGGCTGGTGGGACTGGTTGACCCCCTTCAGCCTGCTGACAGCGGTGGCGCTCGTGGTTGGTTATGTGCTGCTGGGCGCGACCTGGCTGAACATGAAAACTACCGGCGACGTGCAGAACTGGGCGCGGCGGGTCGCGCTGCCTGCGGGTATCACCTTGCTGGCGCTGATCGGTATCATCAGCCTGTGGACGCCCTTTCTGCACGGCTATTATTACCAGAAATGGCTGGCGTTTCCCGCCATCCTTTATACGGCACCGGTACCGCTGCTGGTGGCTTTGGCGGCCTATGTGCTGGTCAAAAGCCTGCGCGAGCAACGTGACCATCGCCCCTTTGTTGCAGCGCTGGCCTTGTTTGTGCTGTGCTATATCGGCCTCAGCATCAGCTTTTATCCCTATATCGTGCCGGGCGCGGTCACCATCTGGGCGGCGGCGGCACCGGACAAGAGCCTCGGCTTCCTGCTTTATGGCGCGGTGGTGCTGCTGCCGGTGATCCTTGTCTACACCATTTGGTCCTACTGGATTTTTCGCGGCAAACTCGATCCTTCAGCGGGGTATCACTGATGCAACCACAACTCCGATCACGGCTCATGTGGTTTGTCGCCCTGTGGGCTGTGTCGGTGGCGGGGCTGGGGCTTGTGGCGCTGGTGTTGCAATTTGTGTTGAAATGACATGAAGCCCATGCGCAGCGCCGGACTCATTCTCGCCGGGGGCCAGGCGCGCCGCCTTGGTGGACGGGACAAGGCGCTGGTTGAACTCGGCGGCAAGACCCTGGTCGCCCACGTCCATGCCAGGCTCGCCCGGCAAACCGCGCCTGTGCTCATCAGCGCGGCGGGTGATCTGACGCGCTTTGCCAACCTCGCGCCCGCGGCAACGCTGGCCGATGACCTGCCCGGCTTTCAAGGCCCGCTGGCCGGCATTCTGGCCGGTCTGGACTGGCTGGCGCGTGCGGCACCGGCTGTGACACACATGCTGAGCCTGCCGGTGGATACGCCCTTTGCGCCCGAGGATCTGGCGCAAAGACTGCAAGGCGCGCGGGTCGTTGGCGCGGATGTCCCCGCAAGTGCTTGCCATGGCGGCAGGCTGCATCCTGCCGTGACACTCTGGCCGCTGGCACTGCGGCACGCGCTGCGCAGCATGGTCGAACAGGAAAACATCCGGGCCGTCACCAAGGCATTGCTGCGTCTCGATGGCGTTTCGGTAGCCTTTGATCACCTGAAAGATGATCCGTTTTTCAACATCAACAGCCCCGATGACCTTGCCCGCGCGCAGGCGCTGCTGGCCGGGCGATCAGGCTTTGACGACTGAGGCCGCGACCGTGCCGATGCCGGCAATTTCCGCTCTGATCTCGCAAGGGGCGCTGATCGGCAGCGGCACTGTCAAAGATCCCGTGGTGATGACCATGCCGGCCTTGAGACCACCGAAGGCGTCGTTCTGGGCATTGGCATAGGCGAGAAGCGGCAACAGCGGATCATTTTGCGGATGCCCGCCGTGCTTGTCATGGGTCAAGGTGCCATCGACCCACATTTGCGTGCGCAAATTCGAGAGATCCGCCACTCTGTCAGCGGCGAGGCTGGCGCCCGTGACATAGCCATGATTACCGAGCCGATCCGCCAGCCACGAGGGAAAATGCGTTGCTGCGCGCGCGTCAAGCCTCGGGCAAAGCCATTCGATGCCGATCAGCACTGCATCGACATGGGTCGTCACTTCAGCGCGGACATAGGGCCGCGCGCGCGGCGGCAGGTCTGAGCCCAAGCGAAAGGCAATCTCGATTTCGGCCAGCAGGCCACCACGGGGCGGCAAGGTCAGGCGTGCCGGCGATGGCGTGACCATGGCTTTAAGCATCGGCCCGGCTATGGCGACGCCGTCAGCATTGAAGCCAAGCTTGAGGCCGCCGAGGTCAGCGCCAATCATGCGCAGGCTCAGCGCTTGCGCTTGCATGGCGTCGGCAATGTCGCGGGGGGCACCGGCCTCATCCCAAAGGGCGTGGTGGTCGCTCAACTGGGCATCGGCCAGGACGCGGGCAAAATCATCAATTTTGAATGTCACAGTTCGTTCTCTCCCCAATTC
>JAJZGX010000131.1 GCA_021804825.1 Pseudomonadota bacterium | reverse complement strand
GCCTGCGGGTTCTGCCTGAGGGCAGTGATGAAATCAGCGTCTTCGCGGCGCTCCGACATGCGGTTGAGCGGGTTGAAGGCAAAGCCGTTTCGGGCGGAATGGTCGCTCATAAATCCTCGATTTTCGTCGGCTGCGGGCTCATCGCCAATTCCCGGACATGGGCGAGGCCCAAGGGTGCATGGGTTGCTGCCAGCACAATGCCGCCGCGTGCGGCATGGGTTGCGATCATTGTGGCACATTGGCGCTGAGCGCTGGCATCAAGGGCCGTGGTCGGTTCATCCAGCAGCCAGATCGGGCGGTGGGCGACGAGAAGCCGCGCCAAAGCGACGCGGCGGCGCTGGCCGGCAGAAAGGTAGCCGACGGAAAACTCGGCGACATGTGGCAACCCCACCTCCGCCAAAGCGGCGGCGGGGGCGATGCCTCCGCCGCCCAGCATCAAAGCCCAGAATTCGAGATTTTCTGCAACGCTGAGGCTGTTTTTGAGGCCGTCAGTATGGCCGAGATAATGACAGCTTTCAGCGAGGGTCACCTCATCAGGCAGGCCCGTTGTGGTGATGGTGCCACCCGCCAAGGGCAAAAAGCCCGCCAGTGCCCGCAGAAGTGTTGATTTGCCCACGCCGTTAGGGCCTGTCACGGTCGTGATCGTGCCGCCCGTCAGCTCGAACGACAAATCGTCAAGGATACGTCGCTCCGAGCGCTCGACCCGCAGGCGTTTTATAATGATGCTGATCAAGGCGGAACTTTCGGCGAGACCTCGCTGACCCCATAGCAGACCGCCGCTGCGGCGTCACGCGCCAAGCCAGCGCACGATAAAATCCTGAGCCCAACGTTCCACAGCCGCATCATAGCGAAACCAGCCTTCGAGGTGCTGTTCGCGCGGTTGCGCCGCTGGGGCACTCATCCGCTCGGCGGCTCGTGTCGTCCAGCGGCACATCATGGCGTAAGTGACTTCGGGATGGAATTGAATGGCATAGGCCTTGTCGAGACAGCAAGCCTGCACTTCGAAAATTTCGCCACGTGCCAGCAGACGCGCGCCGAGCGGCAAATCGAAGCCCTCGCGATGCCATTGATAAACATGCGCCGGCAGCGCACCCGCCAGTGTTTCGGTGCCCGGCAGGGGTTTGATGTCATAATAGCCAATCTCGGCTCGGCCATCGGGATCCTTGTAGACCCTGCCACCGCAATGGCGCGTCAGCATCTGCGCACCGAGGCAAACCCCCAGAAAGGGCTTGCTTTCCTTGAGCGGCACGCCAATCCACTCGATTTCGCTGCGAATGAAATCTTCCTCATCATTGGCGCTCATCGGCCCGCCGAAAATCACCGCTCCGGAATGTTCCTTCATGGTTGGCGGCAGGGCATCGCCGAAGCGCGGGCGGCGAATGTCGAGCCTGTGGCCCTGCGCCTCGATCAGACGGCCGATGCGCCCGGGCGTGGAATGTTCCTGATGCAGGACGATGAGCACCGGCAATTTTGAAGCGGATGTATCAGGCATCAGTGCTCTTTTGTTCATAGCGACGCGCTCACCTCGTGCTGCCGCGCGCACCTTGAATCCTGCTCAAAATGGGCAAAAGCAAGGCGTGGGGAGAGAGTTTCATCGCAACAGCCATGGCCTGATTGCTGAAACCAGCAATGGCCACCCGCTTGCCCGCCATCATCGCGTCATAGCCTATCTGCGCCACCGCCTTGGCGCTCATCATCGGCATGTTGTTCATCATCGGGCTTTTTTCAAAACCAGCACGGCTTTGAAATTCGGTCGTGGTCGGGCCGGGGCAAAGTGTCGTCACCGAAACTTCGCCCTTGAGTTCATGCGCCAGGGCTTCGCTGAAGGAGAGCACATAGGCTTTGGTTGCGTAGTAGATCGCCAGACCCGGGCCGGGGCAGAAGGCCGCTGTCGAGGCGACATTGAGCATGCGGCCCTTCGATGCCCGCAACATGGGCAAGAACGCCAATGTCAGGTCGGTCAAGGCGCGGATATTGAGATCGATCATGCCAAGCTGGCCCTTGCGATCCAAATCGACGACATTGCCCAACAGGCCGTAACCGGCATTATTGACCAGAATATCAACTTTCGCACCGGCGCCTTGCAGTTTGGCCAGCAGAGCGTCGGCGGCTCCTGGCTGGCCAAGATCAAGTGGAATTACCAGCGGACGCGGGCGACCGACGCGGCCCAGTTCATCGGCCAGCGTCGCCAATCGGTCGGCGTCGCGTGCCACCAAAGCCAGATCATGACCCTTGTCCGCGAATATCCTTGCGAGGTCGGCGCCAATCCCTCCGGAGGCCCCGGTGATGACGGTGAGGGTGCGGGTAGCGGCGGGTTGATCCATCGTGTCGCTCCAGTTGCGTCATCATCTTAGCCTTTTCGCTATTTTGATGCGGCGCACCATAGTGTTATCATCGCGCCAAACCGGATGCAATTGCCCATGAATGTTCAACCCGCAAACCTTGGCGCTGTGCGTGATCGCCCTTGGATATTCCGCACTTATGCCGGTCATTCGACCGCCGCTGAATCCAACAAATTGTATCGCGGCAATCTGGCGCGCGGTCAGACCGGCCTGTCGGTCGCCTTCGATCTGCCCACCCAGACGGGCTATGACAGCGACCATGTGCTGGCACGCGGCGAAGTCGGCAAGGTCGGCGTGCCGATCAGCCATCTTGGGGATATGCGCACGCTGTTTGACGCTATTCCCATCGCCGAAATGAACACGTCCATGACCATCAATGCCACCGCACCTTGGCTGATGGCGCTTTATATTGCGGCGGCCGATGAACAGGGTGCGCCGCGCGCTGCCTTGCAGGGCACGACCCAGAACGACATCATCAAGGAATATCTGTCGCGCGGCACCTATGTGTTTCCGCCAGGCCCTTCGATGCGTCTGACGCGCGATCTCATCGTGTTCACGACGCGCGAAGTGCCGAAATGGAACCCGATCAACGTCTGCTCCTATCATTTGCAGGAAGCCGGCGCGACGCCGGTGCAGGAAATGTCGACCGCGCTGGCAACGGCCATTGCTATCCTCGACAGCGTAAAGGCCTCAGGTCAGGTCGATGAACAGGGCTTTGGCGAAGTTGTCGGGCGCATCTCGTTTTTCGTCAATGCCGGGATGCGCTTTGTCACCGAGCTTTGCAAAATGCGGTCTTTCACCGAGCTTTGGGACGAAATCACCGCGACGCGCTTTGGAATCGCGGACGAAAAATTGCGGCGTTTTCGCTATGGCGTGCAGGTCAATTCCCTTGGCCTTACCGAGCAGCAGCCTGAAAACAATGTCAGCCGCATCCTGATCGAGATGCTCTCGGTGGTGCTCTCGAAGAATGCGCGCGCCCGCGCGGTGCAATTGCCAGCGTGGAATGAGGCGCTGGGCCTGCCGCGCCCTTTCGACCAGCAATGGTCACTGCGCATGCAGCAGATCATGGCCTATGAAACCGACCTGCTGGAATTTGGCGATATTTTCGATGGCTCGCACGAAATCACCCGCAAGGTCGAGGAGCTGAAACGTGCAGCCTTGCGCGATCTTGCGGAAATTGATGCCGAGGGCGGCATTGTGGCGACGGTGGAAAGCGGCTGGCTGAAGGCGCGGCTGGTGGATAGCAACACCGCGCGCATCGAGGGCATCGAGACCGGGGATCAGGTGGTGGTGGGCGTCAACCGCTATCGCGAAACTGTCACCTCGCCGCTCACGGCGGGCGACGATGCCATCATGGTGGTGCCAGCCCATGTCGAGGCCGAGCAGATTGCCCGTCTCGAGGCCTGGCGCGCGGCCCGCGATCCGGTCGCGGTCAGCGCCGCCCTTGCCGCTCTGCGTGCCGCCGCCGAGGCGGGCGACAATATCATGCCGCCTTCCATTGCCGCGGCCAAGGCCGGGGTGACGACCGGCGAATGGGGGGCTACTTTGCGCGGCTGCTTTGGCGAATACCGCGCACCGACCGGGGTATCGTCGATGGCGCGTCAGGTGCCTGGCGACCTTGATACGGTGCGCGCCGAGGTCGAGCGCGTGTCGATGAAGCTCGGGCGCAGGCTGACCTTTCTTGTGGGCAAACCGGGGCTGGATGGCCATTCCAATGGTGCCGAGCAGATTGCTGTGCGCGCCCGCGATGCTGGTATGGAAGTGATCTATGACGGCATTCGCATGACACCGGAAGACTTGGTGGCGCGCGCCAAGGCAACGCAGGCTCATTGCATCGGCCTTTCGATCCTGTCAGGCTCGCATGTCGGCCTCGCGCTTGACACTCTGGCGCGGCTCAAAGCCGCCGGTCTGGCCCATGTGCCGCTGGTGGTGGGCGGCATCATTCCGCCGGAAGATGCCGAAATGCTGCGCAAGGCAGGCGTTGCCGCCATTTTCACGCCGAAAAATTTCGAACTCAACACCATCATGCGCGATTTAGTGGCACTGGTGGCGCAAGGCCTCGATTGAACTGGAACAGGCGGCACGGCGCTGGAACGAAGCTTTCGGCGGCGGCGTGCTGCTGTCGCCGCCATTATCACCCGCCCTCATCAGCCGGTTGCGCGCCGCCTTCGAAATCCACAGGCAACAACCGAGGTTGAGCGTCCGCGCTAAGCCGTCATGCGCACGCGTATGAGATGGCGACTTGCGTCCTTGAAACTCGAACGCCCATGCAAAGCGTTGTGGTTGTCGACAAAGGCGATGGCGCCAGTTGGCAATTTGAGCTCGCTCGTCCTTACGGACTGGGCGGCTTCGGCGACACGATTCACGGCGTCTGCAACATCGGCGTTATCGGGCGCCGGGCGGGCTTTAAGGCCGCTCAGGATAACGTCCTGGCGGAAGCGTATCTCAGGTCGTTCGCTAAAAACCGTGGCGCTGATATATTCGGGAACCATCGGGTCCTGGCTCAGCGTCGAGGGAACGCGAAACGAGACCGGCGTCTTGCTCAGCAGGTCGATGGCAGCCCGACCGGACGCGGTGCGCGCCAGATGGTCGCGGATGCGCATGCCGTTGGAAAAATAGCTGAGACCGCCGCCACATCGCGCTTCCTGAACCGCGTAGAGAAAGAAAAATGCCTCCGGATGCGCGTTGAAAGTATTGTCGGTATGAAGCTCGGCCTCGTTGGCGTGCTCGGAATAAGTGGCGAACTCGACATTGAGCACAGGCCTTGGCTTGACATCCCACAAGACACGCCGCGTTCGCGGCTCGGTCGCCGTGGGGGTGCCCAGAAGGTGGCTCAACGCGAAAAGAACGAAGCGTTGCTGTTCGAGAGCGCATTGCGCAACGCCAAGCGACGGGGCAATGACGGCCATGTCCCTGTTGGCCAAGCGGCGCGAAACCACTTCGGCGAGAGCGGAAATGCGTGGCGCGGTTTCGTGGAGCCTGGCTCGATAAAGTTCGGCCAGACCGCTCTCCTTGTCCATTGGTGTCAAATCTGCGCTGTCTTCACATTCCGGCGCGACTTCACGCGTCGTCGCCATGGCAGCGTAGATGTCGGCAGAAAGATCCACTTCATCGAGCACGACGATGTCGCGGTCGAAATCTCCTTGCATGGGCATCATGATCCACTCCTTCGAAACGCCAAAACAAAAAGACGATCGAAATCAGGTAGCCCAGCCCATAGAATGGAATGAATCTTCTATTTTTGTCAAGACTTTATGCTTAGCTGCCGTTGGCGCGCCCAATAGGTCTGCCGCCAGGAAATCCCGCAGCGATGCCGCGCTTTCGAGGCGCGCTATTCAAGCTCGAAAATCTGCTTGGGTGTCATGTGCAGGCAGGCCGAGGGGCCACCTGCTTCCAGCAGGTAATTATCGCAAATCACCGCAAACAGCCGCTCGGTTTCATAGCCGGGGTGCACGGCGAGATTCATGCCAGCTTGCAGGCGCATGGTCTCGTCGGCGCGGATCAGCGGGCGCTCGACCATATCCGCGCCCTGACCATGGGCATAAAGCCGTCGCTCGGGAGGAAAGCCGTGAGCAATCATCCAAGCGTCATGCGCTGCGGCAACATCTGCGGCCAGAACGCCGGGTTTCAGCAACGAGAGCGTGTACGCCTGTGCCTCTGTCATCGCAGCAAAACTTTCCAGCAGCTCCGTGCTGGCCTGTCCCAGCACGATGGTGCGGGCTATTTCGCAATAATAGCCGCAGGGCCCATTGACTTCGATCAGCAGCGAAAAATGATCGCCCCTTTTGATGCGTCGCCCCTGTTGATGCCGTCCCAGAAACGAGGCGCGCTGGCCGAGCACAGCAGAACTCGCCAGCGTGATCCCCTGCTCGCTGCCGAGCCGCTGGCCCTCGTTCCAGGCCAGTGCGGCGATGTCATGGTCGCGCAGGCCGGGTCTGATACCATCGAGGACCGCAGCAAAAGCCTGATCCTGCAAGCTGGCGACTTCGCGAATCCAGCCCTGTTCTTCCGGGCTTTTGACCGCCTTGATTTCATCCAGCCAGTCGCTGGCTTCCTCAAAAGTGGCGTTC